>NZ_JAGDQK010000022.1:0-2626 GCF_017498755.1 Bacillus sp. XF8 | reverse complement strand
CGAGCGAGGACCTCAGGGCGAGCAAGGACCTCAGGGCGAGCAAGGACCTCAGGGCGAGCAAGGACCTCAGGGCGAGCGAGGGCCTCAGGGATTTAACTTTCCGGTAACTACAGCTGTACTAAAAAATACACTTTCACAAACTATAAAACCCAATCAAAACGTCCGGTTCAATCTTACTTCAAACATAAATAACATACATTTCGATGCAACAGATACAATCACAATACTTGAAGATGGTGTATATATCATTGACTTTTCAGCTTCAACAATATTTTCAGGTTCAGCTCCCTTCGGCTTTGGCATTTCCATTAATGGCAACATACCTTCTGATAACTTTTCAGCAAATGCAATTGGAAGTTCAATTTCATTTTCCGCAATTGAAACGTTGAAAGCCAGAAATACGATTACTATTCAATCTACTACTAATACAATTACTATTCCCGATACAGGCAATACCACTGTTAGGCTCACTATCTTCCGCATTCATTAAAGGGTTTCTACATTATATAAAGTGACACTTCCATTAGTGGGGGTTACTGCCTATTAATGCAAGATAAAAATAAAAAGAGCGAATTTCTCGCTCTTTTTTTGATATGTACAATTTTTTCTACTCTAATTCAATTGAAACGTTTTTTTGCGGAACAAATGTGGAAATAGCATGTTTATAAATAAGCTGCTGCTTACCTTCTGTTTCCAATAAAACTGTAAAGTTATCAAAACCTTTAATTAACCCACGAAGCTGGAAACCATTTAATAAGTACAGCGTCACAAACGTATTTTCTTTACGGAGTTGATTTAAAAACTGATCTTGAATATTGATTGATTGCTTCATGTCGAATCCTCCTCTTTTTCTCTACTTACTTATTATTCGACTTTAGTTGTAGCTTTCCTTCTATGTATCGCAAAATTTCTGCTGTTTTTTCACCGTCGGTAACATCAAACCATGTCACATCCATTTTATTACGGAACCATGTTAGTTGACGTTTTGCATAGCGACGTGAATTTGTTTTTAATTGCATTATCGCTTCTTCTAGCGAAATATGCCCTTCGAAATAATTATATATTTCTTTGTAGCCAATTGCTTGAATGGATTGGCAATCTCGGACTCCATTTTCATATAAAGTATTCACTTCTTGCAACAATCCTTGTCCGACCATAAGATCGACACGCAAGTTGATGCGATCATATAACATTTCACGATCCATAGTCAAGCCGATTAACGAAACATCATATAGCAACTCATTTTCCTGCTTTTCAAGTTGATCACTCATCTTTTGCCCTGTCGTACGGAAAATTTCTAGAGCTCGAATGACACGCCTTACATTATTCGCATGAATACGATTCGCACTTTCTGGATCTACCTCTTGCAGCTTCTTATGTACATATTCTACACCATGTTCTGTCGCTAGCTTTTCCAGTTTCTCTCGATATACAGGGTCTCCAGCCTCATCTGTAAACTGATAGTCATATAAAACTGATTGTATATAAAGTCCGGTACCACCAACAATAATTGGTAGTTTCCCGCGTTCTGTAATTTCTCGAATATGGCCTCGAACAAGCTCTTGAAATTCCGCCACAGAAAATGAATCTTCTGGATTTTTAATATCGATCATGTAATGCGGAATTCCTTCCATTTCTTCCGTTGTTACCTTAGCTGTCCCGATATCCATCGTACGATAAATTTGCATTGAATCTCCGCTAATGATTTCACCATTTAACGCTTTTGCAAGATCAATGCTTAATTTTGTCTTTCCTACCGCAGTCGGTCCGATGATGACAGCAACTTTTTCACGTTGCAGTTCTCCCATATACTTCAACTCTCTTTATGTAATCTTATCCATCTGATCATTATATCCAATCTTACCAATTTTAATAGTCATAATGCAAGTTCTTTCAATACGGTAAATGAAATTCCAAAATAAGAATGATATAACAAACCCTTAATCAGTAGGATCATCTTCTTCCCTCACTGATTTTCACACCTAACCAATCAGGCTTTTCTAGAGATTCTCTCCTCCAACTATCTTCCTCGCCTCTTTCTGAATCTTGAGGTGAGGATTTTACTACCCGCGAATAGAGAGATAAAATTGACATAGTTTGTCCAACGATACATATACATGATAAAAAATAAGATTGGAGAGGATATAATGAAAATCGGACAATCTACTATTAATTTTTCAACATTAACGGAAGAACTCATTTTAGCAACAGCATTAAAAGAAAAGAACTGCTCACAAGAAGAATTATATTTCGCTTTAACCTGCTTACTACGTTCCTTTCATACATTATTCAATAACCAAATTTTAGACGAACCAACTAAACAATATGCACAAACCCAATTTTGCAGTGCATATAAGATTATTACAGGGCGAACTGTATATCCATTTTAACAAATTTTAAATAACAAAATGGCTGTTAGGAAATTCCCAACAGCCTGAAAGACCAGCACTCAATATTTGAATGCTGGATTTATTTTTTAACAACAATAGCATTATTTTAAAATCTTCACTTTAACAGATTTACGTCCCCATTTGTTAGCAGCTGAATCCGAGCCAACTAGAACGTCGATACGGTTACCTTTAATAGCACCACCAGTATCACCAGCGATTGCTTCTCCATATCCTTC
>NZ_JAGDQK010000021.1:0-178681 GCF_017498755.1 Bacillus sp. XF8 | reverse complement strand
TCGGCGAAGACTGAGGAGGCTTTAACAGAAAAAATAGCAGACCTGATAGCCTTTTTGGAGAGCCCAGAAGGGCAGGAAGCGGACCTTTTACAAATTAGTTATACCCTTTTACATGGTCGCCAGCATTTTCGCCATCGATGGGCTATGGTAGTTCAGGGGCATGAAGATGCGTTATATGCTTTAAAGCAGACCATTAATAAAGAACATGTACCAAATCTATTTCAGGGTCAGGTATCCCCTTCATTTGTGGGACAAACAGCTATAAAAAAATATATTGCTAATTTATTAGAGCAAAGCCGTGCTATGCACAAAGACCCCCAACAATATCAAGAGAATTTATTGGCTTTGGGCTCAATGTATTGTCAGGGGTATAAAGTGGACTGGGAGGATTTATTTGTTGGTACTGCTTCTCAATGTTTGCATATGCCAACTTATCCTTTTGCACGAAAGACATATTGGATAGTGGATAAGGAACAGGAGATGTCTTTCTTCAATCAGAAAAAAAGGGATTTGTTGAGCGAGGAAACCATGCGATATGCCGAGAAGCAGATAGAGGAGATCCAACCAAAGGATACTAGCCAATATGTTTTACAAAACTTGATAACACCAGATTCAAATGCATGGCCGTCTAAACCCATAGAAAAACCAAAAGCAATCGAGTTAATGATATTAGCCAACGATAAGATACAGGAAGAAAGATATTTGAATACACGGAATGTTGAGAGTATCGAAGATGCGCTGGCAATGATGCTAGAGGAAGTTTTAGGTTTGGATCAAGACACCGTAGATCGTAACATGTCGTTTATTGAAATGGGGATGGATTCGATTGTCGGAGTAGAGTGGATCAGAGCAGTAAATGAACGATATCAAACATCGCTTACAGCTAATAGTATTTACGAATATCCGAATATTCGTGAATTTGCGACTTTTCTATCTCAAGATATATCAGAAGATATGAGTGATGCTCAAATCGATTCTAAGGTTGAGCTTGCCTCATCGGTGGAAACGGCATTTAAAGCAAGCGAAACGCCAATTAATAATACCATTGAATCAATACAATTATTTCTGATTGCTAGTCTAGCAGAATCTCTTTCCATGGATCAGAAAGATATTGATTTAGATGATAAGTTAGTTGAATTAGGGTTAGATTCTATTGTTGCTGTGGAATGGATCCGGACAATAAACGTAAGGTATGGGGTCGAAGTTACAGCCAACACGATCTATGAGTATCCCTACCTTCGTGAATTTTCCGCTTTTTTACATGAACAATTAGCTCAGCAAGTGGAAGATGAAACAACCGATTCGGCTCCTCTCCATTTACAAAAGCTTATCCAAAGTGTACAGGCTGGTGAGATCGATATAGAAGAAGCTGATCAGTTATTGCAAAGGAGGGGGATTAGAAAATGAAAACAGAGTTGGTGATTACCGGGATCGGTGTACTTTCTGCTATCGGTCAAGGCAAATCGAATTTTTTTTCGGCTTTGATAGAGGGAAACCATGCCTTTAATCAAATGAAACGACCGGGCAGGCAAAAGGAGATAACTTTTATTGGAGCTGAAATAGAAGAGCTGATTTATCCGGACGAAGGTGTGAAAAAGAAAATGCGAAGGGCATCCCTTACTAGTCAAGTAGCTTTACTCACATTGATGGAGGCATGGCAGGAGGCGGAATTAGATTGTGTACCTGCTGAGCGAATTGGCTTAATTGTAGGTGGCTCCAATATACAACAAAGGGATATGTTGCGCGTCTTTGAAAACTATCATCATATGCCGCATTTTATCTCTCCAGCATATGGGATGTCCTTTATGGACAGTGATGTTTGTGGTTGGTGCACAGAACACTTTAACATCAAAGGATTAGCATATACCACTGGTGGTTCTTCCGCCAGTGGTCAATTAGCTGTTATTCAAGCATGTGAAGCGGTATTATCTGGGCAGGTGGATGTCTGTATTGCTTTAGGTGCATTAATGGATATTTCGTATATGGAGTGCCATGCTTTTCGGTCATTGGGAGCTATGGGGACAGATATCTATGCACAGCAGCCTGAAGAGGCTGCACGTCCTTTTGATCAAAAGCGGGACGGGTTTATTTATGGTGAAAATTGTGGTGCGGTAGTGATTGAACGGAAAGAGATGGCATTAAAACGGCGCATTCGTCCCTATGCCCAACTGTTGGGATGGGCCCGGACAATGGATGGTAACCGCAATCCTAACCCTTCTCGTGAAGGGGAGAAACGTGTTATTCAACAAGCATTGAGTCAGGCCAATCTTTTATCTGAGGCTATTGATTATATCAATCCCCATGGGACTGGTTCACATATTGGGGATGAGACCGAACTTCAAGCGTTGATGGATTGCGATCTGACCCATGCTTATATTAATGCAACCAAATCAATTACCGGGCATGGCTTAAGTGCAGCAGGTGTGGTGGAATTAATTGCAACGTTATTACAAATGGAAAACGGGCAACTGCATCCAACTCGCAACTTGCAGGACCCGATAGATGCATCATTTAATTGGGTGCGTCAAGAGAAAATAACCGTGCCGATTACCCATTCACTTAATCTAAGTTTTGGGTTTGGTGGCATAAATACAGCCATTTGTCTCAAAAATGAAAGATGATACTCAGGAGGGATAGAAGATGAAAACAGTTGGAATTGAGGCAATGAATGCCTTTGGTGGAACGACTTATCTAGATGTGATGGAATTAGCAAAACATAGAGGATTGGATGAGCAGCGCTTTGAAAATTTATTAATGAAAGAGAAGGCGGTCGCTCTTCCATTCGAAGACCCGGTCACATGTGGTGTGAATGCAGCTAAACCGATTGTTGATGCGTTATCGCCAGATGAAAAGGACCGCATTGAGCTATTAATTACCTGTTCTGAGTCGGGCGTTGATTTTGGTAAATCGATGAGTACATATATTCACCATTACTTAGGCCTAAACCGCAATTGCCGTATGTTTGAATTGAAGCAAGCTTGTTATTCAGGTACAGCAGGGTTACAAATGGCAGTTCAGTTTATTCTCTCTCAAATATCTCCAGGTGCAAAAGCTCTCGTGATTGCAAGCGATATCTCACGATTTTTAGTGGCAGAAGGTGGCGAGGATTTGACACAAGATTGGTCCTATGCAGAACCGAGCGGTGGAGCCGGGGCAGTGGCGATGCTGATTAGTGAGACGCCTTACCTGTTTCAGATAGATGTGGGAGCAAATGGTTATTATGGGTACGAGGTTATGGACACATGCCGTCCGATTCCAGATAGTGAAGCCGGAAATGCGGATCTATCCTTGCTGTCTTATCTGGATTGTTGTGAACAGACCTTCTTGGAATATCAACGGAGGGTAGCTGAGGTGGATTATCAGAAAACCTTTCAGTACCTCTGCTATCATACGCCTTTTGGCGGCATGGTCAAAGGGGCTCATCGTACAATGATGAGGAAAATGGTAAAAGCCAAACCTCAAGAAATTGAGATAGATTTTGAGCAACGTGTTTTGCCGGGACTGAAATATTCTCAACGTGTGGGTAATATTATGGGAGGGAGTGTCCTTTTATCTCTGTTAAGCACCATTGACCAGGGGCAATTCGATTCACCGAAGCGGATTGGCTGTTTTTCCTATGGATCAGGCTGTTGTTCCGAATTTTACAGTGGTGTTGTAACACCTCAAGGTCAAGAAAAGCTTAGACGTTTTCAAGTAGAAGAACAATTAAACCATCGATACCGCTTATCTATGCAAGAGTATGAAGAACTGTTAATAGGAAGTAGTGCGGTTAAATTTGGAACGCGTAATGTGAAATTGGATCTTAATCTTATTCCGGGGGCAGCCTCGATAAGTAAGGATAAAGGGTTTTTAGTCTTAGACGAGATTCATGAATTTCATAGAAAATACCGGTGGTTATAATGAACTATCAGACGATAAATGTCCGTATTGAACAAGCTATTTGTTATTTGCAGCTTTATCGCCCAAATGAAAATAATACCATTAATGACCAGATGATCGAAGAGTGCCACCATATACTTGATAGCTGTGAAGAGTCGATCAATTTATTGGTATTAGAAGGGGTACCAGATGTCTTTTGTTTTGGGGCGGATTTTCAAGAAATGCATGACACTATGGAAAGTGGAAAAGTTCGTGAGAGAAACCCAGAACGGTTATATGATTTGTGGTTAAGGTTAGCTACTGGCCCCTTTATTACCATTTCTCATGTTAGGGGGCGGGTTAATGCAGGAGGTGTTGGCTTTGTGGCTGCCAGTGATATTGTATTAGCTGAAAGCTCAGCTCAATTTAGTTTGTCAGAGTTGTTGTTTGGTGTTTTTCCGGCAGCTGTACTCCCATTTCTAATCCGTCGAATTGGAATGGGTAAAGCTAACTATTTGACTCTTATGACGAAGGCAATTACAGCTGAACAGGCAGAGGTATGGGGATTAGTTGATGCTTATGAGGATAATAGCCAGTTATTACTCCGTAAGCATTTGCTTCGTCTTAAACCGTTAACCAAAAGGGCCATTGAGCACTATAAACGGTATATCCATCAGCTTAATCCTTCCCTGCAAGAAACAAAATTTCTGGCAGTGGAAGCAAACAAGGTGATGTTTTCAAATCCGCAAAATCTGTCAGGTATCTACCGTTATATTGAAACAGGGAAGTTTCCATGGGAGTGAAGTGATGACAAAGAGGAGTGAATATGATGACGTCTGTTGTGCATTTTCAAGAGTTGGAGCCTAACATCGTCTTATTAAGGATGCAGGATCAGGCACACAAAAATACATTCTCCAATGCTTTAATTGATGGCTTGATTGATGCATTTGAAGCAATACAGGCTAATCAAACCTATAAAGTGGTGATTTTAACAGGTTATGACACCTACTTTGCCTCAGGGGGAACCCAGGAAGGTTTGTTAGCCATTCATGAGGGCAGAGAAAAGTTTACCGATAAAAATGTTTATAGTTTGGCATTAAACTGTGAAATTCCTGTAATTGCTGCAATGCAAGGTCATGGTATTGGGGGTGGTCTTATCATGGGGCTGTTTGCAGATTTTGTTATTTTAAGCAGGGAAAGTGTCTACACAACCAATTTTATGAAGTATGGCTTTACACCCGGGATGGGAGCCACCTGCATTTTGCCAAGGAAGTTGGGGATTAGTCTAACCGAGGAGTTGTTAATCAATTCCGGTACTTATCGAGGAGCAGAACTTGAAAAGAGAGGGATTCCTTTTCCTGTTTTGCCTCGGGGGGAGGTGTTAAATTATGCTATTGATTTAGCGCGCGAGATTGCTGCAAAGCCAAGGTATTCTCTTGTTTTATTAAAAAATCACTTGGTTGCTCCTATCCGCAAGGAACTACCTACCATTATAGAACAAGAAGTCCTTATGCATGAAAAAACATTTCATCACCCTGAGGTGAGGGAGCGGATTAATAATCTATTTGGGAAATGAGAGGAGTGAATGGCAAACATGGATACAAAGGCAATATTTCGTGCCCTCCAGACAGGTGATATCACTATTCAACAAGCTTATGACGAACTATCAGTATTTCTTGATCGAACACAGCAGGTTAAAGGGGAAGATAGGGAAATTGTGAATGATGAAGAGATAGCTTTGTCTATGCAAGATTCAGTGGTGGATCTTCAAGAAATTGAACCGGGTATTTTTCAGATAACCATGCAAGAACGTATGCATAAAAACACTTTCTCCCCAGAATTGATTACGGGACTTATACAAGCCTTTGATTCCTTACGTACCAATAAGGACTGTAAGGTGGTAATCCTTACAGGTTATGATACCTACTTTGCTTGTGGGGGGACACAAGAAGGATTAATGGCACTATATGAGGGAAAAGCGAAAATGACTGATCTTCATCTTTATAGTATGCCGCTTGAGTGTGATGTACCTATTATCGCTGCAATGCAGGGGCATGGTTTGGGGGGAGGACTATGTCTAGGATTGTTTTGTGATTTTGTTATTATGAGTAGGGAAAGTACATATGCCTGTAATCATATGAATTATGGCTTTACCCCTGGTGATGGAGCGACGCTAATTTTACCCCGTGTTTTGGGTCATCCTTTGGCGCAGGAACTTTTATTTACTGGAAAGAACTTTAAGGGTGCTAATTTAGCTGAACGAGGAGCTTTAGTGCCTATTCTTCCTAGAAAGGAAGTCTTGAACCATGCAATCAAGATGGCAAAGGAATTGGCAGAAAAACCAAAGGAATCTTTGATGTTATTAAAGCAACATATGGTGTCTTCCTTAAAGGAGAACTTAAGTGAGGTAGTAGAAAAAGAATGGGCGATGCAAGAGAAATCTTTGGTTAATAGACCGGAAGTGCTAGAAAAAATGTTGCCGGCTTTTGATTCGTCGTCCAACTCATTGTCTAATTCATTGTCCTTTCCTGAACTTCTCCATTTGAATCAACATTTTAAAGGTCAACCGGTATTTTGGCTACATAGTGAAGGGGGGGGCGTAGAAGGGTATCAATGGTTGGCAGAGAAAAGTAGGCGGCCGTTTTATGGAATTCAGGCAAAAGGGCATATGACAGAACATGCTCTCATAAAGGGAGTAAAATCAATGGCTGCTTATTATGTAACAATGATACAAAGTAAACAGGCAAAGGGTCCTTATGATTTAGGTGGGTATTCAATGGGAGGAATATTGGCTTATGAAGTGGCCCGTCAGCTTCAGGAGATGGGGGAAACGGTTCGCAGTCTAGTGATGTTGGACACGCCGGATCTCTTAAGTTGGGAAAAAATTCGACTTAGTCCTCAAAGTAGGGCACTACAGGCGGTTAACATGGCCTTGTTAAATCGTAATCGAAAGGATGGGGATGGAATTTTACAAAAGCTGATTCATCATAAAGAAGTCTCTGAGTATACCGATGAAGAATCACTTTTGATGAAACTGATTTGCTTGGGAAGAGAGAGGGGATTGTCTTTAACGTTGTCTGAATCGGCATTATTGAAATTGTTTCAGCGTCATTTACGAATGCAGGAGGCTTTTGAGCTGGAACAATACACTCTATTACCCCTTCCTGATGCTTCTGAGGTTACTTGCTATTATGTCCGAAATCAAAGCGGTTTATTTTATGGTGAACTCGCGCCCTATCTAACGATGAATACCGATGAAATTACTATTGATCAGACATGTTACTGGGAGGAATGGGATCGGGTGTTTCCTCGTTTTCAGCTATTAGATGCAGCATCAACTAGTCATATGACACTCTTATTCGATCCAGCTGCACAAGTGGATATTATGTCGTTGTGTGAAAAGATATATAACTCATAAATAGTATAAACAAGAAAGGATGAAAGATAGATGAAATTTAGTTTAATGACCTATTCACTGGTTTCTCTGATGAGATCAGGTGAAATGAAACTTGAAGATGTGATTGCGTTTGCTGCAAATGAAGGATTTGATGCAATTGAATTATTGATGTTTGATTTTAGTAGGCCAAGCGATGAAATTAATACATTGTTGGAAAAACATCAGATGAAGATTTCATGTATTGATGCCTTTGTGGATTTAGCGGTTAAGGAGGAAGAGACTTATTTAGACAATATTGTATTATGCCAGCGGATTATTGACAAGGCGGTGGAGCTTTCTGCGCCGATGGTGATGTTAGTGCCAGCCTTTCCAGACCATATTGTCAGTGAAGAAGATAAACATCAAGCGCTTCCGCGTATTATTTCTGCGTTGCAGAGGATTACACCTTATGCGCAATCCAAAGGGATTGTACTAACCATAGAAAATTATCCTGCACTTCAGATGCCTTTTTGTAGTGCTGCTGAAGTGACAAATATTCTGGAACAAGTCCCTGGACTCAAGCTAACACTTGATTACGGCAATATGTTGGTGGCGGGAGATGATCCTCTTGAAGCCTATCAAAAACTTAAGGCATACATTGTGAATGCCCATTTGAAAGATTGGCAGTTGATAACGGATAAATTAGGAACGCGATGCGCGGACGATCGTTACCTGAAACCTACGGTTCATGGCGAAGGGATCATGGATTATTTGTCTTTATTTGACAAAATGGTGTCTGATGGCTATGAGGGGTATCTTTCTTTTGAATATGAAGGGGAGTTAAACGCAAAAGAAGCCACAAGAAAAGGGATGATGCATCTAAGGGAACAATTGAATCAAGTGGTAGTACAACGAGGATAAACAACATTTATAATTTTGAAAATTAAGAAAGGAGTGAAATATAAGATGGCAACAGTGTTATTTTTAAATGGTCCTTCGCATGGCCATGTAAATCCAACATTAGGTTTGGTAAATAAATTGGTTCAGCAAGGGGAACGAGTGATTTACTTTTGTACAGATGATTTTCAGTCGAAAATTTCCAAAACTGGAGCATTTTTTAGAAGTCTAGGGGAGAATGCTAAGCTTCCTAAAGGAAACCCTAATCTGGAAAAGAATCAACAATTATTTGATATTGCCCTAAGAATGATGTTATCAACGGAAAAGGTGGTTCATCATATTTTAGATGAAATTGCAGATGAACAAATTGATTATCTAATCTATGATTCTATGTATCCTATTGGTTATATCATTGGCCAAATTTTAAAGGTACCTACTGTGGCCTCTCATGCAGTGTTTGCCAAGCCAGAGGAAATGATGCCGCAAAATAAGAATACGGTTGGCATGGAGATGATGCATGATCATCCGGCTCTTAGTGAATACAGAATGATGGTAAAACGAATGAATGAAACTTATGGTATAGAAATTCCAAATCTAACGGGAATGACTCAAAATGATGGTGATCTGAATATAGCTTATACATCTGCTTATTTTGTCACTAATCATGCTGATTATGATGAGAGTTTTCGTTTTATTGGTGGACCTGCTAGTATGCTACAAGAAACAATCGATTTTCCTTTTGATCGGCTGAAAGACAAAAAAGTGATCTTTATTTCCCTAGGAACAGCCTTTAATAAGGTAAACTTAGATATTTATAATGTATTTTTTGATGCCTTTCGTGATGAAAAAGATACTGTGGTTGTTATTGCGGCTTATAATATAGATCTTTCATTTTTTGATATACCAGATAATGTGATTATGAGGCAATATGTACCGCAAGAAGAGATACTCAAATATACGAATATTGCTGTTACCCATGGGGGATTAAATACCACTAGTGATCTGGTTTATCATAATATTCCTTTCGTGGTGATGCCTATTGGTGGTGACCAACCTTATATGGCGGATCGATTTGCCAAGCTGGGAGCATCAGTTATCTTGAATAAAGATACACTAACATCAGCCGAGTTAAAAGAGGCGATTACTATCGTACAAAGCCCGAAATATCTTGATAATTTGAGAAAAATTAAACGTACCTTTGAAGAATCAGGTGGTTATGAAAAAGCGGTTGAAGCTATAGATATTTTTAAGAAAGAAAGGGGGATATCCTAATAGATTTATATAGCAATATAAAACCTGTTAGCATCGCTAACAGGTTTTTTTCATAAGCATTAAACCTATTGACATCTTTACATAAATCGGTTAAAATTCGAAATACACAACCGAAAAATAAACCATATATAAATATCATAACACACTTCATCGGTTGAGTCAATTGTTTTTTTATTTTTTTTAAAAACGTTTTATAGGAAGGGAGTGAAGCCATGGATTTATCCCGTATTTTGAATAATATCCAATTATCCCCCCAGTCCAAAACAATGAAGGAATTACTCAGTTTAAATGAAAAAACTAAAGAACGGGGTTTGGTTCTAACACCAAATGATGTGCAAACGTTGGTGGTGTCGAGAAATAAAGTGCTTCGTGATCATGCGAGAGTTGAACTGGGAATTGGAGTGTTAAAGGAATTAATTGAGGTGTTTTCTACTTCACCCTATATGGATCGGGATCAATATGTTGATACACTAAATGAACTTCAGGAGATTTTTTATTATCTTAGAAATGAAACGGAAGATAAGATTGGGGATGTGAAACTTATTCAGCAGATGAATGATTATTTTAACGGACCATGTGCGGGTTCTTTAGAACTATTAAGAAGTAAAATGGAAGAACTTGCAGAGAATTTCAGAAGGGATATGATGCGTCGTGACTCTTTATTTGAAGGTGATGAATAAGCGTGGAAATAGATAACTCACAAGATCGTTTTCGTTCGATTTCTAATATTACGATTGATCGGTCGCAGTTAAAACGAAATCAATATGTACTAACTCTTCTACAGGAAGGTCAACGGGTGGGGGTTATTACCAGTCAGAAGGCTTATCAGATACAAGTAGAGATTATAGAGATTCTACAGCAATTGATACGGCGGTATACTCAAGGAGAAAGCACGTCGGTGACATCGGAGACAGCAGAAGGGATCATGGTATCTTTGATGTACGCTATGGATGCCTATGCCCTTCATTTTAAGAATCCTGAAGAAGCAATTGCTCATTTGAATTTTGAGAGTATAAAGGATATACATGCTAAGGGTGTTAAGTTACTGCGTCACTACTTTGAGGAAGCTAAACAAATATATCAAGAAATAAAAAAGATCAGATTAGATGTACCAGTCGATGCTTATAATATGACGATTGATGAATCATTACCTGTATTTATGAACCATTATAATATTATTTTTGAGGCCCAAAACACCATGGCAAGTATTGACTATCCTTTAGCAACTGATGATATGCGACTTCAGGGTGTTTTTTATATTAAACAGTATTTAGAAAGATTGCTAATGGAGACGAGGTTCTGTCAATTTTTTAATCATGAGGACTTAATGTATATCCTGACAAATTTCGGGAAAATATGCCGCTTTAATTATCGTATTGAACTGTTTAACATATTTGAATTAATGGTAAACAATGCTGTTTTTTCACTCTTGTGTGGTGAGAAAGCCAAGCGGGTTAGGATTTCAGAAATTCAACATAATCAGTTGAACCAAATGTTAATAGCTTGTAATGCAGATCAAAGGGCTAAGTTAATTCATAAAGCGGTTGACCGACTACAAGAGGAGTTTCAAACAGATCAAGCACTTACCTATTATATTGATCTGTACCGCGATGAATTGATTCAAAGGGTAAATAATGCCGCTGAAATTGGTAGCTTTGAAATGCTGATAATTAGAGAAATCGATGAACACAAAAAGCCAATGGTGTTAACATTAAATGAGAATGACCGTATGAATGATATTCAAATGCGGGATTTAGTGAATCGCATCATGGAAAATGACAATACAGAAGAAAAAGTACAACTAATCCGAGGACATTTTGTTTCATTACATGATTATCTAGATTTACTAAACTCAGGATGTCTGTTCGGTGATGAATATACTGCACTTTTTGCTGCTTTTGGGGATATTGAATTAGCTATTTTATCAAAAATTGTATTTTATGAGGAGTTACGAGGGGGAATTCGGGAGTTTCCAGATATTGTTGCTGATGGTATTGAAGCAAATAATGAGTGGGAAACATATTATATTAAATTTATGCAAGAGTTAGACGATGAGCGAATTGAGGGCATCGGACGGCTAATCTATGATATTGATTATGAAGAGATATCGTTTTATTGAGGGAAATCTTTAAAAGCGGAGGGGAAAAAATGGATAAAACAGATGCTTTGCGTGAGGAAAATACACTTAAGTTACTCTTTACTTATTCATTACCAGTGATTATTGGTTTGTTTGTAGGTGCATCCTATAACATCATTGACAGGGTGTTTATTGGTAATGGGGTTGGCGACATTGGTATGGCTGGCGTTGCCATATCTTTCCCTATTATGATGGGTATTATGGCTTTTTCAAATCTCATTGGTACAGGTGCAACTGCATTGACGTCCATACGCCTAGGGGAGAAAAATAATGCTGAGGCCGAGCGGGTAATGGGAAATGCGTTAACCCTCTTGATATCAGTTTCCGTTTTGTTTACAGTTTTATGTTGGTTCTTTTTAGAGCCTTTACTTACTGCGTTTGGTGCCAACCAGGAAATATTGCCTCCTGCTACGGAATATACACGCATTATTCTTTTAGCTAGCATTTTTATGATTGTTGGATCAGGTATGAATAACTTTATTAGAGCTGATGGAAATCCAAAAAAGTCGATGTTAACCTTATTAATTGGCTCTATCCTTAATATAATTTTAGCTCCCATCTTTATTTTTGGCTTTGATTGGGGAATGAAAGGAGCTGCTCTGGCTACAGCGATTGCTCAATTAATATCATTCATTTGGGTAATGTCGCACTTTTTTACAGGCAAAAGCGTATTAAAGATTCGCGCTAAAAATATGCGACTCAGTGGAACTCTGGTCGGGAAAATTTTTGCATTAGGAGTGGGATCTTTTATTACACAGATGGCAACCAGTGTACAGATTATCGTTATAAACAATGTAATGTTAAACCATGGTGGAAGTACGGCAATTGCAGGAATGAATGTGGTTAATGCTGTACAAACCTTTATTATGTTACCTATCTGGGGGATTAGCTTGGGGATTCAACCGATCATTGGCTATAATTTTGGTGCTAAAAATTATGAAAGAGTAAAAAGTATTCTTGTTTCAGCGATTGCATTTTCCACTGTTATTGCTGTTGTTGCTTCTCTTTTCATTTATTTGATTCCAGAAAGCCTTGTAGCTATATTTAATCAAAACGAAGAACTAATTCGTTTCGGCAGTCATGCTATGGTGGTTTTCCTGCTCTTTACTCCGCTACTTGGTTTACAAATTATTGGAGCGGGATATTTTCAAGCATTGGGTAAAGCTAAACAATCCATTTTTCTTAGCTTAGTCCGACAAGTGGTGATCCTAATCCCAGCATTGCTTATTCTACCCCAATTCTTTGGATTTCAAGGGGTATTAATTTCTGGTCCTATTTCAGACTTTTGCTCGGCAGCTATTTCAGTAGTACTTGTTTCTATCAGTTTAAGACAGATGCGAAAAGGAATGAATCAGGAAGCTAACCTTGGACAAACAACTGAAACCACGAGTATTGAAGAATCAAAGATTTAAAATGCTCGACCTGCAGGGTTGCCTTTCTCGTATTTTCTTGAAAGGAGGAATGGCAGGAGTAACCGCTCTTCTGCCGAAAAATTATGAATCTATCTGGATCCTATCAGATTTCATCTATTGCTAATAATATAGAAGGAGAAATTAACAGATTAAAGGCACAAGTGGACTTATTTTGGGACAATGAATGGAAGCACTATCAGGCTCTTGGTTTAGCAAACGCAGATACCATTATAGAATTAGGTTCCGGTCCAGGCTTTCTTCTAGAGAAGCTGTTAACTCATATTCCCCAAGTGAAAGTAACTGGAGTAGAAATTGACCCCTTGTTGGTTAACTATGCCACTGAGTATCTAAAAAAGGAAGACCAAAGCAGATGGCAGGTACATGAGGGGGATATCATGCAAACTGGCATGAAGGATAACACTTATGATTTCGCTATTACTCGCTTGGTGTTGGAACATTTACCTGACCCGATAAAAGCGATGCAGGAGATATATCGTATTGTGAAGCCCGGAGGAAAAGTAATCGTAGTGGATAATGACTTTGAAATGCATATTATGACTTATCCACCTGTTTTAGGCTTAAGAGAGCTATATGACGCTTACTGTAAGGCAAGGTTTGCCGAAGGGGGGAATCCAAAAATTGGTCGGGAATTGCCACATATTTTAAAGGATGGAGGTTTTTCTGATGTGCAGTTTAATATAATTAGCGCACATAGTACCATTTTAGGAGATGAGATGTTTTTTCAATCCGAAGGCGTTGGTATCCCGTATAAGTTGATGCAAGATGGTTTTTTATCTAGTAAAGACCTTGGAAAGATATCTATAGGTTGGCGCAACATGATACAGGATGAGAAACATGCAATTGTCCGTCAGTTGTGTTTGGCTGTTGGCGAAAAATCTATGTAAAAGTTTAATTATAACCTTATTTTTAAGAGTATTAGATAAACAAGAGTACGAAAATAGAGGCCACTCTGGAAATGGTTCTGGAGTAAAAAATTAAAGGATATACAGAAAAAATATTAAATTGCACAGGTCTAATATTCTCCAACGCCCTTGGCAAGTGCAGCAGCGTATTGCAATAAAAGTATTACTTAATGAAGTTTAGCTATTTAACTAGAAAATCCATATCATTAAATGGGTCATAACCACCTTACTTATTTCAGGAGATGATTAAATTAATGGAAAGTTTACCTTGTAAAGGTTGCAGAGGACTATGTTGCGGTCCTGTTCCAATTACAAAAGATGAATTGAAGCAAATAAAAAAGAAGATAAAATCTATGCCTCAAAAAAAACGTATGGAATTAAAAAACCAACAACGTTATTTTGGGACTTGTATTTTTTTCGATGAAATAAACGATCGGTGCGGTATTCATTCAGTACGTCCATCAATTTGTCGCGCGTTTGGTTATTATAATAATCTTCTTTGTTTTCGCAAACCGAAATTAGCTTCTAGAAAAAATTATACGGCTAGCACAAATCCTGTCGGTATCTTAAGTGTTGATTTTACATGGAACGACTTTACTTAAGTCAAAAAGTCAACTCTTTTTTACGGGTTTATAAGTAAGGAAGAGAAGATATAAATGGTTCAGCTGTAAAGTTTATTAAAAAATAGAGTAATTCAGCTAAAGACGCTTTATATTATGGGATTGTTAATAGATTTTGTAGTTCATTATACGAGGAAAGAATAAAACCTGAGCCAGGGGTTCGGTTATATAAAGTATGAAAAATCTGGATGCGTTTCAAGGTTCATGAGGCATACCAAAGATTTTGAAATCCGTCAGATTTGGAAAATCATCGTTTTACATGCCTATGGTTAGAATTATGGTTCTGGTGCAAAAGTTGTAGGCAACCTTTATCGTGCCGTTGATTCGGAAGGGGATGCGATTGATTTTTATTTAAGCAAAACAAGAGACCATAAGGCTGCAAAGCGCTTTTTCAAGAAAGCTTTGCGGTCTTTTCATGTTTCAAGGCCCCATTTTATCACAGCAGACAAGAACCCAGCCTATCCTATAGCCATCGAAGGGTTAAAGAAAGAAAAAAAGATGCCTGTAGGCATCCAACTAAGACAAGTGAAATATCTTAATAACATCGTAGAACAAGATCATCTTTGTATTAAGAAGCGAGTTCGCCCGATGTTGGGGTTGAAATCACTTCGTACAGCGACCTATATACTCTGCGGCATAGAAGTCATGCATATGATTAAAAAGAAACAGATTCACCAAAGGATGACGTCTGCTCAAAATCAAAAAGAATTCATCCATCAACGGTTTGGATTAGCTTCATAAACTAGCAACTTAAAGAAAACAGACTCTCTAGGTTTCTAGCGAATGTTTTTGCATCAGAACCTCAGGATGAATTGCATCTCCTAATCTATTTTTTTATTTATCTAATGTTTGATAGACGATATCCAGCTGTAAAGAAGAGGAAACATGATAAGCTAAAATCTCTCGTGTTGTACTATCCTTTACGCAAGATAAATAAGCTTTCTTCCCTTTTCCATAAAATAAATATGTAATATCCGTTAACATACTTTTTTTCGGCTCTTCTTGGTTGAATTGACGTTGTAATAAGTTCGGACAAGTTTTGTTCTTGCGTCGTTTTTGCGATTTGTTTGTTTTGTAAGGATTCACACGACGAATCTTTGTCACAAGATTATATTTACGCATAATCCGAAAAATACACTTTAGATTCATTGTAGTGCCCTTTGTGTTTTCGAACGTCATTTTGATGAATCGTGCACCACATTTTTTCTTTTTTCGGTTGAAGATTTCTTGAATCAATTCATAATCTTTCTCATCATTTGCTTCTTTTTCCATGTACATGTCTACCTTGCGAAGCCAAGCGTAATAGCCACTTCGACTTACAACAGTTAGTGCAAAAAATAACGCACCATGCGTGGGAATTTGAGGCGACGAATTGTTTGTTCAATGAGTCTATATTTCTCAGATGGTGTTAACGTTTCTTTTTCAGTGCCTGCCTTTCGAGTTCGTCTAACTTTTTAAGAATGCTAGTTCCGCTTCTAGAAAAGCAATACGTGCTTCTGCTTTCTTTAGCTTATCATCGGAAGATAACATTTTTATAGAAGGACGCCCCGCACTTCCTTTTCCACTTTGATTTTCTTTCACAGCTTTTATTTTAAAATCTGCACAGTAGGTAATCGAACGTTCAGATACCCTTACGACATTTTCATTCTTCTCTAGTTGTTTCATTTGTATTTCATTAAAAATAATTTTACTCATTTCCCGTATCTCATTTTTATCATTGTTTCCATTATAACGAGGAATACGTGTGAAAATACACAAGAACCCTGAATCATGGACTTTTTTTAGTGTCCACGGTTCGGGGGACGGTTCAAGGTCATACTTAATGTTCTTTTTAACATTGAATTTCACCACCTTCTCATTGATAAGTATAAGGATTTATGCTTTTGTAAGAATCGTTTTAAAATATAGGTGCTTCACTATATATTGTAAAATATAAGTATTAATTTTTCATAAACTATCGCTAAAATAACTATAAAATCCCTTGAGTATTCGGAAGTATCTTCTTATGCTTATGAATAAAATAGGAAAGTTTATAAAGTGAGGAATTGAGCCATGTCTATTAAAACAAGGTTTCTGTTGTCTTATATTGCAGTTGTTTTTGTTTCGATTACTCTGTTGTTAGTTACGGGTTTTTTAATTGTTTTTTCTATAACGGGGAATTTAGAATCAGTGAAAAATTTTTATAAGAGTTCTTATATTCAAAAGCCACTGACGCCAGAGGAGGAAAATGCTTTTCTTGAATTGAAGGTAGCAGCTAAGCAGAACCAATCGCAACTATTGGATGAAGCAATGATGCCGCTCTTAGAGAAAAAAGGTGTGAAAATAGTTGTAAGAAAAGGAGAGGCAATTTCATATGCATCAAAAGCAATTGAAAGTTCAAATTTGAAAGGAGCTCTCCCTAAATTTGAATCAACGAATATTAATAGCCGCGGTACGGCGGAACTAAATGATACATTTTATCGCTATGTAAAGTTTGATTTTTATTTTCCTCATCTTGAGGAAGGAAGTATATTCGTATTAAATAAGCAAAGCTCATATGTAGATTTAACACAAAAGTTATTTCCTATTTTATTTATATCGTTATTGCTTTTAGCTATTTTTATCATTGGATTATTAAGTTACTTTGTTTCAAGAAGTGTGATAAAACCTATTCTGATCTTGAAAGATGCGACTGGGAGAATTAAAGACGGAGATTTGCAATTTCAAATTCCAGTTACGTCTCATGATGAAATTGGGCAGTTAAATCAAGCTTTTGAAGAGATGAGGCAGAAATTAAAAGAATCAATTGAAGTGCAGGCGCAATATGAAGAAAATCGAAAAGAACTCATTTCGAATATCTCTCATGATTTAAAAACACCAATTACATCTATTATTGGTTATGTAGAAGGGATAAAAGATGGAGTTGCAAATACACCGGAGAAAATGGATAGATATTTAACAACAATTTATACAAAGGCAAGACATATGGATACACTCATTGATGAGCTATTTTTATTTTCGAAATTAGATTTGAATCGGGTGCCGTTTCGATTTGAAACGATAGAATTGTATACATTTATGGAAGATTTAATAGAAGAAATACAGATGGATTTAAGTAAAGATGGAATATATTTATCCTTACAATCATTTCGTGAATCGTCATTATATGTAACCGCTGATCGAGAAAAAGTAAAGCGGGTTATATCGAATTTAATTCATAATAGTGTGAAGTACATGGATAAGCCACAGAAAGAAATTACAGTTACATTACTAGAGGAAGCGGATATGGCAATCGTGAGAGTGACAGATAATGGATCCGGTATAGAAGCTGATACACTTCCCTATATCTTTGAACGGTTTTATCGTGCGGAACAGTCTCGCAACTCTAGTACAGGTGGAAGTGGCCTCGGCTTAGCGATTGCAAAGCAAATCGTTGAAGAACATGGCGGGGGCATTTGGGCGGAAAGTGAACTAGGAGAAAGTACAAGTATTTTCTTTTCATTGAAAAAAGTACAGGAATGTGGTGAGTAAATTGAAGCGAGTGTTATTAATTGAAGATGAAGTAAGTATTGCGGAATTACAGCGAGATTATTTAGAGATTCATGATTTTCAAGTTGATGTACAACATTCAGGTGAAACAGGACTGCACTGTGCTTTACAGGAACAATATGATCTAATTATTTTAGATATCATGCTTCCAAAAATAAATGGATTTGAAATTTGTAAACAAATACGTGCTGTGAAAGATATTCCTATTTTGCTTGTATCAGCTAAAAAAGAAGATATTGATAAAATTCGTGGGCTTGGGCTAGGGGCTGATGATTATATTACAAAGCCTTTCAGTCCAAGTGAATTAGTTGCAAGAGTAAAAGCACATATCGCGCGTTACGAGCGGTTATCTGGAAATATGATCAAGCAGCGAGATACGTTATATATTCATGGAATTTCTATCGATCAACGGGCTAGAAAAGTATTCATAAACAACGAAGAAGTTGCGTTTACAACAAAAGAATTTGATCTACTTACATTTTTTGTGTTGAACCCGAATCAAGTGTTAAGTAAGGAACAGTTATTTGAACGGATTTGGGGGTTAGATTCAGCGGGAGATTTAGCTACAGTTGTTGTTCATGTCCGAAAGTTACGTGAGAAAATTGAAAGAGATCCTGCCCATCCGCAATATATTGAAACGGTATGGGGAGCTGGATATCGCTTTAACGTATAGTGAACCTGTCAAAGTACTGACAGGTTTTTTTATGTTTAAGGGTAGTCAAATTAACAAAATTAAAAAATATATTACCATTATTTTATCTTTTTTTAAGAATTTATTTATTGGCAATTTATACTTGCCATCTACTATAGGGATCACAGAAAGAAAGTGAACAGATAAGGGGATATGAGAAAACTGTTATCTGTTGAGTATTAGATGATTGAATCTGAAAGAAAAATAATCATTTGGAGGTTTGATGAGGATGAAAAAAATGAAATTTTTAGTGCCAGCTATGATTGGATTTACAGTAATGGTAACAGGTTGTGCACAAGGAGAAACAAAAGCAGAAGCAAAACAGGAGACAAAACAAGGAGAGAAAAAAGAAAAGAAGCAGCAAGAAGCACAGATTACAAAATTACAGCCATTAAACGCAATGACATTGCAACTAACATTTTCTAAACCTTTATCAGAAGAAGAGGTGAAGTTAGAAAATTTAGAGACGATTAAGAAAAATTTTGTATTTGATAATGGCCTAGAAATTGTGAATGTACCACGATTGAAAACGGGAGCTACAAGTACATATATTGTACCTGTTACAGTTCAAAAACCAGGAGCAAAATATAAATTAAGTTATAAAGGTGGAAAAAAAGAAAAATTTGAGGCAAGTACGGAAAAAATTAATGTTCGTCAAGCAAAACAAGTGACTAATGATACGTTTGAAATTGAATCATTTTTAGAAGATGGTGTGACAGATTATGCAAATATTATTGAAGCGTATAAAGCAGGGCGAGGAGATCAGGCGTTTCAATTAGATGAAGAAAATAAAGATAAAGAAGGGAAACAATATCAAATTATTTCTTCCTTACGTGATCGGAAATTAACAATTACATCTAGCTCAGGAGAACAAATTGTAGCTGGGTATGTTCCATTTACACAAGCGGCAGATGGCAGACAAGCACCGAAGTTTCGACTACCTGTCGGTCAAACATTACAACCAGGTATGACGTATACAATCACATCTGATTGGTCAACAGTTAAAAATCCAACGTTTACTGCAGAAACGATTGCACCACTTGTGATTCAAAGTGCAGAAGCGATAGATAATAAGTCGATCCAAATCGCGTTAGAGAACGATCCGAATATGGAGCTGTTTGCTGGACGAAAAGTAGAATTACAAAGTGAAGATGGAAATAAACTAGAAGCACAATATCGTTTTTCTTCTCGAAAAGGAGCAGTAGGAATCTTTGATTTACAAAATGGTGCAACATTACAACCAGGTAAGAAATATACGGTTGTACCGATGAATGGCTGGGCAACTGCAAATCAGGTTACGTTTGTAGCAAAATAAAGAAGGATTTTACACTTACACAAGCAGCAGGTGATTTAGTACCTGCTGCTTTCGTGCTGTAATGATTTATCCCGCATTAACGGGCAGTAATACTCCCACCTCAAAATTCGGCGGAAGCAAAGCAGTTAGGTGGGAGATAAACTGCCCGTAAAAGCCCGATTGGTTCAACTAATAATCAGTGGGGGATGAAGAGAACCCCCACTGATTAAAGTTTCAATTTATAAAAAGTTTTCATGATAGATGTAAAACGACTGCTTTCTTCTAAAAAAGGATAATGGTTGCTGTACTCAAATGGAATAAATATAGAACCTGATATACTTTCGTGTATCTCTATTGAATATTGCAATGGGCACTGAACATCGTGCTTCCCGCAAATGATTAATGTTTTTGCTGTAATAGATGAAAGCTGATCTCTTAAGTCAAATTGTGAGTATTCTTTAGCGAAAGCGTTCATCCGACTTACAGCCATTGTTTTATAAATCGGTTTCGAGAAGTATGTTTTATAGTGTTCTGGTTTATATAAAGATAATTTTGTCCGTTCAGCTGATAATGTACCTCGCTCTTCTGGTGTAAGATGAGGGAGTTTCAATTCTTCGATGATGTCTTGCATATATTGAAATCTTGGATGGTCAGGATGGTAAATACAATCTGGTGTTTTCGTGTAGTTACTAGCAGCAGCACTGACAACAACTAAGGATTGCAAGGAATCTGGGTAGGTAATAGCGTATAGAAGTCCAATCATACCGCCTGTAGAATGTCCGGCGAAATGCCATGATGTAAGTTGCAATGCTTCTTTTATCGCCTCTAAATCTTCAATTGTTTCAAGCAAGCTTAATTCAGTTTCTTTTGTGGCTTTTATAGAATTGCCAGCATCTCTTAAATTGATTAAAAATACACGATGAGTGGGAGTAAAACTCTCAGCAAAATAATCACCAGTTTCGTTAAAGACGGAGTAGTGATGAGTAACGCAGAGTGGCTCACCATTCCCTTTTATAAATAGTTCAAAAGTACCACGTTTTGTATGGATGAGCTGCCCTTTCCACATAAAAGATCACCTTTCATAAAAAAGAATAGGAGAAAACCTCCTATTCTTATAAATTAATATAAAGCTTTTTTTGTATTATTCCGAATAATTTCAAGGGATTTTGCCACTGTTAATGCATTTTTTTCTTCAATTTCTGGTTTTCGAGGGATGGGATTATACATGTTGTTAGGGTCTTCCCATGTGAGGGGAAGGTCAATAGGTGCTTGTCCTTTCCAAGCTTCAATCCATTCTGGAGGGAGATAACCTGAGATGTTTTGGATGTTGTTCATTTCGAGCCAAATGAGTGCCCATGCTCTTGGAACGACGCGCCATATGTCGTAGCCGCCACCACCAACAGCAATCCAGCGCCCGTCGCAGTATTCATTGGCGATTTCATGAGCAAGCTTTGGAATTTCACGATAAATTTGCATCGTTGCACAAAGGTGAGTAAGAGGATCATAATAATGTGCGTCGGCTCCATTTTGCGTTAAAACGATGTCCGGTTTAAAGTAAGCTGCGACTTCTTTCACCACGGTACGATAAGATTGTAAAAAAGATTCGTCTTCTGTAAAGGCATCGAGTGGAACGTTGAAAGAATAACTGTATCCAACACCTTGCCCTCGCTCGTTTACAGCGCCGGTTCCCGGAAATAAATAGCGCCCAGTTTCATGTAATGAGATGGTGCAGACGTTAGGATCATCATAAAAGGACCATTGTACACCATCGCCGTGATGGGCATCCGTATCAATGTATAAAACACGCAATCCATATTTTTTTTGCATATATTTTATAGCGATAGAGCTATCGTTATAGATACAAAATCCAGATGCTTTGCCCCGGAATCCGTGGTGTAACCCACCACCTAAATTTAATGCATGCTTTACTTGACCTGAAAGAACAGCATCTACAGCTGTTAATGTACCGCCAACAAGTAATGCGCTCGCTTCATGCATATTTGGAAACATCGGTGTATCTTCTGTTCCAAGACCGTATGACATGGCGATTGATTGTTCTAATTTCCCTTCTCCAGCACGTTTTACCGCATTTATGTATTCCTCTGTATGAATGAAAGCAATCTCCTCATCTGTTGCCATCCGTGGAGGAATGACTTGAGAAGGATGAATGAATCCACTTTTTAGTAATAAATCATAAGTAAGTGTAACGCGAAGCTGATTAAAAGGATGCTCAGGGCTAAAGGAATAGCCCCGAAAATCATCTGAATAAATGAAGGCGCTCTTCATGCCTGCATCCCCATTATATTTGGCCATAAAACATGATAGCCCTTTTGTTCTAGTGCTTCAATCACCCTGAGAGGATTCATCGTTTGAATGCGGAAAACGAGTACTTTATCATTCTCATCTTTTGCTGGATAGACGAGAACGCTCACAATATTAATTTGTAGTTCGCTAAAAATAGCAACTACTTTTCCGAGAATACCAGGTTCATTTTTTACTTGAATCTCAATTTGTGAACTTGGCTGATGAGCACCTGTCAGTTTGACGAGTGTATGCAGTACTATGGATTCTGATATGATTCCAACAAGCTTTCCTCCCTTTGTAACAGGAAGACAGCCAATTTTATTTTCAAAAAATAACGTCGCAATTTCCTCAACAAAATCGAGAGGATGACATGTCATCACGGGCTGTTTCATAATGACTTGAATAGGTTGTTTTAATATATCGAGTGAAACTTCTTCATCAAGAATGGATGGACTTGCATCTCGGACGTCGCGGTCGGAAATAATACCGACTACGTTGTTATCTTGATTAATAATAGGAATATGCCGAATGCTCTTTGTACGTATTGTTCGTATTGCTGTTTCTATCGTATCGTCTGGGTGCAGTGTGATTACATCATGATTCATAATTTCTTCTACAATCATTGAATATGCCTCCCTTCTTAATACATAAAACGATTTTGAAAGCGTAAACGGTCAAATGCTTGGATGGAATTTGGATCAACGCGGTTGCCGATGCGAACCATTAAACAGTTAGCGGGATGAGAACAAATTTCTGGATCATCTGTTGCCATCCATTCTAGGCCTCCTGCGTTCATCATCTTTTCCATCACTTTACGGTATTCCCAAACATTCAAACCAGTTTGTTTTAAATCCCAGTGCCAGTAATATTCAGTCGTTAATATAATATAATCTTCCATATGATCATCCATCATAGAAACTTCTAATAGATTTTTTCCAACAGAGCATCCACGGAATGCTGGAATGACTTCAATTGCTCCGAGTTCAATTAAATTCTCCATGTTTCCTTCTGACCATCGTTCTAGCGGATCAGGATATAGGTATGTAACATATCCGACAATTGTTTGGTCTTGTCTCGCAATAATGAGACGAGCTTCTGGTAATTTAGAAATTTCGACAATTGCTTTATATTGCTGATCAGCAGGACGGAATGCAACTAAGTCTGGATGAAATTCATACATTTCGAGATTATGTGTAGACACAGGGCCTTCAATAATTAAAGTTCCTCGCGCCGTTTTTAAGTTTCTTGCATTATATATTTTTCTATGAATCAATGTTTTACTCACCACCTTGAGGGTTTGTGAATCTACAATCTATCGTACTTTATAATATATGCGATGTGAATCGAATTTTGTCAGTAAAAATTTGTCTAAAAATCAACAAAAATACTGAAAATTTTAAATAATGTTATTATAATAGATAATAGAATACATAGGAGGGGGATGTAAAGTATGAAAGTGGAAACGCTTCCTGTCATTAAAGGAGAAAATAATTTACCCGATTATGAAGAAGCATATGCAGGTTTCAACTGGGAAGAGGTTAATAAAAACTTTTCTTGGTATGAAACAGGCCGAGTAAATATGGCATATGAGGCAATTGATAAGCATGCGAAATCTGATCGAAAAAATAAAGTGGCCCTTTATTATCAAGATGGAGCACGCAAAGAAAAATATACATTTAAAGAAATGAAGGAGTTCTCTAATAAAGCAGGAAATGTTCTGAAAAACTATGGTGATGTAGAAAAAGGAGATCGCGTTTTTATTTTCATGCCGCGTTCACCAGAATTATATTTCGCACTTCTTGGTGCAGTAAAATTAGGAGCAATTGTTGGTCCGTTATTTGAAGCATTTATGGAAGGAGCAGTACGCGATCGCTTAGAAGATAGCGAAGCAAAGGTGTTAATTACAACACCTGAATTGTTAGAACGTGTACCGCTTAATGATTTACCAGCATTAAAAACAGTCTTTCTTGTTGGCGATAATGTAGAAGAAGGCGGAAAACTTATTGCGTTTAATCCATTATTTGAGCAAGCCTCTAATAAACTGCAAATTGAATGGTTAGACCGCGAAGATGGATTAATTCTTCATTATACGTCCGGCTCTACAGGGAAACCAAAAGGAGTTCTTCATGCACAAAATGCAATGGTGCAGCATTATCAAACGGCAAAATGGGTGCTTGATTTAAAAGAGGATGATGTATATTGGTGCACAGCTGACCCAGGCTGGGTGACAGGAACTGCTTACGGTATTTTTGCACCGTGGTTAGTAGGTGGATCAAATGTCGTTTTAGGAGGACGTTTTAGTCCAGAGGCATGGTACGAAGCGCTGCAAGATTACGGTGTAACAGTTTGGTATAGTGCACCAACAGCATTCCGTATGTTAATGGGAGCGGGCGAAGGAGCGATTAAGAAATACGATTTATCAGCACTCCGTCACGTACTAAGTGTTGGTGAACCATTAAACCCAGAAGTAATTCGCTGGGGAATGAATGCATTCGGTCTTCGCATTCATGATACATGGTGGATGACAGAAACAGGCGGACAAGTTATTTGTAACTATCCTTGTATGGAAATTCGCCCGGGATCAATGGGGAAACCAATTCCAGGTGTGAAGGCAGCGATTGTTGATAATGAAGGAAATGAAGTACCGCCATATACAATGGGGAACTTAGCGATTGCAAAAGGTTGGCCATCTATGATGCGCGCGGTTTGGAACAATCCGCAAAAATATGAGTCTTACTTTATGCCAGGAGATTGGTATGTATCAGGTGACTCTGCTTATATGGATGAAGATGGATATTTCTGGTTCCAAGGGCGTATTGATGATGTCATTATGACTTCTGGTGAGCGCGTTGGTCCATTTGAAGTAGAAAGTAAATTAATTGAACACGCTGCTGTAGCAGAAGCTGGTGTAATTGGTATTCCAGATCCAGTACGCGGTGAAATTATTAAAGCATTTATCGCACTTCGAGCTGGATATGAAGCATCTGATGAATTAAAAGAAGATATTCGTCAATTTGTGAAAAAGGGCCTTGCAGCTCATGCAGCGCCAAGACAAATTGAATTCCGAGATAAATTACCGAAAACAAGAAGCGGTAAAATTATGCGACGCGTGTTAAAAGCGTGGGAGTTAAACTTGCCAACAGGCGATTTATCAACGATGGAAGATTAAAAAAGAAAGGTCTGAACGTATACTTCGTTCAGACTTTTCTTTTTGTGCTAGGTATTGAATTGAAATGATAGAAGGGAAGATAGGGAGAATTTATAAATATTCTTTAGCAAATTAATACGGTTTCCTATAGCTTAAAACATCTTTTGATGAGACAATGGTAATGTATAACTCGTATATACGAGTTGGGAAGGAAGGATATGATGAAAACAGAAAAAGAAAAAATGATACAAGGAGAAATGTACATACCTGCTGATCCAGTATTAGTACAGGAAAGGGAGCAGGCCCGTATATTAACAAGAAAATTAAATGAAACACCGGAAACAAAATATGAAGAGCGCAGTTTAATCGTAAAAGAGCTATTCGGAACGACAGGAGATAATATTCATGTTGAATCTTCCTTTAAGTGTGATTACGGTTATAACATTCATGTTGGCGAAAACTTTTACGCGAACTTTGATTGTGTCATTTTAGATGTATGCCCAGTTACAATCGGTGAGAACTGTATGTTAGCTCCTGGTGTGCACATTTATACAGCAACCCATCCACTTGACTGGGTCGAGCGCATAAGCGGTGCCGAGTTTGGTAAGCCAGTAACAATTGGGAATAACGTTTGGATTGGCGGGCGAGCTATTATTAATCCTGGTGTAACAATTGGTGATAATGCCGTAATTGCTTCAGGTGCAGTTGTAACGAAGGATGTGCCTGGTAACGTTGTAGTTGGCGGGAATCCTGCGAAATTTATAAAAAGAATAAAATAGCTTTTGAATCATTTATATCTGCCTGTTGTGTTTTTATATAAAAACATAACGGACAGATATTTTTTTGCATGTTTGGAAAATTTGTTAATTGAAATAAACAATGAGAATAGGGAGAGCCACTTTGATCAATCTATTTTAGCGGAGTTTAGAATTTGATTGTGTTTTAAATTATTTTAAGTACCAAAAATAATTGATTTGAATTCAAATTTTGACATTTTGTATACAAATGTATACAATTGATACAAATAATGATATGTATACATTTGTATACGAAGGAGTGATTTTATAATGAGAAAAGAAACATTTCAGGACTTTAAGAGAGAAGGGCATCACCGTGGTGACCGTCACAAAAGAAAGGATAGTTCACAACACCGTGGACCAAAAACTTTCCGCCGAGGAAGAGCCATTGCTTTTTTAGAGATGATGAATCTGAAACGTTCAACGATTAAACAACAGTTAGATGCGCCAGAGTTTCAATCGATTCACCAAATTTTAGTCGGTGAATTAAAAGCTATCGATATGGTAATTAACGAATTCACTCAATTATTTGAAATACATGAAAGTGAAACAGTAGAAGTACATAGTGAGAAAAATGAAGTAACAGAAGCTTCTGCAATTGATCGTAATGAGAAAGGGGGCGCATAAAATGAATCAAATGAACAGTTACATTGATTCAGTGTTCCAAAAACAAGATGCTCTTTTGGAAGAAGTTATTTTGTCCATAAAAGAAAATGAAATGCCTCCTATATCAGTATCTCCCTCTTCTGGAAAACTGCTAACGATGCTTGTATCCATTTCAGGAGCTAAAAATGTTCTAGAAATAGGAGCTCTTGGAGGCTATAGCGGAATTTGTCTTGCTAGAGGATTTGGTGGGGAAGGGAAGTTAACTTCTCTTGAATTAGAGGAGAAATATGCAAAGTTAGCGTACAGTAATTTATTGAAAGCTGGCTTTGGTGATCAAGTATCATATATGACCGGATCTGCTTTACAAAGCCTTGAAAAACTAGTTGGCGATAATAAGCGATTTGATTTTTTCTTTATTGATGCAGACAAAGAAAACTATGAAAATTACTTGAACTATTGCATTAAGCTGGCGCAACCAGATGCTGTAATCGTTACTGATAATGTACTTGCAGGCGGTAGTGTAGCAGATTCAGGCGCTAAACCGAAACGTTATACGGAATTAATGAAGAAATTTAATGAAACTGTGGCCAAGCATCCTCAGTTAGAATCTCTGCTTATTCCAATTGGCGATGGGATGACTGTTTCAAAAGTGAAAAAATAAATTAATTTTTGAACCAATTGCCTTCTTTGTTTGTATAAGTTTATGACACGAGAGATTGGGAGGCGATTTTGAAAGTTCCTGAAGATCAGAGGGCTGTCCTTATTCTTTCTTATTATCATGATATGCCACAAAAAGAGATTGCGCAGATACTTGGTATTCCTGTAGGAACGGTAAAATCGAGACTTCATACTGGTATGAAGAAATTGAAGCAATTACTGGAGGTAGATGACATTGAGTGAAAATCCCTTTGAGAAAGAGTATAAACTGAAACAACATTTAGATAGCGATTATGTAGAAGTACCAGACTTTTCAAAGAAAGTAAATCGTTTTGAACGATTGCTTCGGTTTCTTGCTTCTCCAGCAAAAGATCCCGTAGAAGCGACGATTGGAAATGATTTATCAATTGTGTTTCATATGTCTCTATTAGCAAGTGTACCGATTCTTTCCTTAGTTACGATACTCGTTGCGAGCTTGTAAGGAAATTGACCGACTGGGAAATTATACCTCTATTTGACATGCCTATATAAATGATGGTATAAAGAAAAGTATATAAATAACTGAGCGTGGAAAGGGAGAAGTAGTGATCATTTCCCTGTTTTAGAGAGCTGATGGTCGGTGGAAATCAGCACATAGATGATCGCGAATTACGCCCCTAGAGCATCTTTTTTCGATTGAATCGTATTCAAAAGGGAAAAGACGGTGCTGAGCCGTTATGTGAATGAGGTGGTGGGCTTTTGCCTGCAACTAGGGTGGTAACGCGATAATCAAAATCGTCCCTTATTTGAGGGACGATTTTTTTATGTTTTCACATTTCACGCTCTATTTAATTTAAAGGAGAGTATGTAGGATATGGGTATTTTACAAGATCTTGAATTTCGCGGACTAATTAATCAGCAAACAGATGCTGAAGGTTTACAACAATTATTAGAGAAAGAAAGTGTAAAATTATACTGTGGTTTTGACCCAACAGCAGACAGCTTACATATCGGTCATATGCTACCGGTATTAATGTTACGTCGTTTCCAATTAGCTGGTCATCAACCAATCGCACTTGTTGGTGGTGGTACAGGTATGATCGGAGACCCAAGTGGTAAAAAAGCAGAACGTACATTAAATACGAAAGATACAGTTGCTTACTACACAGAAAGTATTAAAAATCAACTTTCAAACTTCTTAGAGTTTGAAAATGTAGAAAACCCAGCAACGATGGCAAATAACTATGACTGGCTTGGAAACTTAGATGTGATTACATTCTTACGTGACATCGGTAAAAACTTCGGTTTAAACTACATGTTAGCAAAAGATACAGTAGCATCTCGTTTAGAGACAGGTATTTCATTTACTGAATTTAGTTACATGATTTTACAATCATACGACTTCTTAAATCTGTACCAACAACACGGTTGCCGCTTACAAATTGGTGGTAGTGACCAATGGGGTAACATTACAGCAGGTCTTGAATTAATTCGTAAATCAGAAGAAGATGCGAAAGCATTCGGTTTAACAATTCCGCTTGTTACAAAATCTGATGGTACGAAGTTTGGTAAAACAGAAGGCGGCGCAATTTGGCTAGATCCAGAGAAAACAACGCCTTACGAGTTCTACCAATTCTGGATTAACACAGACGACCGCGATGTTGTGAAATACTTAAAATACTTCACATTCTTATCTCATGAAGAAATTCTTGAGCTAGAAAAACAAGTAGCTGAAGCACCAGAAAAACGTGCAGCACAAAAAGCTCTAGCTTCTGAAATGACAAAACTTGTTCACGGTGAGGAAGCATTAGAGCAAGCAATTAAAATTTCTGCAGCATTATTTAGTGGTTCTGTAGCTGAACTAACTGCAAGTGAAATCGAGCAAGGTTTCAAAGATGTACCATCTGTAGAACGCAGTGCAGAAGATACTGGATTAATCGACTTACTTGTAGAAAGCAAAATTTCACCATCAAAACGTCAAGCACGTGAAGATGTAACAAATGGTGCAATTTACGTAAACGGTGAGCGTACACAAGCATTAGATTATGTTGTAACAGAAAATGACCGCATTGAAGGTAAGTTTACAATTATCCGCCGCGGTAAGAAGAAATATTTCTTAATTCGTTACTAATCAATAAAGGTTTATAAAAAAGGCTTTGGGGGGACGTACTCTTCAAAGTCTTTTTTGTTTTAATCTTCTTTCTATGTTCATACGGAAATCACAAGTGAGGAGTATGATGTATGTATAAGGTAAAAATGAAAGGAGTGGTAAAACGAAATGTCACTAGAAGCGCTCATTATTTTTTCTTTGCTAAATGCTGGTCAGCTTGCGGAGAATGCACAAAGTGATGTACATAAAAGTCCTAAAGATGCTTATGTATATGTGGAAAAACAAGAAGAGAATAAATAATAATATTTATATATATACACGAAAAAAGCCGATCCAAAGTGAAGTGCACCCCGATTGTTAGACACAGTCTAACAATTGGAGGTGCACTTTTTTATGGCTGAATTTTCTTCAAAAGAAAAAATACGAGCGGTGAGACGATATTTAGAGGGAGCTGAAGGTGGAAAAACAATTGCTAAATCTATTGGTGTTCACTCCAGTATGCTCTATCAGTGGATTAGACAATATGAATCTTTAGGTGAAAATGCTTTTGAAAAGCGCTATACATCCTACTGCTCCCAGTATAAACTAGATGTACTTAATTATATGAACGAACAAGGGACATCTATTAGGGAAACAGCGGCGATTTTCAACATTCCGTCTTACGAAACACTTCGGAAATGGAAAATAGCTTATGACTCAGGAGGATTTGATGCCCTACAATCAAAGAAAAAGGGGCGTCTATCCATGAAAAATAAAAACCTTAATACCACCAAAAATCAAGGAGTAGCTGAAGGCTCAGTAGAAGCACTACAAGCGGAAAATGAGCGTTTACGTATGGAAAATGCGTATTTAAAAAAGTTGAATGCCTTAGTTCAAAACAAGGAAAAATCACGAAACAAGACAAAGCACAAGTAGTCTATGAATTAAGGTAAAACTAAAGGGCATGAGCCCGGTACAATACCGAACCCATGCCTAAGAAGTTGCCTAATGAAATAACCTGTCTAACTTTTTAGGATCACTTCAGTTTGTGGATGAGTTATAAGGTGACTTTTTGGTGAGTTACTTTTGGGGCAACGAAACTATTGAAAAAATGATTTATAGTAATAACATAAGATTTTGACGAAAGGGCAACTGATGCATGGTTGCTCTTTTTATTTACTTTTAATGGGAAGTTGTTTTTCGCTATGATACAATTATATTAATTCATAATTCTGACATTAAATGTAGAAAGGAGCGTCGGAAAAAATGAGCTTCCCAGATGAATTTGCAATAAGAATAAAAGAATATTTAGAAGACGAGAAGGATAAAAAAATTATCAAGAACGGGCACAGAGATGTAATCTTTCAATATTTATATGAACTAGAAATTAAAATAGGTGTTGTAAAGAATCCTAATTTTAATTTTTTTACATCTGGTAGACGTTCGCATATAGTAGTAGAAAATATTGAATTTAAAACGGAAGTACATACTGAAAATAATATAATTGAAATTACAAAAATTGTTGATGAAGTAGTTACTCCTCTTGATACAATTATTGTAAAAGATGGAGAATTGTTTGCTTTAGGTCGTAATGAAAAATTTACGACAAAGATCTTAGAAGACTATCTGCGTGAAACATTTAGTGAAAAGTTAGGACTATCACTAGATTAATTATTTTAAAGCATTCCTTATGGAGTGCTTTTTTATCATTTCCCGACAGAAAACTCCCACCTCAAGGAATGGGTAGGACATGGTCCAATGAGTAGGTGGGAGATGAATGGCGGTTAGGCAAAAGCCTAACGGTTCTTCTTGTTGAAGAGTTAGTATGAGGTATCGGAATCAGTTCGTTCCTATAGAAGGAATTGTTCCATCATAAAAGTTCGTCCATATGTATACATTTTTGAAGGGTGACAGAGGGATTTCGACAAAAAAGAAGAAATGATACGAGAGAAGTATTTTTTGGGGTACATTCTGATATCGTTCTCATAAATATCGTGAAAAAAGCATGTAGAAAAACCAAAATAGGAAGTGAGGTGGAAAGTGGTATTTTCCAGTATTAGAAGCAGAAAAATTTCTTCATATGTGGATAAAAGAACAATGAAAATTTTTGAAGAAAAGAGGGCTAATAATCGTCAGATACAAATAAGATAAATCTGCTTTATTAGAAAATCTACAGTACTTTTTATTATTTTGTTTACATTTACTCATTCCTATACACACGTCAGCCCATTGTAATTTTTTCCCCAAACTCGCCCCAGGTACATTCTTTTTTATGCTTTATTTTGCATTATTAATGATAATAAAAAAAGCCCAGGAACCTTGAATTAACAAGGTTTCTAAGGCTTTTAATACTACTCTTTGCAGAGTACCGAGATTAACGAGAGTAGAACTCTACGATTAACGCTTCGTTGATTTCAGCAGCTAATTCAGCGCGCTCTGGTAAGCGAGTGAAAGTAGCTTCTAATTTATCAGCATCGAAAGTTAAGTATTCTGGTACGAAGTTGTTAACTTCGATCGCTTCTTTAACAACAACAAGGTTGTTAGATTTTTCGCGAACGCTGATAGTTTGACCAGGTTTTACGCGGTAAGATGGGATGTCTACGCGAGCGCCATCAACCATGATGTGACCGTGGTTTACTAATTGGCGAGCTGCACGACGAGTGCGAGCTAAGCCCATGCGGTAAACTAGGTTGTCAAGACGAGCTTCAAGAAGGATCATGAAGTTTTCGCCGTGTTTACCTGGCATTTTACCTGCTTGGTCAAATGTGCGACGGAATTGACGCTCAGTCATGCCGTACATGTGACGAAGTTTTTGTTTCTCTTGTAATTGTAAACCGTATTCTGAAAGTTTCTTACGTTGGTTCGGACCGTGAGGACCTGGTGCGTAAGGGCGTTTTTCTAATTCTTTACCTGTGCCGCTTAGAGAGATTCCAAGACGACGAGACAGTTTCCAAGCTGGACCTGTATAACGAGCCATAGTTGACTCCTCCTTTAGTGTTTTTATTTTCGTAAAATAAAAACAGACGTAATCGACATTTATGCGCATTTTGTTTTCATGTACCTTCGCTCCAGCAGCAGGGAGTTACGAGATACACCTCAGAATGGAGGAACAAAATACAAACAATAAACTCACATTACAAGGCTGCCTTTTTATTTTACACAAACGCTATTATATCTTTTTGCTGGAATTTCGTCAAGTGAGTTCTTTTTTGTTTTATGCATAGAAATTTTGGAAATTGCAAGAAGGAATTCAAATCAGTATGAAAGAAAGGATAGCAACAGACAGAAAGCGTTTACATAAAATGGAAATATAAGGGGGATGTTTGTATGAAAAAGAAACATATAGAAACAGCGCTTATTCATCACGGGTATGAGTCTAAGATGCATAAAGGGAGTTTAACGCCACCGCTATTTCAAACTTCAACTTTTACGTTTGAAACAGCGCAGCAAGGAGAAGCGAGTTTTGCTGGGCAGGATCCGTCTTACATTTATTCAAGACTTGGAAATCCGACTGTGGAATTGTTTGAAGAGCGTATGGCTGCTTTAGAAGAGGGAGAAGTAGCGCTAGCGTTTGGCTCTGGAATGGCAGCAATTTCGGCGACGCTTCTCGCATTTTTACGTGCTGGAGATCATATTATTTGCTCGAATGGGTTATATGGGTGTACGTATGGTTTTTTAGAAGTACTAGAAGAGAAATTTATGATTACTCATTCACTATGTGATATGGAAACAGAAGAAGAAATTGAGGCGGAAATTCGTCCGAATACAAAATTAATATTTGTTGAAACACCGATTAATCCAACAATGAGGCTGATCGATTTAGAGAAGGTTATCAAAGTTGCAAAACAAAACGAACTGCTTGTCATTGTCGATAATACATTTTGCTCGCCTTATCTACAAACGCCTCTTACACTCGGCTCTGATGTTGTTCTTCATAGTGCTACTAAATATATTGGTGGGCATGGAGATGTTGTTGCAGGTGTGACGGTTTGTAAAACGAAGGAGCTAGCTGAACAAATTCGTCCGATTCGAAAAGATATCGGGGGAATTATGGCACCTTTTGATGCCTGGCTTTTGCTACGGGGGTTAAAGACGTTAGCTGTACGAATGGATCGGCACTGTGATAATGCGGAAAAAGTGGTGGGTTTTTTAAAAAACCACGAAAGTGTTGAAGCGGTTTGGTATCCAGAAGGAGAGATTGCATCTTCTCAAATGAAGCGCGGGGGCGGTGTGATTTCATTTACGATTAAAGGTGGAAAAGAAGAAGCGCAGGCCTTTATGAATGAATTGCAATTTATTACAATTGCGGTGAGTCTTGGTGATACAGAGACGTTAGTCCAACATCCAGGAACGATGACGCACGCTGTCATCCCAGCGGCAGTGCGCCATGAAATGGGCATTGCTGATAATTTAATACGCTTATCTGTCGGATTAGAATCATGGGAGGATATTGTCTCAGATTTGGCATATGCATTACAGAAGCTATCGAATACATTTTCTCATGCGAATGGAGAATGAAAAAAAGAGCCATCGATTTACTAAATTGATGGCTCTCGTCTTTTACATATGTTTTAGGAGTGTTTCCACAAATTTCTCTAAGTAGTGCTGATCTACTTTGTCGAAACGATTTTTTTCTGGACTATCGATATCTAGTACTCCGATGACGTTGTCTTCTTTTATAATTGGTACAACAATTTCAGAATTAGACGCACTATCGCAAGCGATATGTCCTGGGAATTGATGAACATCTGCTATAAGCTGCGTTGTTTTTGTTTCAGCTGCTACGCCGCAAACACCGCGTCCAAATGGAATACGAACGCACGCTGGCATTCCTTGAAAAGGTCCAAGTACAAGTTGATTTCCTTCTGTTACATAAAAGCCAACCCAATTAATGCGCTCTAAAAATTGGTTTAGAAGAGCCGAAGCATTTGCTAAATTAGCGACTACATTTGATTCACCAGTTAATAATGCATCAAGTTGTTTAATTACCGTTTCATATTGCTGCTCACGCGATTCTGTATAACTTTCTTTTGTAAACATGGAAACGTCACCCTTTCTATCGAGAAATGTAAAATCATAGCAAAATACGGTGTATTTCATATGACTTTGTCGATAGAAAATTAAAGGAATTTGTCTTAAAAGTCAAGAAATTTACACTATAGCTGTTCAAGGTGAGAGGAAGTGAGCGCATGAAGCAGACGAAACAAAAGGTAATTGATGCGGCAATTTCATTGTTTAATACGAAAGGGTACGATGGAACATCGGTGCGAGATATTGCAAAGCGGGCGGATGTGAATGTGGCTAATATTTCATATTATTTTGCTGGAAAGCAAGGTTTATTAGAACAGCTTATAACGGATTTTTTAGAAGGATATATCGGAGTAATTGAGAGGTCATTTGAACAAAGAGAGTATTTGCCAGCTAAAGAAGTGATGAATCATATTGTAAGGGGAATTTTGCGCTATCAGTTTGAGCATAGGGAACTTACTCGATTCTTTTACCGAGAGCTTTCACTTGATACAACGTTAATCCGAGAAGTGATGACCGTTTATTTTTCTAAAGAAAGATACTATATAGAGCAAATCATTAAACAAGGACAAGTGCAGCAGGAGTTTCAAAAGGTGTCTTTTACAATGTTTATGACGCAATTAAAAGGCATGATAAATATGCCGTATTTATACCCACAGTATATATCGGAGGTGCTGCATTCGTTTCCGTCAGAGATATTCTTTTTGGAAATGTATACGAAAGAAGTAGAGCAATGGATGGAACAAATATTATGTGTAACACATATGTATTATTCGTTACCACGAGCGGTTCATATGTAAGATACCCCCGCCATATTTTAGGTGGGGGTATCTTATAGCGTGTTTTCAAGAAGTGATTTCTTCTTGTATACGCTCTTGTTTTCGTTGCCATAAGTTATTGCATAGTAAAGCGATAATGGTAATTATCGCTCCAATGATTTCAATTTTTTCAATTTCATAGCCTCGAAAAATGGACCCTATAAGTGCGAGCACAGGGACTAAGTTCATAAATAAGATGCCGTTAATAGATGAAATAAGGCGATTGCCCATGTTCCAGCAAAAGACTGCGACAACTCCGGCAATAATGGACATATACAGTAGTTCAAAGCGCACTGTAGCAATAGTATGGAATGTAGGTATAAAAATGAATTTCATATGTGTTAGTAAAGCGACAGTCAGAACTAGCGAAATAGATCCAAATAAACATGTAAGTGTTGTATAACGAAGTGGCGACCAATTTGGAAAATGAGAGCCGCCGTTTGTGTAAATAACCCAGCAAATAACGCCAGAGAGCATGAATATATTTGTTGAGATATTACTTGCGGCTCCAAATAACATATGAACATCGCCTTTGGAAATTACAAGCAGTACACCTATAAGTGCACAAAACATGCAAAGAAATGTATAGTTTTGTGGTTTTTTATTTTTTAAACCCCATTGTAATAATAAGGCAAGCAGTGGCATAAGGGATTGAATCATGGCTGCGTGAATAGCCCCTGAAGGTCCTGCTAATTGCTGTCCATAGAAAACAAGAAATCCGTATCCGGCAAAACCGACTGTACCATAAAATAATAAATAGAAAGCTTGTTTTTCTAAGTGAAAAGCGCGTTTTCCTTCAATCATGAAGAGAAGAACGGTAAAAATAATAGCTGCTGATCCGTAACGAAAGGTAGTGAAAAAGAATGGATCTATAAATTGCAGAGCACTGGCCATAACTGGAAACATAAATCCCCAAGCTGTTACAGCAAGTAAGCATAAAAGAGAGCCGAATAGTATTTGTTTTTTATCCAAGAGTATCTTTCTCCTTCTTGTTTCGATATAGTAAGTTCATAAAAATAAGCATGAGATGAGTATAGTGCTCCTTTTCTATGGACAGGAAATATTGATTTGTTATAGCGGTTATAATTTTTTGTTAGAGGTGTATATCAGATGGATTTTGAAGCGGTACAATCGTTTATTGAGGTGAAACAGACGAGAAGTTTATCGAAAGCGAGTAAACTTCTACATATTTCGCAGCCGGCCCTCAGTAAACAAATTCAAAGGTTAGAGGCGGACTTAGGAGTTAAGTTATTAAAACGGTCTGCACAAGGAGTAGAGTTAACAGAAGCTGGGGAACTATTTATAAAACGAATTGAGCCAATTATAGAGCAAATAAATGATTTGAAAGGAGAGATGAAAGAGTATCAAGAAAAGAAAAAGGTTTCAATTGGAGTATTGCCCAGTTTAGCTGCCCATTACATATCAAAATGCAGAGATTCATTAGAAACATACGAAGTAGAATGGCAAATTGAACATACAACAGTTTTAATGGAATTATTTCGAGAGCGAAAGATTGATGCGATGTTAATTGATTCAGTTGTGGAAGGGGCAAAGCTTGTACAAGAAATAAAAAGGGAAAATATTATTTGCGTTGTTTCAAGTGAACATGCGTATAAAGATGAACATACGATTCAAATAAAGAATTTACAGCATGAAAAGCTTATTATTTATCCGGAGATTTGCGATATTAGAAAAATGATTATGACAACGTTCAAAGGAATGGGTGTTAAGCCTACTATTGCTATAGAAACATCATACGCTGAACCGATGCTTGCTATGGTTCGGGCTGGCCTTGGTATTACGTTATTGCCAGAAATTGCAGTGGAGCAGGCAGTACAAGATGGGATTAGCGTTATACATGTGGAACCAGCATTAACGAGAGTCATTTATTTTATATCACATAGGGAAGATACATCCTTATTACAATCGTTACAGTAAACGTTTATCCCGCATTAACGGACAGTAACACTCCCATCTCAGAATTCAGCGGAATCAAAGAAGTTAGGTGGGGGATGAAGAAACCCCCACTGATTAAAGTTTCACTTTATAAATATATGATAACGAAGAGAATAACGAAATTATGTAAAAATATAGTGGAGTATGAAAGAGAAGATACAGAAACTTTTAGGAAGCGATATTACAGAGGCAACAAAAGAAACATGAAATTTTAAAAAAACTAGGTCAAAAACACGTCATTACATGGTATGATTAGTACATTGTTAGTTGTTAAATATAGGGGATTTCCCTTTTTATACATAATGCCTTCCATTTCATAAACGGAACGGACAAAAAAAGAGATATAATAGGAGGCTATTTTGCATGGATTCTATCCTGACGATCGTTATCATCGTAGTAAGCTCTATTCTTGTGCTGCTCATGATAGAGCTCGTGATAAGAAATCGTTTATATAAAGATATTGAAGCACTTGAGCAGTGGAAACAAGAAATAAAAGATAAACCTGTTGCAGATGAATTGAAACGGGTTAAGGATTTAAATATGACTGGACAAACAGAAGAACTGTTTGGAAAGTGGCGTGAAGAATGGGATGAAATTGTTACAAACCTTCTGCCAAAAGCTGATAAAACATTAGAAAGCGCCCAAAAATCAGCCTCACAATTTTCCTTCCGAAAAGCAAAGCGTTTGATGAGTGAATCCATTCGTGATTTAGATGAAGCGGATAACCGCATTACGGAGATTTTAAATGAACTGCAACAATTGCTAGAGAGCTATGAGAAAAATAGTTCGGAAATTGAAGGTTTACGTGATACATATCGTAGTATGAAAAAGAGTGTACTCGCTCATCGTCATATGTTTGGACAATCCGAACAGAAAATTGAAGAGTTACTTGATATAGAACTGGCGAAGTTTCAAGAATTTGACGAGGCAACGGAAAACGGTGATTATTTAAAGGCGCGTGACATTGTAAAAAGTTTGGAAGATGGATTAACGAACTTAGAAATTATTATTCATGAAGTTCCTGATTTATTAGTGGAGTGTCAAGCAACATTACCAGTGCAATTAGATGATTTATTACAAGGTCATGATGATATGAAAAGACAAGGATATGTATTAAATCATTTAGAAATCCCTAAAGAAGTACGAGATATGAACAAACAACTACAAACATGTTTAATTGATTTGGAAGAGCTTCATATAACAGAAGCAACCGAGAAAATAGAAGGATTAAAAAAGCGTCTGGATGCGTTATATGATCAATTAGAACAAGAAGTGCATGCGAAGCATTATGTAGAGAAAAAGTCAGTTAGTGTTTACGAAGATTTAGCAGAAATTCATGAAAAAGCAATTGAGACAAAATCCGAAACGCAATTTGTGAAACAAAGTTATCAGTTGCAAGACAAAGACATTGAATCACAAAAATTGATCGAAAAACAAATGCATATTTTAATGAAACGCTTTGAAGTATTACAATTACGTATTGCAGAGCAAGATATTGCTTTCTCTGTCATTCGCGAAGAACTGGAAGAGATTTATGAGCAATGTGAAACATTAAAGGTACTTCATGTAGAATATAAAGAGATGCTGCAAACGATGCGTAAGGAAGAATTTGAGGCACGTGAACAGTTACAAGAAATGCGTCATATGATTGTAGAAGCAAAACGCTTTATGCAAAAGTCTAACTTACCAGGTCTTCCAGAAAGCATTATGGAAGATTTACAAAGAGGACAAGAAGCGATGCAAGGTGTTTATGAACAGTTGGAATTAAAACCGCTGAATATGAATGCTGTAAATAGCATGTTAGAAGAAGCGTATACAATCGTAAATGGTGTATTTGAAAAGACGCAGGAGTTAATTGGACAGGCGTACTTAGTAGAAAAGCTAATCCAATACGGTAATCGCTATCGCAGTCACGATACTGATTTGGCACAAAGTTTAGAAAATGCAGAGAGGTTGTTCCGCGAATATGAATATGATGCAGCTTTAGAACAAGCAGCTTCTGTTTTGGAACAACTCGAACCTGGTGTTGTACAAAAAATTGCTGAATTTGTTGATAATGAACAAACCCCTTGATGAAAAAGGGGTTTGTTTTTTTGCACTGGACCTGTGTAAATTCTAGAGCGATATTGCTATAATGAATAGCGGAATACAGCAGTGTTTTTCGTTTCAAAATATAAAAGTATACTTCTGTATTGAAAAAATGGAACCTTTGAGTATGTTTAGCGTAATTGCATGTATTTGTGATATGATTATATGATGTGACAGCGCTGAAAGGGGAAGAACGATGATCTATTTTGATAATAGTGCGACGACGAAACCATATCCAGAAGTCCTTCAATCTTATGTAACGGTTGCAGGAAAATATTTTGGGAATCCTTCTTCTATTCATTCGCTCGGGGGAGAAGCAGAGCGTTTATTAACACAATCAAGAACGATTGCAGCGCAGCTCCTTCATGTTAAGCCTTCCGAGATTATTTTCACATCGGGTGGAACGGAAGGAAATAACCTTGCGATTAAAGGAATAGCGATGAAGAATCGCTCTCGTGGTAAACATATTATTACAACAAATATTGAACACGCGTCTGTGTTTGAAGCATATAAACAATTAGAAGGGCTCGGCTTTGATGTTACTTATTTACCTGTAAACGAACATGGTATTGTATCAGTAGAAAATGTAAAACAAGCGCTTCGTGAGGATACAATCCTTGTGTCAATGATCCATGTGAATAATGAAACCGGGGCGATTCAACCTATTTCTGAAGTTGGTGAATTGCTAGCGAACTATCCGAAAATAAGATTCCATGTAGATCACGTGCAAGGAATTGGAAAAGTACCACTTGACTTGTATGCTTCTCATATTGATCTTTGTTCGATATCTGGACATAAATTTCATAGCGTAAAGGGAACAGGACTTTTATATGTACGTGACGGCGTAAGGTTAGATCCGATTTTATCAGGTGGTCAGCAGGAGCTTCGTTATCGTTCGGGTACAGAGAACTTACCTGGTATTGTCGCGATGGTAAAGGCACTACGTATGACAATGGAACGTATGAGAGAAAAGAGAGACCACTTACAGAAGTTACAAGCAGAACTTGTACGTTTCTTTAAGGAAATGGAAGATGTAACAATTAATACATCGCTTCCGTATGCGGCACCACATATTTTAAATGTGTCATTCGTTGGTTTAAAACCAGAAGTAGTGGTTCATGCTCTAGAAGAGCGTGACGTATATGTATCAACAAAATCAGCTTGTTCTTCAAAAGCAAATGAAGTGAGTCGTGTGTTAGTATCAATGGGAGTACCACATGCTGCAGCAGCAAGTGCGATTCGCATTAGTTTAGCACCAGAGAATACGATAGAAGAAGTAACACAATTCGAAGGAATTATAAAAGAAACATTGCCAAAATTATATGAAGTGATGAGGTAAAGAAATATGATGACATATGAATATATTTTAGTTCGTTACGGTGAAATGACGACAAAAGGAAAAAATCGTTCCAAGTTTGTAAACACGTTAAAAGATAACGTGAAATTTAAATTAAAGAAATTCCCAAATATCAAAATCGATGCGACACATGATCGCATGTACATTCAGTTAAATGGTGAAGATCATGAGGCGATTGCAGAGAGATTAAAAGATGTATTTGGTATTCATAAGTTTAACTTAGCAATGAAAGTACCATCAGAATTAAAAGACATTAAAAAAGGTGCGCTTGCTGCTTTCTTACAAGTAAAAGGCGATGTAAAAACATTTAAAATTACAGTGCACCGTTCTTATAAGCATTTCCCGATGCAAACGATGGAGTTACTTCCTGAGATTGGTGGCTATATTTTAGAGAATACAGAAGACATCACAGTAGACGTTCATAACCCAGATGTGAATGTTCGCGTAGAAATTCGCAGCGGTTATAGCTATATTATGTGTGATGAGCGCATGGGAGCAGGCGGATTACCAGTTGGCGTTGGCGGAAAAGTAATGGTACTTCTTTCTGGTGGTATCGACAGCCCAGTAGCTGCTTTCTTAACAATGAAGCGCGGTGTATCAGTGGAAGCAGTTCACTTCCATAGTCCGCCATTCACAAGTGAGCGTGCGAAGCAAAAAGTAATTGATTTAGCACAAGAGTTAACGAAGTATTGCAAACGTTTGACGCTTCACCTTGTTCCATTTACTGAAGTACAAAAAACAATTAATAAAGAAATTCCATCTAGTTATTCTATGACAGTTATGCGCCGTATGATGATGCGTATTACAGAGCGCATTGCAGAAGAGCGTAATGCACTTGCGATTACAACTGGTGAAAGTCTTGGACAAGTAGCGAGCCAAACGTTAGATAGTATGCATACGATTAATGAAGTTACAAACTATCCAGTAATTCGCCCGCTTATTACGATGGATAAACTAGAAATTATTAAAATTGCAAATGAAATTGGAACGTATGATATTTCGATTCGTCCGTATGAAGACTGCTGTACAGTATTCACACCAGCAAGTCCAGCAACAAAACCGAAGCGTGAAAAAGCAAATCGCTTTGAATCAAAATATGACTTTACACCACTTATTGAATCCGCTGTTGCTAATACAGAAAAAATGGTATTACAAACAGTAGAAGTGGCTGAAGAAGAACAATTTGAAGATTTATTCTAAAACCATAAATTACCATCACTAGATATGTATGAAGTCCTATGGTTTATCACACTCTATACTCACAAGGAGGTGATACCATATGGCACGAAGCACAAATAAATTAGCGGTTCCTGGTGCTGAATCAGCATTAGACCAAATGAAATACGAAATCGCTCAAGAGTTCGGTGTTCAACTTGGAGCTGATTCAACATCTCGCGCTAACGGATCTGTTGGTGGCGAAATTACAAAACGTCTAGTTTCACTAGCTGAGCAACAATTAGGCGGTTTCCATAAATAATCCCATATACGATGGCTGAGAAGGAGCGGGTTTTCCCGCTCCTTCTTTTTGTCGACATATAACTAAAAAATTTGTCAAAAGAAGTATGTTTAAAATTTACTGAAAATTCTTTATTATAGAAGGGAGGCATAGATAAAGGAGGATTAGATTATGAATAGAGAAGAATTGATAGCGCCACCGTCTTATAACTTAGTTGCAGAGATAGAGAAATATACAAGTGAAAAAGAGAAGCTTGCTTTAATTTGGCAGGATGACGAAGGGAATAGACGGGAGGTTACATATCTTGAATTAATAAAAGGTGCAAATAAAATTGGAAACGCTTTTATAAAGAGTGGCCTGCAAAAAGGGGACAAGCTTCTTATTATGATGCCGCGTTTAATTGAAGCGTATATGACGTATATAGCGGCAATTAAAGCGGGATTTGTAGTCATTCCAAGTTCAGAAATGCTTCGCAAAAAAGATATTGAATATCGTATTCAGCACGGAGAAGTAAAAGCAATTGTTAGTTATGAACCGTATATCCAGCAATTTGAAGATGTAGAGATGATGGAATCTCTTCAAAAGTTCGTGCTTAGCGAGCAGTCGGTAGAAGGGTGGATCAATTTAAAAAATGCATTAGAAACAGAAAGTGATGAATTAGCAATCGCAAAGACAGATCGAGAAGATATGGTCTTTTTATCCTATACATCAGGGACGACGGGGAATCCGAAGGGAGTTGTACATACGCATGCTTGGGCGTATGCACATTTACGTACAAGCGCCCCGAATTGGCTCGGCATCGAGGAGAATGATGTTGTGTGGGCAACAGCTAGCCCAGGGTGGCAAAAGTGGATTTGGAGCCCGTTCTTAGCGACGCTTGGTTCAGGAGCGACAGGATTTGTCTATCACGGTAAATTTGAACCGAAAACATATTTACAGTTATTAGATGATAATAAAGTGAATGTGCTTTGCTGTACGCCGACAGAATACCGTTTAATGGCAAAAGTAGAGAACTTACAGCAGTATAATTTAGAAGCGTTACATAGTGCTGTATCAGCAGGAGAGCCGCTAAACCGAGAGGTAATAGAAACATTCCAAAATCATTTTAATGTTACAGTCAGGGATGGTTATGGACAAACAGAAAATACATTACTCGTTGGTGTTATGAAAGGAATGGGAATTAAGCCGGGATCCATGGGGAAACCAACGCCAGGTAATCATGTAGACATTGTAAATGAAGAAGGACAACCTGTATCTGTTGGAGAAGTGGGAGATATTGCTGTTCATATTGAAACACCAGCACTCTTTAAACAATATTATAAAGATGATGAGCGGACAGCAATGCAATTCCGTGGTGATTATTATATTACAGGCGATAAAGCAAAAAAAGATGAAGAAGGTTATTTTTGGTTTGAGGGCCGCGGTGATGATATTATCATTAGCTCTGGTTACACAATTGGCCCATTTGAAGTTGAAGATGCGCTTGTGAAGCATCCGTATGTAAGAGAATGTGCTGTTGTGGCAAGTCCAGATGAAATCCGAGGAAGTGTCGTAAAGGCATTTATCGTCTTAAGAGACAATGTGCAAGAAAAAGAAGACACACTAATTCCTTTACTCCAAGAGCATGTTAAAGAATTAACAGCACCTTATAAATATCCTCGTAAAATTGAATTTGTAGACGAACTACCAAAAACAATTTCCGGAAAAATCAGACGTGTTGAACTTAGAAAACAAGAGATGGGACTGGCCTCAAAGTAAGAAATGTGGCATTTCTAATGATGAATTAGATTGTTGCGTGTGTATGTAATATATGATAATATCTACTAGAACAAACGTTCTGTTAAAGTGTATGGTAAAAAATTTAAAAAAGAGGTGTCTTTTATGATTTTAGGTATTAACCCATATTTAGTTTTGAATGGTAATGGACAAGAAGCAGTGAAGTTTTATGAACATGCGTTGGATGCAAAAGTTGAAATCATTCAAACGTTTGGAGAAATGCCTGAAACTCCAGAATTTACTGTTCCAGATGAAGTGAAAGACCGTATTTTACATGCACATTTAAAAGTCGGTAATACGGAACTTATGATTTCTGATACATTCCCAGGTAAACCGTACGAAATTGGATCGCAAGTAACTGTCGCTATTAGGATAAGTGATGCAGAAAAAGCAAAAGAAGTATTTGAGAAATTACAAGATGGTGGCGAAATTTTAATGCCACTTCAAGAAACTTTCTGGAGCCCAGCATATGGACAGGTGAAAGATAAATTTAACGTAGAATGGCAAATTTCAACAGTTCCTGCTAATAATAATTAATTTTGGGAAAAGCACCATGTTACTTAAAGTGGTGCTTTTTTTCTACGCTTCAATTTCGTAGACTAAAAAGAAAAGGGGCTGAGAAGATGGGAGAGATTTGGCACGGCGGACATATTTACACAATGAATGAAGAGAAAGAAAAAGTTGAAGCTATTTATGTAGAAAATGGAATGATTCTCGATACAGGAAACAAAGAGGATCTGGAGAGTCGGTATCAGGCTGAGGAGATCCATCATTTAGAGGGAAGAACTATGATTCCAGGTCTTGTTGATAGTCATATGCATCTCATTGGACATGGAGAAAGGTTACTTCGGTTAGATTTGTCTGCATGTACATCTTATCAGGAAATGCTTAAGCTCGTTATAGAACGGGTGAACGAAACCGCAGAAGATACATGGATTATTGGTGAAGGTTGGAATGAAAATAATTTTATAGATACAAAAAGCGTCCATGTCCGTGATTTAGATGCGATTTCGAAAAAACATCCAATCTTATTAAAACGGGTTTGCCGTCATGTAACATGGGTGAATTCTTATATACTAGAAAAATCAAATATAAAAGCAGAAACGCCAGATCCAAAAGGAGGAAAGATTGGCCGCGAAATATCTGGAGAATTAACAGGGCTGTTGTATGAACAGGCGCAAGATTTAATCAAGCACGTGCAGCCGGAAATAAATGCAGCATATTTACAAAGAGCATTGCAAACAGCCATTCAAGATTGTTGGAAATATGGACTAGTAGGAGGGCATACAGAAGACCTAAATTATTACGGTGGCTTTCGAAAAACATATCATGCGTTTTCGCACGTAATAAAAGAAATGCCGTTCAAAGCCCATTTACTTGTACATCATGAGGTAGCAAGTGAACGAAAGGAACATGAGAATCAGCATTATATTGAATTTGGAGCAATGAAGATTTTTTCAGATGGCTCTTTTGGGGGAAGAACAGCATTATTAAGTGAGCCGTATGCAGACGCTAAAGAAACAAATGGTGTAGCAATTTTTTCTCGTGAAGAATTAGCCGATCTTGTAAAAAAAGCACGCAACTTACATATGCCAGTTGCGATTCATACAATCGGTGATCTATCACTTGAATATGTCATTGATGCGCTAGAGCTATATCCACCTGCAGAAGGATTGCGCGATCGTATTATTCATTGCCAGCTTGCGCGTGAAGAGTTAATTGAGCGGATGAAGTCCTTGCCGGCTATCATTGATATTCAGCCTGTATTTGTCTCATCTGATTTTCCGTCAGTTATGGAAAAGTTAGGGGAGCATCGTCTAAGGTATGCGTATGCTTGGAAAACATTACTTGGAGCCGGACTAAATTGTTCAGGTGGATCAGATGCTCCAATTGAACAAGTGAATCCATTTTTAGGAATCTATAGTGCAGTAACGCGGCGAAGTTTTATTGATGGAATATGTTACATACCCGAAGAGATATTATCTGTATTTGAAGCTGTCTCTTTATTTACGACTGGAAGTGCATATGCAATTGGAAAAGAAAACAAGCGTGGTAAAATTGCAAAAGGATATGAGGCGGACTTTACCATAATGGACCGCGATATATTTAATATTGAAGTAGAGGAAATATTAAATATACAAGTTGCCGCAACTATAATAGATGGTCAGATGGTCTACCAAAAATAATATCAGCGCTTCTGCGATATAGGAAAAAAATGAGTGCTGGGGAATCCCTCGGCACTCATTTTTTTCTTATAAAAACGTTCTCTGTACTTTTTCCCAGAACGAATTGTTTTTTAGTTTTACTGTTTTAATTTGCTTATTACTTAAACGTATGACAGCTTTTTCAACTTGCTTAATGCTAAGTGCTTCGTTATCCATGCCGATAACAGGATAATCATTACCGTCTGGAGCAAGTTTTAATGTTAATGTACGTTCATGGTTTAAAATAAACGGTGATCCAAGTGTACGGTATGTGTTGTTATTTAAAGAAGCAAGTTCGCTTATTTGGAAGCATGGAATGAGTGGATCAACAACAGCCCCGTGCAATGACTTATTATAAGCTGTACTTCCTGTCGGTGTAGAAATAACTAAGCCGTCCCCTCTAAATGTTTCAAAATATAAATCATCAACGTGCACATCTACTACAAATGTTTTAATGATGCTAGAGCGTAAAGAAAACTCGTTTAAACAATGGAAAGATGTGTCATGATCAACATCTATTTGAATTGTTGGGTATTTTCGCACTTCAATTTCATTTTGAGTAATTTCTTGAAGGGCTGTATCGACATGGTCAATATGGAAATCACAGTAGAAAGAAATTTCATCTTTCGTAGAAACACCTGCATATAAGCAATCTTCTCTGAATCCTGTTTTACGAACGGCTTGTAAGAAGGTTCCATCAGCTCCGACACTGACGATAGCGTTTGCATTTTTTGGATGATCTAATATGGTAAATCCATTTTCCTCTAAAATACGATATATTGGCTTCATTTTTTCGACAAGCGCTGCTTTGTCATCACCATAAAAGAAAAATAAATTGCGACGATCTGCCATTGTGTATCCCTCCATTGCAGTCAAATTTAGCGTTGTGCTCCATTAGAAAAAATTCTGATGGTATGCTCAAATAGTATATTTCGATATAAAATGTCAAAATCCCTCTTTATTTTTAGAAGAATTTTTATATTCAATTTTATTGAAACTTGTTTAATACTGTTTGAACCTGTCGATAATGGATGTGGAGTGAAAGGATGGTAGGAATGAATTGGCTTGTAATTGGAATTGGAATTCTTCTCTTGCTCGTTTTACTTATACTATTGTCGAAACTATCGCTTAAAGTGACGTTTTTATATTCAGAAATGGAGAAGCGATGTTTATTTCAAGTGAAAATATGGATGATTCACTATACGTTTGATATTTTAGAAAGAATGGAAAAACAGCAAAAAAAGATCGGACAAAAAATTGAAAAAGCAGAAGAAGATGGTGGAATTGAGAATAAAATCATGGCGCAGCTTGATAGTATCGGTGAACTGATAAAAAAGCTACAAGAGACCCATACTATCATTAAAGATTTTCTTAAAAAAGTGAAAATCAATAGGTGGAAATGGCATTCACAAATTGGAACTGGGGATGCAGCTAGCACCGGAATTGTCACTGGATATGCATGGGGGACAAAAGGAATTGTCGCTGGGGTCTTAGGGCAATATATGCATGTTATTGATATACCTGAGTTCGAAATTACACCTGTGTTTCAAGGGAAAGGATTTGCATCGAAAGGCGAATTGACAGCATCCTTTCGGGTATATCGTGCTGCAGTGGCAGGAGTAAAAATACTGTGGTTTATGAGAAAACAAAGATCTAGTGCAGCTGAAAAATCTGCACAAGCATAGGGGTGATAAAATGGAACATCCTATTCAAGGATTAATGACAACTGCGATGCAGCATTTAAAACAAATGACTGATGTAAATACAATTATCGGTGATCCGATTAAAGCGGCGGATGGAAGCGTCATTTTAACGGTTTCTAAAGTGAGTTTTGGATTTGCTGCTGGCGGGAGCGAATTTGGAAGAATAGATAGCTCTGGCCGTCATCCATTTGGAGGAGGTAGTGGTGGGGGTGTTTCAATTAACCCCGTTGCTTTTCTCGTTATAAATGGAGAAGGGGTAAAAGTATTACATTTAGATAAACAGACACATGTGATGGATAAAATCATTGAGTTAGCACCACAAGCTGTCGACAAAGTGAAGGAAATGATGGAGAAGCGAAAAGGCGATGAACCAGAATTTGAAATCTAACAGCGAAAAGAAGCTAATCGATTGATTAGCTTCTTTATTTTTTTGTAAATAAAGCGATTTTATTTGCATTCTGAATAGGGACAAATTATCATTTACAGTGTACATATTTTGTTTAAATAAGGGAGGATTTTCAAGTGGCAAACGTAACTTTTAAAGGTAACCCAATTACTTTAGTTGGAACAGAAGTTAAAGTTGGCGATCAAGCGCCAAACTTCCAAGTGCTAGCAAACGACTTATCTCCAGTAAGTTTAGAAACATACAAAGGTGAAGTGAAATTAATTAGCGTTGTACCATCTATCGATACAGGTGTGTGTGATGCACAAACTCGTCGTTTTAACCAAGATGCTGCTGGTATTGAAAACGCAAAAGTATTAACAATCAGTGTTGATTTACCATTCGCTCAAAAACGCTGGTGCGCAGCAAACGGTTTAGAAAACGTAGCAACACTTTCTGACCACCGTGATCTTTCATTCGGTGAAGCTTACGGCGTAGTAATGAAAGAACTTCGTTTACTTGCTCGTGCAGTATTCGTAGTAGATAGCAATGACAAAGTAGTTTACGTAGAATACGTAAGCGAAGGTACAAGCCATCCAAACTACGAAGCAGCATTAGAAGCGGCAAAATCGGCGAAGTAATGCAAAGGAAAGCGACCTCTTTCTAAGAGGTCGTTTTTCCTTATATATCGACGATGCGACAATATATAAGGAAAACAGAGATATAATTTTCATGTTCAAAAGGGAGCTCTAAAAAAGAGGTCGCTTTTTCTTTTGGGAAAAAATCAGATTATGGTATGATATAAGTTATGTGTAATTGACTGAAGGAGGAATGTTTGTGAGTCAGACAGTAGAAACATTATTTTCTATTTTTGATTCTTCTACCGTAATTTTACGTAAAGAATTAGATGTAACATATTTAGAAGCGCTTGTGGAAACAGGAGATAATTTGTTTGAAGGAGCGATTCTGCAAGAGGAATTATCTGAATCAACAATTGAACGATTGAATCGTGAATATAGTAAATTTAATGAAGAAAAATATAAAAGCGAGGAAATTCGCAAAGCATTTCAGCTTGCCATTTTAAAGGGAATGAAAGAGGGCGTGCAAGCCAATCATGAAATGACGCCTGATGCAGTTGGAATGTTTATGAGCTACTTATTCCATAAATTTATGAAAAATCAAAAAGAAATCGTTGTTTTAGATCCTGCTATTGGGACAGGCAACTTAATGACGACAATCTTTAATGGTGCTCAAGAAGGGACAACGATAAATGGATTTGGTGTAGAAGTGGATGATTTACTTGTTAGACTTGCTTTAGTGAATGCAAATTTACAAAAGCAAGCAATCGAGTTCTTCAATCAAGATGGACTAGCACCCCTTTATATTGACCCAGTAGATGCAGTAGTTTGTGATTTACCAGTTGGGTTTTATCCAAACGAAATTGGTGCAAGTGAATATACTTTAAAAGCAGATGAAGGAATGTCCTATGCGCATCACTTATTTATTGAACAAAGTGTGAAGCATACAAAAGAAGGAGGATATTTATTCTTCTTAGTACCAAACTTCATCTTTGAAAGTGATCAAGCGCCAAAATTACATGCGTTTATTAAAGAAACAAGCTTTATTCAAGGACTATTACAGCTTCCTGTTTCCATGTTTAAAAACGAGAAAAATGCAAAAAGTATATTTGTTCTCCAAAAGAAAGGTCCAAATGTAACGATGCCAAAACAGGCGTTGTTAGTAGAATTACCTAAGTTTTCCAATATGAAAGCGATGGAGAATATAATGGATCAATTGAATACTTGGTTTGCAACTCATAAGTCATAAAATATGTAACAGATGAACTGGTTGATATAATACAGTTTTTATATCATGTGTGTTTACTTTTAATATATACAAGATAAAACTGAATTTTTTTGAAATCTGTAATATATATTTTTTCTTGGTGTTACAATTTTTTCACTTGAAATATATGTCGGACGATGTTTAAATTAAACTCGTGAGTATAAAATTTACTAGGAATGAAACGTTTTCATCTTTGGTAAATTTAATCAGATAAAATCGAGCGGTTTGTGGGTTAATCCACACAACTACCAAGAGAAAAAGGGGCGAAAGACTAGATGTCAAAAATCATCGCGATTAATGCAGGAAGCTCTTCCTTAAAATTCCAATTGTTTGAAATGCCAAGTGAAACAGTATTAACAAAAGGTTTAGTAGAACGTATCGGTTTAGAAGATAGCATTTTCACAATTACTGTAAACGGTGAAAAACAAAAAGAAATTACAAATATTCCAGATCATGCAGTAGCAGTTAATATGCTTCTTAACAAATTAACTGAAAACGGAATCGTAAAATCTCTTGATGAGATTAGCGGTATCGGTCACCGCGTAGTACACGGCGGCGAAAAATTTGCTGATTCTGTTTTAATTACTGACCAAGTATTAGCAGATATCGAAGATTTAAGCGACTTAGCACCACTTCATAACCCAGCAAACATTGTAGGTATTAAAGCGTTCCAAGAAGTGCTTCCAAACGTACCAGCAGTAGCAGTATTCGATACAGCATTCCATCAAACAATGCCAGAATCTGCTTTCTTATACAGCTTACCATATGAATACTATGAGAAATATGGCATCCGTAAATACGGTTTCCACGGAACTTCTCATAAATATGTAACTGAGCGTGCGGCTGAATTATTAGGTCGCCCACTTGAAAGCTTACGTTTACTTTCTTGCCACTTAGGTAACGGTGCAAGTATCGCTGCTGTAGAAGGCGGAAAATCTATCGATACTTCTATGGGCTTCACTCCACTTGCTGGTGTAACAATGGGTACACGTTCTGGTAACATTGACCCTGCGTTAATTCCATACATCATGGAAAAAACAGGCCAAAATGTAGAAGAAGTAGTTAACGTATTAAACAAGAAAAGTGGTATGTTAGGTCTTACTGGATACTCTAGTGACTTACGTGACATCATCGCGAAAGAAGAAGAAGGCGACGATCGTGCGAAAGTAGCATTAGACGTATTCGTAAGCCGTATTCATAAATATATCGGTTCTTATGCAGCTCGTATGAAAGGCGTTGACGCAATCATCTTTACAGCTGGTATCGGTGAAAACAGTGCAATCGTACGTGAGCGCGTATTAGAAGGTCTTGAATTTATGGGCGTATACTTTGATGCAAAACGCAACAACGTATTCGGTGAAGAAGCATTCATCAGCTTCCCTCACTCTCCAGTAAAAATTATCGTAATTCCAACTGACGAAGAAGTTATGATTGCTCGTGACGTATTACGTCTTGGAAATATTGGTTAATATATTTGAAAAAAGCGGAATCCTATTGGATTCCGTTTTTTATTTTTGCTCTAAGCAACTCCGTTAGTCCATTTGGATATAATACTTTTTCTTGATTCAGAAATGCTGTAATCGGAATCCACGTTGCATATGCATTTGGTTCTCCATCTATAATAGGAATTGTTTCGATTTCATAAAGCGATGTATCTACAAAACGAAGAGAATACAATTGAATGATCTCATGGCCGATTTCTTCGTTTACGTAAAAGATATTTTCAAGACATCCTAAGTAATCTGTAACCTCTACTTGTGCGCTAATTTCTTCTCTAAATTCACGAATAACTGTGTCGTTTGATTTTTCTCCAAGTTCAATAGAACCGCCCAGTGGTCTATAATATATGTCGTTTTCTATGTTGTATTCTTGAACAAGAATTCGTTCGTAATGAATGATAATTCCGAATGCCTTTGCAAGTGGATACACAAACATACCTCCCGTATATTGGATAAATATATGTTTAGCATAGCAGGTTTATAAAGAAAAAGAGGAAATATGTTACAATAGAAAAAAATTGAGCGAGGTGGTTGTTACGATGCAATCAAAGCGAGAACAGGCCATTTTACAAGAGGTTAAAAATTGGGAAGGGCAATTGTTAGAACAGGAGTCTACCGATTTTCAAAAGGTGTTTGATAAGTGGTTGCATGCCTCAGTTGCGAAGGTTCCTGAGAAAAAGCGAAAAGAGTTTTTTGCGAAAGCAGACGGATGGTTATTCCATCTCCATGCATTAATTCAAAGCTCACAATCACAGCTTGATGCACGAAATCGTATTTTAGGAACGGCGCGGTTGTTTGATGAATCGATTGAACAACTGGAAGAATTGAAAGGATTATCCATCGATCAATTAACATACATAGCAGAGCAGCAGACGGCGCGTCATCGTTTATATTCTTTCGTGCAGGGAGGAGCAACTGGAGTAGGTGGTTTGTTATTATTAACAGCTGACTTTCCTGTCATGATTGCATTAAATGTAAAGGCTGTTCAGCTTATTGCAACATCGTTTGGTCATGATGTGAACAAGCCCTATGAAATGATGCTTGCTTTAAAAGTGTTCCATGCGGCCCTACTGCCAGCAAGACTCCAGCAATATGCTTGGTATAACTTGCTTCAGGAGCTAGAACAAGAAGATTCGTTCTTTTATGAAGGGGAAGAAGAAGTATTAAAACCAGCTTCTACAGAAGTTGTGTTAAAACAAATTTTGAAGACTTTTTCCATCTATGCGCTTCGTCGTAAACTATTCCAAGGTATTCCTGTGTTAGGGATTGCGATTGGCTCTACGGTGAATTATCGTCTAACGCGGAATGTAACGGAATTTGCAAACAGGTTCTACCAAGTGCGTTACATATTAGAAAAGGAAAAAAGAGCATGAAAAAAAGCGAGAGGCCGAAGCCTTTCGCTTTTTAGTTTGTTGCATGTTTTTTTGACATTGGAATAGATACTGCTTTCTTTTCCGTTTTTGGATAATAAATTAAATCCAATGTTTTTGCCTGAACGGCAATGGAAAGAATAGTAAAAGCAATTTCTGTCCATGTTAAATAATATAATGAAAGCGCAAGAACAATCGCGTCAAAAACGAAGAAAATTTGCCCAATTGTAAATCGAGTTTTTTTGCTTAGTACAATTGTTAAAATATCGTCTCCACCGGTTGCACCGCCAAATCGCAATATAAAACCGAGTCCAATACCAGCTAGCGCGCCGCCCACTACTGCGGCTATCCATAAATGATTTGATAAATCTACCGTAAATGGAGAATAATTTTCCATTAAAGAATAAAATACTCCGAATGAAATCGAACCCATAAATGAATAACCAACCATCTTTTTACCTAAAAATGTAGCGCATAGTAAAATGACCGGGATATCCATTAATACAGTTGAAATTGACGGTGAAATATCAAAAAAGTTTTGTATAAATAGCGCGATTCCTACAAAGCCACCTTCTGTTAAGTGATTTTGAAAATGAATGTGGTATAGCGCTGCAGATAAAATAAATGAACCGATTAAAACCATAAAAATTTCTTTAATAATTTGTCGACTTTGGATGTTCCTCATCGTTATTCCTTCTTTCCGTAGTTAGTAGTTTTTTTCATCTTGTAAACTAACTACGAGCCTTATAGCCTTCAGTTAGTTTACATCAAACTAACTACGCTATATGTCGCTGAAGAAATAACGAATAATCCTCTCGTCCATCAATTCTCCCTACCTTCGTTTTAGTTTAAGTCTAAAAACGACTAAACAAAACTTTGAGTAGGATTTGTTATTTAGCAATCCTGCTCTCTTCTTTGTTTTGTTTAGCGAGTAACAATAAAGGCTTAAACAAAACGCTATGTGTAAGAAGAGTCTTTTCGTTGCCAAATTATCCTTCGGGCAATCATAGTTTCCCCACTCTCGTATTTTTTTCGCTAGACTAAAGGATCTAAGCTGGAAAAATACGCTACGTGTAAGATTCATCAATTCGATGCCACATGCTCCTTCGAGCGATCATGATATCTAAATCCTTTCTGTAAAAGATTTTATATTATTATATCATACTTTCAAAAAATGTATGTGGATGGAAACCGACAATAGACGAAGAAAAACCTACATAATTTGCAGTTTTATAGCGATTGAATATTCATTCTTATATATTTTTGTAGAATAATCTTGTTTGTTCAGGATTCATAAGTAATAAGTAGGTAGTATTCATAATAATGATGACAAGTTGTGTATAGGGAATAAAGAGGGGAGAATCATGGGAAGACAAAATTATTCATTTTGCTGATTTGTATTGTCTTTATCTGCTTTTTCTTTAAAGAAAGCCTCCCAACTAATTACACTAAGAAAAGTTAGAACGATAATGACAAAAGCTTTCACGAATTGTATGCTCCTTTCAAAATCTCTTTTATTTATTATATGAAATTAAGTGGAAAATTCACAAGTGTTTTTAGGGAATAAATGGTACTTTTTAACGTAATAAAAGTACATTTATATAGAAAGGTGTGATAAGGAAGAATTAGCTCCACCAAATCTAGCAGAGCAAATAGAGAAGCTTAACGATGACAGTCGTCGTTATCCAATTGCTAATAAATAATATATTGAAAAGCTTGTGACGAAAAGAAGCCTGCCCCTAATTAAAATGAGGGACAGGCTTTTTTTATTGATGCGCCTTCCCTTCAGACACGTTTTGAGTAAGGCGATACCAAAGCCATAAATCATTAATGATGGAGGCAAGATCTGCAATTTCAGAATTGAGTCTACAGGAAATTTCAAAGTTTTCCTCGTTATTTAAACGATGTTGTTTTTGATTAATATGATATTCAAGTTCTTTTATACGATCAGGTATTTTTCCGCGAATTTGTTCCCACTTTAATAAAATAGCATGCTGCACTTTTTCAGGGATATCTTCCCATTCTTCTTGTAGCTCAGGCACTTCTATTCCTAGGTGTTCATCGTATATAAAGTATTGTTCCATATAGACACCCCCCATTTTCTGCTTCCATTGTACCGAAAAAAAGAAAGAAGTTCGACGAAATTGTTTGAAAAATTTTTACTAATATCTCTTGATTCATTTTGTAAAAGGTGTTAAAGTTTGAATTAATATAAATGATAATGAATATTTATTCTTTAGGGGGATGTAAAATGGAGAAGAAAAAAGTTGTGTTAGCATATTCTGGAGGTCTTGATACTTCCGTTGCAATTAAATGGTTACAAGAGAAAAATTATGATGTTATTGCACTTTGTTTAGATTTAGGGGAAGGTAAAGATTTAGCGTTTGTAAAAGAGAAGGCAATTTCAGTAGGTGCTGTTAAATCTTACATGATCGATGTTCAAGAAGAATTTGCGAATGAATATGCATTGATGGCATTGCAAGGTCATACGTTATACGAAGGGAAATACCCACTTGTTTCCGCATTGTCGCGTCCGTTAATTGCGAAAAAACTAGTAGAAATCGCAGAGCAGGAAGGAGCAAGTGCTGTTGCACATGGGTGTACAGGAAAAGGGAACGACCAAGTTCGTTTTGAAGTTTCTATTCAAGCATTAAATCCGTATTTAGAAGTCATTGCGCCAGTACGTGAATGGAAATGGTCACGTGAAGAAGAGATTGCGTATGCAAAAGAAAATGATGTACCGATTCCAATTAATTTAGATAGCCCATTTTCCATTGACCAAAATTTATGGGGACGCAGCAATGAATGTGGGATTTTAGAAGATCCATGGGCAGCACCCCCAGAAGATGCATATGAAATGACATTAGCACTAGAAGATACACCGAATAAACCAGAGTTTGTGGAAATTGGGTTTGAAGCAGGTGTACCAACAACATTAAATGGCACTTCTTATTCGCTTTCTGAACTAATCAAAACGTTAAACAATCTTGCTGGAAAACATGGTGTTGGACGTATTGATCATGTGGAAAACCGCCTTGTTGGGATTAAATCACGTGAAGTGTATGAGTGTCCAGCGGCAATGACGTTACTTACAGCGCATAAAGAGTTAGAAGATTTAACACTTGTAAAAGAAGTAGCTCATTTTAAACCGATGATTGAACAAAAATTAACCGAACTTATTTATAATGGTTTATGGTTCTCACCTTTAAAACAAGCACTTGCTGCCTTTTTACAAGAAACACAAAAATCAGTAACAGGTACAGTGCGTGTGAAATTGTTTAAGGGTCATGCAATTGTAGAAGGACGTAAATCAGAATACTCTCTATACGATGAAAAATTAGCAACATATACAGTGGATGATGAATTTAACCATGATGCAGCAGTTGGCTTTATTTCTTTATTTGGTCTTCCAACAAAAGTATACAGCCAAGTGAACCAGAAGAAGGTGGAAGCGTGAGCAAACTTTGGGGAGGTCGCTTTACAGCTGAAGCAGAAGCATGGGTCGAGGAGTTTGGAGCTTCCATCTCCTTTGACCAGCAATTAGTGGTAGAAGATATCGAAGGAAGTATTGCTCACGTCACGATGCTTGCGAAGCAGGGGATTGTGACAAAAGAAGAAGCAGAGAAAATTAAAGAGGGTTTACAACACTTACTAGAAAAAGCGCAAGAAAACGAATTAACTTTTTCAGTAGATGCTGAAGATATTCATTTAAATATTGAAAAGATGTTAATTGAGCAAATTGGTGATGTTGGCGGGAAACTTCATACAGGAAGAAGCCGTAATGATCAAGTCGCGACAGATATGCATTTATATTTACGTAATAAAGTGAAAGATATTATAAAGGCAACGAAACAACTGCAATCGGTTCTTGTGCATCAAGCAGAGAAAAACATTGAAACGATTATGCCAGGATATACACATTTGCAGCGTGCACAGCCAATCTCGTTCGCTCATCATGTACTTGCATATTTTTGGATGTTAGAGCGCGATGTAAATCGTTATGAAGATTCACTTGGACGCATTAATATTTCTCCGCTTGGCGCAGGTGCTCTTGCAGGGACGACATTTCCGATTGATCGTGCGTATAGCGCAGAGCTTCTCGGTTTTGAAGGAATCTATGAAAATAGCTTAGATGCGGTAAGTGACCGTGATTTCATACTAGAGTTTCTTAGCAATTCATCCATATTAATGATGCATTTATCTCGCTTTTGCGAAGAGCTCATTTTATGGAGCAGTCAGGAGTTTCAATTTATTGAAATGAGCGATCAGTATGCAACAGGAAGCAGCATTATGCCGCAAAAGAAAAATCCTGATATGGCTGAACTCATCCGTGGCAAAACAGGGAGAGTATACGGCAATCTATTTAGTTTATTAACGGTAATGAAAGGGTTGCCGCTTGCTTATAACAAAGATTTGCAAGAAGACAAAGAAGGAATGTTTGATACAGTTAAAACAGTAGAAGGCTGCCTGCACATTATGGCTGGCATGCTAGAAACGATGACTGTAAACAAAGAAAAAATGGGGCAAGCCGTAAAACAGGACTTCTCCAATGCAACAGAAATTGCTGATTACTTAGCAAGCAAAGGGCTTCCATTCCGTCAGGCACACGAAATTGTCGGAAAGCTCGTTCTTCATTGCACACAAAAAGGAATCTATTTATTAGATGTACCGCTAGAAACATATCGAGAAATGAGTCCATTATTTGAAGAGGACTTATATGAAGTTCTTTCACCTTATGCAGCGGTGAAACGTCGTAATAGTGCAGGTGGAACAGGGTTCGAACAAATTCAAAAAGCTTTGGAAAAAGCGAAGGTGTTAGTGGGAGAGACCGTAAATTTATAAGGATGAGAGGATACTAAGTTCCATACAGGAGCAGAGTATCCTCTTTTTATTTTTTAGAAAACGTGTTCACATAAAGTTAGCTTGTCAATCTGAAAATACTATGGCAGTATATAAGGAACATCCCTATTTTTCGTGAATTTCAAGTTCGTAATTGCTATGTTTACGAGGCTATAAGAAAGGGAATTGAAAGTAATTTTTATAATGGAGGAAATAAAAAAACATGCAAAACTTACCAAATTGCCCGAAATGTAATTCAGAATATACTTATGAAGATGGAAGTCTTTTTGTTTGTCCAGAGTGTGCTCATGAGTGGGCTTTAGAGTCAGAAACTGAAAATAGTGAAGATAAAAAAGTTGTTAAAGATGCAAATGGAAATATCTTAAACGATGGTGATGCTGTAACAGTAATTAAAGACCTTAAAGTAAAAGGAACTTCATCAGTTATAAAAATAGGTACAAAAGTAAAGAGTATCCGTTTAGTTGATGGAGATCATGATATCGATTGCAAAATTGACGGTTTTGGAGCTATGAAATTAAAATCTGAATTTGTTAAAAAGGCATAAGGATAATCGTATATAAGTAATTGGAAAGACGTTCATTAAGGTGATTTTGTCACGTGATGAACGTCTTTTTATGCGATAGAGAGCATCCGACCATGCATAGAAGCGGTCAGCCCCTTTTCCTGCCTCATGCCAAGTAAAAACAAAGAGAGGAAACGAGTGCGGGTCCCCTTTTGATCTCATAGCAGCGACTTATATGTTGGGAAAGTCAAAATGAATATAGATAATAGTATAGTGTTATGTTTTTCTTATTCATATTTATGTCTGTTTTCTGTAATGCGGATATACTCAATATCCATTAAGTCACGGAGGAGTGCACCATGGCTCAGGTCAACGCCATGTTTTTCTTTAAAATGAGAACAAATCGTATCGAGCATTTCAAGTTCTTCGTCATTTACATCTAAAATAATTCGTTCGTGATCTCCCAAGCAGTATCCCTCGTTTCATTTTTTTCTTAGCGTAACCGAACAGACATATTCTATCCTTCGATTTCTAAATTATGTATGCTAGCATGGTGATAAGTAAGGGAAAGGAATGGATTATAAGGAGTATCTATAGGGAAATAAAAAACACCAAATCTACATAAGACTTGGTGTTTCGTTATTTATTAAATGTCACCTTGTTCTTCTTCACCACGAACAACAAGGACATCGCATTTCGCATAGCGAATAATATGTTCAGAGACGCTACCGATTAAGAAGCGTTCTACGGCGTTTAAACCAGTTGCACCACACATAATTAAGTCTACTTTATGTTTTGGAGCAATTTCTTTTGAAATTTTAGATTTTGGATTACCGAATTCTAATACAAGTTCTACTTTTTCAAGACCAGCTTCAGTTGCAGTCTTTTTGTAGTCTTCTAATAGATCTTCTGCAAAGAGATTTGCACGCTCAGCAATTGCGCGGCTATACGCTTCAACTGCAGAGTATGCTTTTACATCAACGATATGAGCAATTGTTAATGTTGCGTTGTTACGCTTTGCGACTTGAATTGCTTTTTTAAAGGCTTTTTCTGCTTCTTTGGAACCGTCCACTGCAATTAAAATATTTGTATATGTATTATTCATAGTAGATTCCTCCCAATTCGTTTTTATAACCTTTTACAACTTAATTATAAAGCAAAATATGGTAACGTGCTTGCCAGAAACGTTACAGAATTTTGAAAACTCTGTTTCAATTCTTTTTAGTTGTAATTGGAGGGAGAACTTGTTACATATGAAGTATAGCAATTTAAAAGGAGGCATGTTTGTGAGACACGCGCTCATTACAGCCGGTACGAAAGGTTTAGGAAAGCAAGTAACAGAAAAATTATTAGCTAAAGGATATTCAGTAACCGTAACATATCACAGCGATGTAAGAGCCGCCCAAGTAATCCGGGAAAAATATAAACATATAGAAGAACGCCTGCAGTTTGTGCAAGCAGACGTCACGAAAAAAGAAGATTTACATAAAATAGTAGAAGAAGCAATGGACCGCTTTGGCAAAATCGATTTTTTAATTAATAATGCAGGTCCTTACGTATTTGAACGTAAAAATTTAATTGATTACGAAGAAGATGAATGGGATGAAATGATACAAGGAAATCTAACAGCAGTGTTTCGTTTATTAAAACTTGTCGTTCCGATTATGAGAAAACAACATTTTGGCCGAATTATTAACTACGGATTTCAAGGAGCAGATAGTGCTCCTGGTTGGATGTATCGTTCCGCATTCGCAGCTGCAAAGGTAGGGCTTGTTTCATTAACAAAGACAATTGCTTATGAAGAAGCAGAACATGGCATTACATCAAATATGGTTTGTCCAGGAGATATTGTTGGTGAAATGAAAGAGGCGACGATTCAGGAAGCGCGTACGATGAAAGACAGTAGGACGCCAATTGGTAGATCTGGAACAGGTGAAGATATCGCTCGCACAATTGCATTTCTATGCGAGGAAGATTCCGATATGATTACGGGTACCATTATAGAAGTAACAGGTGCAGTTGACGTAATTCATAAATATCGACAAAAATAGATAAAATCTATCGGAAAACTCGTACTATTTTTTGTAAAATATTGAGATATTATGTTAAAATATAAGAGCGTAGAAAGCGCTTTAAAAAATGATTCAGGGGTCATTTCATAACTCAAGGGGGAATTAATAATGCGTATCGGTATTCCAACAGAAATTAAAAACAATGAAAACCGCGTGGCAATGACGCCAGCTGGCGCTGTACATTTAGTACACAATGGCCATGAAGTTTTTGTTCAAAAAGGTGCAGGTTTAGGGTCTGGCTTTACAGATGAAGAATACGTACAAGCTGGAGCAAAACTTGTTGAAACTGCTGAAGAAGCATGGAATCAAGATATGGTTATGAAGGTAAAAGAGCCAATTGAAAGCGAATATGGTTATTTCCGCGAAGGTTTAATTTTATTCACATACTTACATTTAGCTCCAGAACCAGAATTAACAAAAGCTTTAATTGATAACAAAGTGGTATCAATTGCATATGAAACAGTACAATTAGACAATCGTTCTTTACCACTACTTGCACCTATGAGTGAAGTAGCGGGTCGTATGTCAGCGCAAATTGGTGCACAATTCCTTGAAAAAACAAAAGGCGGCAAAGGTATTTTACTTGCAGGCGTTCCAGGGGTAAAACGCGGTAAAGTAACAATTATCGGTGGTGGCCAAGCTGGTACAAATGCAGCGAAAATTGCAGTAGGTTTAGGTGCTGATGTAACAATTATTGACTTAAGTGCAGAACGTCTTCGTCAATTAGATGATATTTTCGGTAACCAAGTGAAAACTTTAATGTCTAATCCATACAACATTGCACAAGCTGTAAAGGAATCTGATCTTGTAATCGGCGCCGTTTTAATTCCAGGTGCAAAAGCGCCAAAACTTGTAACAGAAGAAATGATTAAATCAATGGAACCAGGTTCTGTTGTAGTAGATATCGCGATTGACCAAGGTGGTATTTTCGAAACAACTGACCGCATTACAACTCATGATAACCCAACTTATGAAAAACACGGCGTTGTTCATTATGCAGTTGCAAACATGCCTGGTGCCGTTCCGCGTACATCAACTCTTGCATTAACAAACGTAACAGTACCATATGCAGTACAAATTGCAAACAAAGGCTACAAACAAGCTTGCCTAGGCAACTCTGCATTATTAAAAGGTATTAACACATTAGATGGCTATGTAACATTCGAAGCAGTTGCAGAAGCACATGGTTTACAATATGCCGATGCGAAAGAGCTTCTTGAAAAAGCTCCTGCTTTATCATAATAGAAATGATTGTGAGACCCTCTTTGTATAAGGAGGGTCTTTTTGTATTTGACTGTGGAACATAAATAGGATGCTTTCTATCAATCAGGATTTGCTTTTTGTTCTAATTTTGTTGAAGAGTTGTTTTCTTTTCGTCACTTATTAATCTAGTTTCTTTACAATGTTTAAGCCGAAAAACATTGTAAAGAATAGAACTCCAAACACGTAATATAGAACATAATCGACCGAGATCGTTTGTTGTTTGCCTATATACAAAATAAGGAGAATCACAAAAGCGATAAAATGAGAAAGCCCAAAGACTTGAGCCATAAATTTTAAAGTCATCTTTTCAATTCTTTCGTCCATCGCAGGTAATGGATACTGTTCGGATTCTTTTTTCTTTTTCTTAAAGCCTTTAAATATTGCTATTAAGAATGAGAAAGCTATAAAACCTCCACAAAATATAAGGACACTGTGAAGACCTTCTTTATAATTGTTGAAATTCCATCCTCCATTGGTATCAAAAAAAATTAATGTAGCCCCTACTATTAAAATGACAATATATGATAAAATATTTTTCCCGAAAAACTCTTTCATGATTACTCCTCCCCAGTTTTATCTAATTGAAATAAATCTTCTACTTTACAATCAAAAAACTCACATAATTTTAAGGCTAATTCTAAGCTGGGGTTGTATTTGTTCTTCTCAATGGCGATGAGGGATTGGCTGGTGATGTTAACAGCGGAAGCAAGTTGCTCTTGGGTGATGTCTCTAACAACGCGGAATTGTTTTACTTTATTTGTAACCAAATCCACTATATCTCCTTTGTGTAAATTTATTACATTTATAATAACCAATTTTAGGTAATTTATAAATATAACTTTACGAAAAGTATATAAAACATTACAAAATGTAAAGGAAACACTACTATTGCATTGGCAATCAGTCTTTTACAATTAACCTATCCTTTAGCTACTATTTGGGTTTTTGCTTAGCTTTGAGGTGGGAGAAATGAGATACTCTTTAGTTTTACTCACAATAGGGGGGATTAGAGAGTATCTTTTTATTTTGAAAATCTCAAAATTGGAATTTTCTTCTTGTTAATGAGATCCCTCTTGTGATAGTTTGTAATTGTATGCGTAAGGAAAATAAAAGAGGGGATGTCATGGGGAGAAAAAGTAGTAAGAAAAAACAAATAAGAAGACAGAAATATATAAAGAAAAAGCAGGAACAGAATATACCATTTCAAAAGAAGTTGGCTCTTCGTATAGAGAAAATAGCTCGATATATCAGTATGATTTTATATGTGATTTTATCTATATATCTATTAGGTATATTTTATCAGTTAGAAATAACCCCTGAATTTTTGGAAGACATCTTACAGTGGATTGCTTTTTTGATACCAATTGGTATGTTTTTTGTGGTGTTTGATAAAGTATGGCCAAGCCGTGAAAGTGAAAAAGATAAGAAGAGAAAGTCGAAAAAGAAATATTCTTCTTATTCCTCCAATTCATCAAGTGGATTTGTAAACTATAGCGATAATGATTGCAGTAGTGCAAGCGATAGTGGGGGTGGAGATTGCGGAGGCGGCGGAGATTAAAACTGAAAGCAATTTACTTTGAAATATTTTAGTATTTAGAATGGTTTGGGTAACTTTGAAAGAGGTTGCTAATGAAAAATAGTTTGTAAGAAATGAAAGTATGAGAATGGAATCGTAAATTCTAGAAAGGGTACGTAGCGACGAATCTAGCAAAAGAACCAGAAGAAACAGGAAAAAGATATTGATTTTGGAACGATAGGCTTTTGGGGTTGTATGACTATTATTGCACTTGGATGGTTTTGGGGAAAGTAGTTAATAACTAGGGGATGAGAAGAACGATGGAGAAAGTGAATCTTTTAGAACTTACCAAAGATATTACAGAGCAGCACAAAAATTTTGTTGTCTCAAATATTAATAATCATTGTTTACGAATTGCTGTGTTTACGGGGGAATATGATTGGCACTTTCACTCGAATTCAGATGAGCTATTTATTGTGTTAGAGGGAGAGCTACTAATTGATTTTCAAGATAAGGATACCGTTATACTAAAACCGAACGATTCTATTTTAATTCCAGCAGGTACTGTTCACCGCACAAGGGCACTTAATCGCACTGTTAATCTTTGCTTCGAAAACTTAGATGCGGATACGGTTATTGTGGAGAATGTATGAGAAAGTTAGCTTTAACAGAATATCATAAGGTTCTTTCAGTTTTAGAAGAGAATAAACAGACAGCTACTTTTGCTTATGCAGTATGCACTCGAATAATAGATGGTGAAATTTTTGTAAATGAGAGATTAACAGCAGGATTGATTATGACTGCTAATGGTATTTACTATCTGTTTGGGGATACATATGATCAGGAATTTCAATGTACTTTGATTTCTTACATTGAAAATAATGTTTTAACAACAGAGAAACGATTCACATTATTTGTGTCCAGCATAGATTGGGAGACTATTATTGAAAATCATTTCAATGATTCTTTTCGGAAAATTCCTCGGAAAAAATTTCTATTTCAGAGGGATATCTTTGAAGATAGAAAAAGCGAATTAGATGATTCTACATACAAGGTTATGCGGATTGATAGAAACATAATCGGAAAAAGTACTGAGTTTACGGAGCAATATTTTAAAGAGTATTGGGGATTTACAGAAGCGTTTTTGAACCATGGTTTTGGATTTTGTATTCTGCAAGATCAAAAGGTAGTTGCTGAATGTGTTTCAATTTTTAGAAGTAATAGTTTTGCTGAAATTGATATTGCAACTCACCCAGACCATCAAGGAAAGGGACTAGCAAGATTAGTCGCAACTTATTTTATAGAACATTGCATACAAAATGGTATTACGCCGTGCTGGGATTGTAATATAGATAACATTCCTTCACAAAAATTAGCTAATAAACTAGGTTTTGATCATCCGGTGGAATACGTTTTATATGTACGTAAGAAGGTAGAGGGATAAACGATGAACGTCGAATTAACAAGATTCAAAGTGAAGCCAGGAAAAAGTCAACGCGTTGATGAATGGATGAAGCTTTTAAATGATCATATGAAAGAGGTACTTTTGACATTAGACGACGAGAAAATGTATGTCGAGACAATTTTCCGGGAAATAAGAGATGGAGAAGAATATTTGTATTGGTATTCTGTCCAAGGAGAAGGTGGGATAGCTGTCGAAGCTTCTCGCCATGAAATTGATAAAAAACATCTAGAATTTTGGTATGAATGTATTGATGAGGAAGCGCCTGCTATCGATATGAAAACGGAAGTCGTTATGATTCAAGATGTTGTCAAAGAGGCCATGAAATAATAGAATAGTATTCTTTGTATGTAATGGAAGAAGCGCATCAAAATAGGTGTGCTTTTTTATTTGCAGGAATTTTTTTGTAATTACTGTATACATTTCAAGCTCTCAAACGTTGAGTGTGTAGAAGGGAGAGCAAAATGAGCCATGATACGTTTGAATCATTATTAATAGAAAAATCCAAAGCTAAGAGTGGTGCGGTATTAAATGCTGTAATGGTTATAAATGTATTTGGTTTTGAAGGGGGTTATGCAAAAGCTCAAGAAAATATTAAAAATGATTTAACGAGGAACTCAACAGAGTTTCTGGATAAAATGAAGTATTTAGCAGAGAATAGTGAGGGTATACCAAACGATTATTTTAATCAATATTATAAAAAAATTAAAAATACACCACCAAAAGACCTACCAATCTACGGCGTAGTCGTTACAGGGAAGACAGAAGAATTACAACAGTTACAAGGAGCTTCTTATATAAAAGTAACTGTAAGAGGTGTAACAGTTGAGAAACAATAGTTAATACAGATTAATAGGAATAGTTAGAAAATTTATGTTATAATATGGGAAAAGGGGGCTTATATGAAGCAAATACATGGAGCAATCTACATTTATATAACACTGTTTTTCGTTGGAGCGTCTTATTATTTAGAGCATTCATACTCGCACCCAATTTTAACTTTTTTTAGCGGGACTTGTATGGCTATCTCGATTTTTGTACACCTTTTCTCGGTTTGGATTGTGAATTTTCAAGTGAATATTAGTGAGATGAAAGAAGGCACTTTTTGAGTGGCCTTCTTTTTAGTAGTATCTGTTTAGCTCTTTTAATAACATTTCAATTTGTTTCTCCGCTTCTTTACATATGGATAAGGCCCTTAATCTAAAGAATAAGCTTCGAAAGAATGATTTTACATTTCCATACAACGTTTCATAAGGTACGATAGATAGTTCTGTTTTTTGAGCTTGCATTTGATGTACTAAAGAATGTAAGGCTACAATGAGTTCTTTTTCATCTAAACCATTTTGCAGCATAGCGACGATAGGGTAGATAATTCGTTCATCTTCTTCGTACTTATAATACATTGTATGGACACTGACTTTTTCTAACAAGGTTTGTAGTATTTCTGGATAATGTTCAGCACTAAGCTTCGGGTTTTTAATGAGCTCATCGAATGTATCGGAAACATGGGCGATACTATGAGCCCAGCCTCGATCATTTACGTAACCGCGAAAATCATGCTCTTTTTTCATATATAAAATTAATTTGTCTTTTATCTCTAGTATGTCAGGTTGTGATAAGAAATTATGTTTTATATCGGAACTTAAAATTAAAGCGATTAATAATGTTGTAAACGCCCGAGTAAATACAGCGTCCTTATCGTCTGTAGCAATTTTGTAAAATAGATATTGTTCGCCTATGCTTTGGGACAATAATTGTTGTAATTGTGTGTTTGGGATATGGTCATTCTTAATGAGCTGGAAAAAGGTCGTGTAGATTAATTTATCCCGTAAGTAGCCATCGGGTGCGCCGATATGTTGGAGCATTTTTGAACTTAAATTATCAATATCTATAGTGGAATCTATGACGTAATGATTAGCTTTTATTTCTTCTAATTGTTTTTGAAGTTGTTGCATGCAATCTCTCCTTTATCATTCGGAAAATTCTGTATTTAAATATTATGATAGAAACAGAGAATATACAAGTAATACATACTTTGTATTAAGGATTTCAAAAAATATTAAAAATGGGATTAATTATTACAATTTCTAGAATGGGGGCATGGGATGAAGAGAAACACATTGATGTTGTGTATATATGTTTTACTTGTCGTTTCTTTCGTAATGTTACCAGCATGTACGCGTAATGAGCAAATTGAAAATGAACCAGCGAATGTACATCAACAAACAGAAAAAGGTGCTATGGAAGGATACGTTATGGTGAAAAATAAGACTGTATATTTCATCATGAATAAAAAATTCGAAACGATAGAAGAGTTACAGAGTTATATAGATCAACACCTACATATGGACATCCCAGCAGATACGATTCTAAATTTTAACGATGAAATTGCATATGGAAAGTTAAAATCAGGATATAAAATAAAAGTATGGTCTTCTCAGATACTTGAAAGTTATCCGGCAAAAATGATTGTTAATAAGTTTGAGATAGTAGAGAAAAATGAGATTTAAAAAAGGTAGCGCAGTCGCTACCTTCTTTCTTATTTCACAAACTGTAATTCTTTTGGGAATTTCGTTAAAATTTCTGATCCATCTTTTGTAATATAAATATCATCTTCAATACGAACGCCACCTACGTTTGGTACGTAAATACCTGGTTCAATTGTGAAGACCATACCTTCTTTTAATGATGATTCGTTGCCTTCTTTTACATCTGGATATTCGTGTACGCTAATTCCAAGCCCGTGACCAAGGCGATGCGGGAAGAATTCTCCGTAACCTGCATCTGCGATAACAGAGCGAGCAGCATTGTCGATTTCGCCAAGTGTAACACCTGGTTTGCATGATTCGACAGCTTGTAATTGGCCAGCTAATACAGTGTTGTAAATGCGTGTTTGTTCTTCTGAAATATCGCCAAATGCGACTGTACGTGTAATGTCAGAGCAATAACCGTCAATGATTACGCCTAAGTCAAACAGTACGAAGTCACCGCGCTTCATTTTGTTTGCTCCTGGAATACCGTGTGGCAAGGCAGAATTTGCGCCTGCTAATACCATTGTGTCAAAGGACATTTTATGTATGCCTTTTTTCTTTAATTCATGCTCGATGATTGCTAATACTTCTAATTCACTGCGATCTTCTTTAATTGCTTCTACACCAATTCCAACAGCGTAGTCTGCCATGTAAGCTGCTTGGCGTAAAATAGAAAGTTCTTTTTCGTCTTTAATTAAACGAAGTTCGCGTACTTTTTCTTCCGCAGATTTGAAAGAAGCTTTTGGGAATAATTTTGTTAATTCTTCATAGCGCTCTACATTTAAGTGTTCTTTTTCAATTGCTACTGCACTTGCATCGATACCGCGATCTTGAATTGCTTTTGCAATCATATCCCATGGTTTGTCTGTATCGGTGAATCCGATAATTTCGTGCGCCCAGCCAGCGTTTCTAGCTTGGCCTTCTTCCATTTTAGGACAGATTAAAATTGGTTCTTTTTCTTGGAATACAAATAGACCGAGTAGTCTTTCGTGTGGTTCGCAATGGAAGTTTGTCATATAGAAGACGTTTGGTGTAGAAGTTAAAAATGCAGCTTCCACGTTTTGTTCTTGTAGCCATTGCATTAAGTTTTCTAATCTAGTATTCATAGATTGGCACCTCCGAGATTTCAGTTACATGTATTACTTTACATCGGATGAAAGCGTTATGACAAGCAAATCGCTGTTTGAAAAGACAGGAAATTGTGAAATCATGTAGAATAAAAGGTGTGAATGTGAATAAGGGAGGAATGTAACAATGGAAGTATCTTATCACGGGCATTCAGTTGTAAAGATTGAAACGAATGGGAAGGTTATCTTAATTGATCCATTTTTAACAGGTAATCCGAAAACAGATTTAAAGGCTGAAGAAGTCAAGGTAGACGTAATTATTTTATCGCACGGTCATGGTGATCATGTTGACGATACAGTAGCGCTTGCGAAGAAAAATAATGCAGTTGTTGTGGCACCGTTTGAACTGGCAACATTTTTAGGATGGCAAGGTGTGAATACGCATCCGATGCATATCGGTGGATCACATGTATTTGATTTTGGAAAAGTAAAATTTACACAAGCATTCCATGGGTCTAGTTATATTGATGAAGAAAATCAGATGATTACATATACAGGAATGCCAGCTGGAATTTTATTTACGGCAGAAGAAAAAACAGTGTATCATGCGGGAGATACCGCTTTATTTTCTGATATGAAGTTAATCGGTTCTCTTAACGATATCGATTTAGCATTTTTACCAATTGGTGATAATTTTACAATGGGACCAGAGGATGCGGTGTTAGCTGCGGAATGGATTGGAGCAAAAACAGTTGTGCCAATGCACTATAATACGTTTCCAGTGATTGAACAAGATCCGCACATTTTTGTCCAAAAACTAACAAGTAGTATAGGTAAGGTATTAGAAGCTGGAGAAAGTATTACACTGTAAGATAAAAACCCTTCATTTGAAAAGACAAGTGAAGGTTTTTTTACGTGTGTAATACAGGCTTGAAAGTATGTGCATGTTTTGGTGTTTCTTTTGTCTTTGGCAATGTTTGTTCTGGTGCCTCATTTAATTCTATTGCAACCTTTTTTCCATCAACGAAAGCTAAAAATACAGCACCTACAACTTCTAGAAATTTTTTCATTTTCATTCGCTCCTTTGTTTGATTTCTTGTCTTTATTGTACATTTGAAATGATGGACAAACTATCGAATGAGATGACAATAGCATTACACTGTTGTAAGAATGTGACCGATGGAATGTAAGGGTCATTTTGTTATAAAGAAAATAGTACAGATATATAAAGAGACAGTGTAACAGTTTCGGAAATATAGTATACTAAAAATACAACACATGAAGAATTTAGGGAAAAGAAAGTATGGTGAAACCATTTGGCTACCAAACATAATCAAATTTTAGAACATATTAATAACCTGCCGGTAGGGCATAAAATCTCTGTGCGCCAAATTGCAAAAGATTTGGGTGTAAGTGAAGGAACAGCATATCGGGCGATTAAAGATGCAGAAAATAAAGGGTATGTTAGTACGATTGAACGTGTCGGAACGATTCGAATTGAACAAAAGAAAAAAGAAAACATTGAAAAACTAACATATGCAGAAGTAGTCAATATCGTTGATGGCCAAGTACTTGGGGGGAGAGAAGGGTTACATAAAACATTAAATAAATTCGTGATTGGGGCCATGAAATTAGAAGCGATGATGCGTTATACAGAGGCGGGGAACTTGCTGATTATCGGCAACCGTACGAATGCACACCAACTAGCTCTAGAGGCAGGCGCGGCAGTATTGATTACAGGTGGGTTCGATACAGAAGAGCATGTGAAAAAATTAGCAGATGAATTAAAGTTGCCGATTATTTCAAGTAGCTATGATACGTTCACTGTGGCAACGCTTATTAACCGTGCTATTTATGATCAGCTTATCAAAAAGGAAATTGTACTCGTTGAAGATATTTTAACGCCAATTGAAGAAACGTTATATTTAAAACCTAGTGATAGAGTAGCACAATGGCATGCGTATAATGAAGAAACGATGCATGGACGTTATCCAATTGTAGATGAAAATAAAAAGGTATTAGGGATTGTTACTTCAAAAGATATGATTGGCATTGCAAAAGAAACACCAATTGAAAAGGTTATGACAAAGCAGCCAATTACAGTGAATGGGAAAATGTCTGTTGCAGCGGCAGCGCGCATGATGGTATGGGAAGGGATTGAGCTTCTTCCTGTTGTCGATGAAAGCAACCATCTACAAGGGATTATTAGCCGTCAGGATGTACTACAGGCGCTGCAAATGATTCAACGTCAACCGCAAGTTGGGGAGACAATTGAGGATATCGTCACAAATCAATTTGTGACTCCGAAAGAAGCAAAGAACGAACACAGTTATCAATTTTCTGTGACGCCACAAATGACGAGTTCATTTGGAACATTATCATATGGTGTATTTACAACCGTCGTCACAGAAGCAACGAATCGTGCCATCCGCGCGCAGAAAAAAAGTGATTCGATTGTCGAGAATTTAACAATTTATTTTGTAAAGCCGGTTCAAATCGATAATGTTGTTTCTGTACATCCTAAGGTGTTAGAAATCGGTCGTAAATTTGGAAAGGTAGATGTGGAAGTGCGTCACGGAGGAGAAGTTGTTGGGAAAGCACTATTAATGGTGCAGTTGATTGATCGATAAGTATGGAAAAGAGCTGAATGGAGAACCCTTTTTTAGAGGGAGATTCATTCAGCTCTTTTGTATAAATATAATAATAATGAGATAGGGATAATCAATTTAATAGTAATTCCCTTCATTTGGTAATTGAATCGTGGTATAATTAAGTTATCAGATAATTTGTATATAAAAAGAAAAAAGGATGGTGTTCCATATGTCATCAGAGTTACTCTTTTTTGGCGGTGTTGCATTGTTTTATTTTCTTGTCATGATACCTATTCAGTATCTTTACATTGAAGGATTAAATGAACAAAGACAAAGAACGAGACGTTCACAACAAGAGTTGTATAAAAATATGTCTTTTGAAGAAGAGCAATTACATTTTCATGTGCAAGGAAATCCTTTTAACATCCCACCTGCACTTGTTGCATATATGATTTTAAAAATAAAGAATCGTAAAAAAGCATCAGCGTAAATGCTGATGCTTTTTTGTACGTGTCACATCATTTTGTATACTTCTGCTTCTTCGACTGCAAGAGGCGAGAAATGTTTATACTGACGAAATCCATTGAAAATACTTACGCTGCCAAATAAGATAAATAAAATGCCGACAACGATACGTGCGGTGGAGAGATCTAAGAAAAATTGGTTTGCACCAAATAACGCAACGAATACGCCAAGTGCCACCCCGGATTTTCCAGCAAGCCATCCTTTTTCCATTGGACGATTTGTACGAAAATATTTTGTTTTATAGAAAAGATACAACATAAACGAGATGATAATACAAAAGACTAATACTGGCATAATACAATCCCCCATCATTTTGTATGTAATGTTTCTCCACGCATTAAAGGTTAGTGAAGAAAATAAAAAAACGTTATCGGAACTTTCTTACTATTATTATAAAGCAATTGTCCACATGGATAAAATATTTTCAGTTATAATGGAGAATAAAGTGAGAAAATTGATTACAGGGGTAGAAATCAATAAAAAGGAGACTATACATATGCATGAGCAAATTTTAGCAGCGATTAAAGAGTTTGATACGATTATTATTCACCGCCATGTGCGTCCAGATCCAGATGCATTAGGTTCTCAGTGTGGCCTTGGAACAATTCTTCAAGAATCATTTCCAGAGAAAAAGATTTATATGGTCGGATACAATGAACCTTCATTATCTTATTTACGAGTAATGGATGAAATTGATGATGAGACTTATGAAAATGCGCTTGTTATCGTTTGTGATACAGCGAACCAAGAGCGCGTTTGTGATCAGCGTTATACGAAAGGGAAGATGCTCATTAAAATCGATCATCATCCAAATGAAGATCCATACGGAGACATTACCTGGGTGGATACGACAGCAAGTTCTACAAGTGAGCTCATCTATGAGTTTTATTCTTATGGAAAAGATAAAGGTTTAACAATTACAAAAGAAGCGGCGCGACTCATTTTAGCTGGGATTGTTGGAGATACAGGGCGCTTCTTATTCCCGAATACGTCTGCAAGAACACTTCGTTATGCAGGTGAGCTTGTAGAAATGGGCGTTGAGTTTCCGGCATTATATAATGAAATGTATAAAACGAAAGAAAAAATCGCTCGTTTAAATGGATTCATTTTACAAAACTTTACGATGACGGAAGAAGGAGCAGCTTATATTAAGCTGACAAAAGAAGTGCTAGAAGAGTTTGAGGTACTTCCTTCAGAGGCATCTGGTGTTGTTGGAGCGCTTGGTAATATTGATGGATTAAAAGCATGGGTTCTATTTTTAGAGGAGGAAGACGTTATTCGCGTTCGTCTTCGTTCAAAAGGGCCTGTAATTAATAAATTAGCGATGCAATATAATGGCGGGGGTCATCCGATGGCTTCTGGAGCGAAAGCATCTTCTTGGGAAGAAGCAGATCGTCTATTTGCAGATTTACGTGAGATTTGTAAGTAAATATAGCTGTATTAAAAAATAAGAAAAGTAGAGCTTAAGCTCTACTTTTTTCAGCATGTTGACAAATGTTGAGTTAAATTAAGCTCGATTTAAACAAAATAATCCTTTTATACATCATAAGTACAATGTGAAATGAGTAAAATAACGTATTGATTGGATATCACATGTACAGGCAAACAAAGAATAGTGTATTGCTTATGTAGATATGTAACCATTCATCTGAAAGAGTTATATTACGATACATTGGTGTGAACCAGGATGCGATAGGTAAAAAGATGACTAAATCTTAAATTTAGTCATCTTTTTGTATTTAGACAGATAGGCAGGAAGAATTCAAAAAATATCGAATGAGTATAGTTAATAGTGCTGTTTGCTTTAGGTATGAATATTAGTTAAAGATACGTTAATTACATTCCAGTCAGTAACAAAAAAGGCCATCAAATAACAGAGGGAGCAACAACTTATATGGAAAATATATTAAAGGTATCGTCAAAATCAAGTCCCAATTCAGTTGCCGGTGCAATTGCAGGGGTATTAAGAGCAAACGGTAATGTAGAAATTCAAGTGATTGGAGCTGGTGCTTTAAATCAAGCAATTAAAGCCATTGCCATTGCAAGAGGGTTTGTAGCTCCTAGTGGTATTGACTTAGTTCTCGTTCCAGCGTTTCATGATATTTCTATCGATAATCAAGAAAGAACAGCAATCAAATTAATTGTAGGTCCTAGAAAATTTAGATCTTAGCAGCTTGCCAAAATATGAAAAAGTAGCCCTTCATCTGAGCAAAAAGGGTCAGGAGAAGGGCTACTTTTCTTGTTTTATATTGATACTGATTTCAAGCACGGTATCAAAGGAAATGGTATCAACTTTAAAGTGGTATATTCGGTCATAATGCTTGTATATCTTATTCTCAATTGCTTTTTTTAGTAGCTCTTTATTTTGCGCAATGCTTTGTATGTTTTTGGTTAAGAGATGCTGCAAGTCATTATGAATGGAAGTTGTAATGTTTTCTAAAGTCAGGTTGTCTAAATCATATTTATCCCCATTTACAATTTTAATTTTAATTTCTTGAATTGTTAATAGCTGTTTGTTTTCTTTATTTAATTTGTCTTGATCTTCAAGAAGAACACGAAGCTTTTCTTCTTGTTTCCTAATGATTTGCTTTTGTTCCTCTATCTTACTGGTTTGTTCTTGTTGAAAAACCCCATATATGTACAAAAAAATAAACCAGCTTAAAACCCCTCCAACAGCGGCGCCACCTAAAAATAAATACCATCGTTTGGAAGTGGAAGCGTTTGGGACCCTCATACATGCTCCTGTGTAATCCATTTAATAATAATAAGGCCAGTTTGCATGCCACCTGTGGCAAAAAATATGAGTAAAATTTGTTTCACAATATCTTTCATATCTCCTTCAAAAAAACTTCTTTCAAAGCTATAAAATGTATCAAAAGTTCCACCAATTGCTGCAACAAGTGCCCAAATTCTTAAATTTTGTGCGAATTGATTAATTGAAGTAAGGGCGGGCTGTCCAATAAGAAATGCCCCAATGCCCCCAATTAAAGAACCACCAAGTATGACCCCAAAAGCAATAAAGTAACTAATGATAAGAAGAGAGAAAAAAGTGTATTGTCTTACATCCATCGTCATTCCCCTTTCACTTTCATGTATATGGACAAAGTATAAGAAGTATGTTTTGATTTCCGCTTTCTTCTTCACCTATAATGAAAGTAGTCAAATAGATAAAGAGAGGGTACAACAGTGAAGTTTGTGCATTTACAATGTCAAACCGTTTATAGTTTGTTAAAAAGTGCTTGTAAAATTGATGAACTTGTCGTTCGGGCGAAAGAGCTTGGATTTTCATCTCTCGCGATCACAGATGAAAATGTTATGTATGGAGTCATTCCGTTTTATAAGGCCTGTAAGAAAAATGGAATTCAGCCCATTATTGGATTAACAGCCTCTATTTTTAGTGAGGAAGAAGAGAAGGCATATCCGCTCGTATTACTGGCAGAAAATGAAATAGGTTATCAAAACTTATTGAAAATTTCTAGCACCATCATGACGAAGTCAAAGGAAGGCATTCCTAAAAAGTGGCTTGCTCATTATGCAAAAGGGTTGATTGCGATTTCTCCAGGAAAAGATGGGGAAATTGAACAGTTATTGTTACAAGGAAAAGATGAGTTTGCTGAAGAAGTAGCTAGGGCGTATCAAAATATGTTTGGCAGCTTTTATATGAGTTTGCAGCATCATGCCATTCAAGATGAGTTGTTTCTACAAGAAAAGCTACCGGAATTTATAAGTAGGTTGAATATACCACTCGTCGCAACCAATGATGTTCGTTATGTGAACCAAAGCGATGCGCTTGTGCACGAGTGCTTATTATCTGTTCAGAGCGGAACGAAGATGACTGATCCAGATAGACCAAGGCTCAAAACAGATCAATATTATTTAAAATCACTGGCTGAAATGGAAGCTTTATTTTCTCATGTGGAAGAGGCTCTTCATAATACAGCTTTAATTGCGGAGCGTTGCCGTGTAGAAATTCCATTTCATGTGAATCAATTACCGAAGTTTCCTGTGCCATCTAATGAGACGAGTGATGCTTATTTACGTGGCATTTGTGAAGATGGATTAAAAAAGCGCTACGGTGTGCCAAAAGAGATACATAATCAGCGCTTAAATCACGAACTCGATGTTATTTCTCGCATGGGATTTAGCGATTATTTCCTTATTGTTTGGGATTTTATGAAATACGCACATGAACATGATATTTTAACAGGACCAGGCCGTGGTTCAGCAGCAGGTTCGCTTGTTTCTTATGTGTTAGAAATTACAGATATCGATCCAATTGAGTACGACTTGCTGTTTGAACGATTTCTAAATCCAGAACGTGTTACGCTTCCAGATATTGATATTGATTTTCCGGACATTAGACGTGATGAGATGATTCGTTATGTAAAAGATAAATATGGTCAGCTTCGCGTTGCTCAAATTGTTACGTTCGGAACGCTAGCGGCAAAAGCAGCGATTCGGGATATCGCTCGCGTAATGGGACTTCCGCCGAGGGACATTGACATATTTTCAAAACTTATTCCATCAAGACTTGGGATAACGCTAAAAGAAGCGTATGAAGAATCCGGGTCTCTTCGTGAATTTATACAAGGCAATCTCTTGCATGAACGCGTTTTTGAAATTGCGAAGCGCGTCGAAGGATTACCACGTCATACGTCTATTCATGCGGCGGGAGTCATTATGAGTCAGGAGCCGTTAACGGGAAGCGTTGCGATTCAAGAAGGGCATAATGATGTATATGTAACGCAATATCCAGCAGAAGTGTTAGAAGAACTTGGTCTGTTAAAAATGGACTTCTTAGGTTTACGTAATTTAACGTTACTTGAGAATATTCTTTCGTTTATTGTGACCAAAACTGGTAAACAAATTGATATACGAAATTTACCTCTTCAAGATGAAAAGACATTCCAGTTACTCGGAAGAGGAGATACAACAGGTGTATTCCAGCTCGAGTCTGGGGGAATGCGGAATGTATTACGTAATTTAAAACCAAATGAGTTTGAAGATATTGTTGCAGTTAACTCTTTATATCGTCCAGGACCGATGGAGCAAATTCCAACCTTTATTGAATCGAAACATGAAAAGCGCCAAATTCAATATTTACACCCTGATTTGAAACCGATTTTAGAGAGCACATATGGTGTAATTGTCTACCAAGAGCAAATTATGCAAATCGCCTCGAAATTAGCCGGTTTTTCACTTGGGGAAGCTGACTTGCTCCGCCGTGCAGTAAGTAAGAAAAACCGTGAGATTTTAGATCAGGAACGAAAGCATTTTGTACAAGGGTGTTTACGAAATGGATACGATGAAACATCTGCAGAGCAAATATATGATTTAATTGTTAGATTTGCGAATTACGGTTTTAACCGAAGTCATGCGGTAGCGTATAGTATGATCGGATATCAACTGGCTTATTTAAAGGCAAATTACCCGTTAGAGTTTATGACAGCACTGTTATCAAGTGCGATTGGGAACGAAGATAAGATTGTGCAATATATACGCGAAACAAAGCGCAAAGGTTTTCGTGTTTTACCGCCGTCTCTTCATAGAAGTAGTTACAATTTCCAAATAGAAGGGAATGCAATTCGCTATAGTTTGCTTTCGATTCGAAATATCGGGATGGCTACAGTGAATGCGGTGATTGAGGAAAGAGAAAGAAATCCATTCCAAGATTTATTTGAATTTTGTCTTCGTATGCCAGCAAAGTTTGTTACAGAACGCAATTTAGAGGCGTTTGTTTGGGCTGGCTGTTTCGATGATTTTCAAGTTTCGCGAACAACTTTGTTTAACAGCATTAAGGGTGCTCTAGAGTATGCAAGCCTTGCGCGTGAATTAGGGGAAGAAAGTGTCCCAAAATCAGTATATGTACAAGGAGAAGAGCTATCATTTATTGAACAATTAAATAATGAGAAAGAAGCGCTTGGCTTTTATTTATCCAGTTATCCAACGGCGCAGTACGCAAAGCTTGTAAAAGAACTGGAAATTCCGTCGCTTGCGCAAGCGATGAGGCAAAAGCGAAAAGTACAGCGTGCCATTGTTTATATAACAGGTGTAAAAGTCATTCGGACGAAAAAATTGCAAAAAATGGCGTTCGTCACGTTTTGTGATCACAATGATGAAATGGAAGCGGTTGTTTTTCCGGAAACATATATTCATTTTTCTGAAAGGTTGCAAGAAGGTGAAATCGTTTTAGTTGAAGGGACGATTGAACAACGAAACCACAAATTGCAATGGATTGTGAATGGGGTGTATCCGTTAGAACAAATGGATATTTACAATGGAATGAGAGAGGCGTCTATTTATGTGAAATTGCCATCGCAGTATGAAAAAAAGTTGTTAAATCAGGTTACAAAAATATTGTTTCACTATTCAGGTTTTGCGAAAGTACTAATTTATTATGAAAAGGAACATAAAATGGTACAATTATCTCGTAGTTTGTCAATTCATCCAAGTGAGGAATGTTTAGGAACGCTTCGCGAAATAGTCGGTGAGGAAAATGTCGTAGTGAAAATATAATGGACAATTTCCCTCTAGTTCGATTATTATAGTAATAGTGTTCGTGGTCAGACCACTTGGAGAGAATGATATCAGCAAGAATAATTTGAGGAGAGTGGATAGTTTGTCAACACTTCGTGAAGAAGCACTTCACATGCATAAAGTGCATCAAGGAAAATTAGAAACTGTATCAAAAGTAAAAGTAGAAAATGCTAAAGATTTAAGTCTTGCATATTCTCCAGGGGTTGCAGAACCTTGTAAAGAAATTTATGACGATAAAAGTAAGGTATATGAATATACAATGAAGGGAAACATGGTAGCAGTTGTGACGGACGGAACAGCTGTGCTTGGTCTTGGTAACATTGGACCAGAAGCATCTCTTCCAGTAATGGAAGGTAAAGCGGTCTTATTCAAAAGCTTTGCTGGCGTAGATGCATTCCCAATTGCCTTAAATACAAACGATGTAGATAAAATTATTGAAACTGTAAAATTAATGGAGCCAACATTTGGCGGTGTAAACTTAGAGGATATTGCAGCGCCAAACTGCTTTATCATTGAAGAACGTTTGAAAAAAGAAACAAATATTCCTGTATTCCATGATGATCAACACGGAACAGCTATCGTAACAGTAGCAGGACTTGTAAACGCACTTAAGCTAGTTGGAAAGAAAATGTCTGACATTAAAGTTGTAGCAAATGGTGCAGGTGCAGCGGGTATTGCAATTATTAAACTTTTATATCGCTATGGTGTACGTGACATTATTATGTGTGACCGAAAAGGCGCAATTTATGAAGGTCGCTCTGTTGGTATGAACCCGGTGAAAGATGAAGTTGCAAAATATACGAATAAAAATCGTATAGAAGGTTCATTAGCAGATGTTGTACAAGGTGCGGATGTATTTATCGGTGTATCTGTAGAGGGTGCATTAACGGAAGAAATGGTTCGTACAATGAATGATGATGCAATTATTTTTGCGATGGCAAATCCGGTTCCAGAAATTATGCCAGAAATTGCGAAAGCAGCAGGCGCAGCTGTAGTTGGGACTGGGCGCTCTGACTTCCCGAACCAAGTAAATAATGTACTAGCGTTCCCTGGTATTTTCCGTGGTGCACTTGATGTACATGCTACGCAAATTAATGAAGAAATGAAAATGGCAGCTGTAGAGGCCATTGCAGAGCTTGTAGCGGCAGATGAGCTGAATTCAGACTATATCATTCCAGCGCCGTTTGACGCGCGTGTAGCGCCTCAGGTGGCGGCTTACGTTGCAAAAGCTGCGATGGAGACAGGAGTAGCTCGCCGTCAAGTAGATCCAAATGAAGTCGCTGAGAAAACAAAACAATTAGCGCTGATTGGTAAAGAGTAAGCGAGGAGTTTCTATTGACATCATCAAATACAAAAGTATATCTCGAAATTGTAAAGAAAATCCGTTCCATTATGGAAGAGGATGGTTTAGTAGCAGGTGATCGCTTACCATCTGAGCGTGAGCTGAGCGCACGTTTGAACGTTGGGCGTTCATCTGTACGTGAAGCATTGCGAGCATTAGAACTTGTAGGATTAATTGAAACGAGACGCGGCGAAGGGACGTTTATTCGAAACTTCTATGACAATGGTCTTGTCAAATTAATCGCACCATTTTTACTACAAGATGAGAAAACAATTCGTGATTTGTTACAGACGAAACGATTGCTTGAAAAAGATGTTCTTCGAATCGTATGTGAGTTATCGGAAGAAACGTTCTCTAGTGTGTTAGGTATGTTACAACAAGTTCTGAAAAAGGACGAGAGCTCAATTCAGGAGTTTCATCAAACGTTTTTCAAAACACTTATTGAACAGGTAGACAATTATTTACTATATCGAATTTGGAGAATTGTAAATGATTATGTTGCGACTCTTTCTTGTGAAAACTCGCTAGGATCTATAGAAATCTATAGAAAACTTTATGAAGCGCTATACGCGAAAAAAGAAGAGGAAGCGCTAAAAATTTATGATGAATTAATGGAAAACATACAGTTTCACTCGTAATGTATAAAATTTGTCGAAATGACCATGACACGTTATGACAAACAATCTATCGCGCAGCGGTTAAAGTTAAACGTAAAGAGAGAGGTTATTAGTGAGAGTTCAAAAAGGAGAATAAAGAGAGCAGAGCAGGTCGAGGCGCGGAAGCCAGGAGGATACGGAGTGTAGATGGAACTACATGAGTACCGGACTGGCGACGTAACGAAGAAATGTGAGAGCTATCTTTACCGGACTTTTTTGAACATCCTCTATTAGACAGATTGAGAAGATAAGGCTAACATCGCTCCTTGGTGTTAGCCCCGTTTTCTTCCTACCCTAACCTTAGCTCTCATCAAAGGGGGTCAAATTGTGCTAAGAGATTTATTCGTAAAAAAGAAAAAGTATGCTGCAATTCCTTCAGAACAAGTACGAAAAGATGTACCGGACGGTGTAATGACAAAATGTCCGAAATGTAAGAAAATCATGTATACAAAAGAGCTTCTTAAAAATTTAAAAGTATGTGTGAATTGTGGTTATCATCACCCTATGAATGCATGGGAACGCCTTAATAGTGTATTGGACGAAGGGACATTCCGTGAGTATGACAAAGAGATGGTTTCGTTAAATCCACTTGAGTTTCCAAACTATGAAGAAAAATTAGAGAGTGATCGCAAGAAAACAGAATTAAATGAAGCGGTTGTGACAGGTGAAGGAACAATTGATGAAATGCTTGTTGTCGTTGCAGTAATGGATTCTCGCTTTCGAATGGGCAGCATGGGCTCTGTTGTAGGTGAAAAAATTGCACGTGCAGTTGAAAAAGCATACGAATTACAAGTGCCATTTATTATCTTTACTGCATCGGGCGGTGCGCGCATGCAAGAAGGTATTTTAAGCTTGATGCAAATGGCAAAAACGAGCGTAGCTTTGAAAAAGCATAGCAATGCTGGAGGATTATTTATTTCTGTTATGACGCATCCAACGACAGGTGGTGTTTCAGCGAGTTTTGCTTCACTTGGTGATTATAATCTTGCAGAACCAGGTGCACTTATCGGCTTTGCTGGTAGACGTGTAATTGAACAAACGGTGCGTGAGAAACTGCCAGAAGATTTTCAAACGGCAGAGTTTTTACTAGATCATGGTCAATTGGATGCGGTTGTGCATCGTAATGATATGAAAGATTCGCTCCGTAAGATTTTAGAAGTTCATCAAGGAGGGGAAACGGCTGTATGGCAGAGCTAGAATTTGAAAAACCAGTTGTTGAGCTAAGAAATAAGATTCGTGAACTGAAAGACTATACGAAAAACAGCCAGATGGACTTCAGTGAGGAGATTCGTATCTTGGAACACAAGCTAGAAAATTTAGAGGAAGAAATATACGGCAATATGAAAGTATGGGACCGCGTTCAAATTGCTCGTCATGCAGAGAGGCCGACAACGCTCGATTATATTAAGCACTTATTTACTGATTTTTTCGAATGTCATGGAGATCGTCTATATGGCGATGATGCAGCGATTGTCAGCGGCATAGCGAAATATGATGGAATGCCTGTAACAGTAATTGGGCACCAGCGCGGGAAAGATACGAAAGAGAATATTCGTCGTAATTTTGGAATGCCTCATCCAGAAGGATATCGAAAGGCACTACGTTTAATGAAGCAAGCGGAGAAATTTAATCGTCCAATCATCTGTTTCATTGATACAAAAGGTGCTTACCCTGGTAAAGCAGCTGAAGAACGTGGCCAAAGTGAAGCCATTGCCCGTAATTTATTTGAAATGGCAGGGCTTACTGTACCTGTTATTTGTATTGTTATCGGTGAAGGTGGCAGTGGGGGTGCGTTAGGTCTTGGAGTAGGAGATTACATTTACATGCTAGAAAATTCCACTTATTCTGTTATTAGTCCAGAAGGAGCAGCGACAATTCTTTGGAAGGATGCTACAAAAGCAAAAGATGCTGCTGAAGCTCTAAAAATTACAGCAGCAGATTTAAAAGAATTAGGTGTAATTGACGAAATTATTCCAGAAGCGCGCGGCGGTGCCCATCGTAATATTTTAAAGCAATCAGAAAATATTGACCTGATGCTCAAAAAAACATTTGGGCAATTAAACGGTATTTCGAAAGATGAATTAATCGAAAAACGTTATGAAAAATATATGAAAATTGGGCAAGTTTCGTTTTCAAACGCTTCCATTTGGATAAAATAAGAAAAGCGTGCGTTCCATTTCGCGAATGCACGTTTTTATTGTGAAAAGACACATCTTCTCCATTGTATTTTTATATTTCTTCATGTTATTTTATTATAAGGCAAATAATCTTTTTGAGGTGAGTACAAATGAAACGTATTGGTGTATTAACAAGTGGTGGAGATTCACCTGGTATGAATGCTGCCATTCGTGCAGTTGTTCGTAAAGCGATTTTCCATGATATAGAAGTATATGGTATTTACCATGGATACGCTGGATTAATTTCTGGTCACATTGAAAAATTAGAACTTGGTTCTGTTGGCGATATTATCCACCGCGGTGGTACGAAATTATATACAGCAAGATGTCCTGAGTTTAAAGACCCAGAAGTACGACTGAAAGGTATCGAGCAATTAAAGAAATTTGGTATTGAAGGACTTGTTGTTATTGGTGGAGACGGTTCTTACCAAGGTGCTAAAAAATTAACAGAGCAAGGATTCCCTTGTGTCGGTGTACCGGGTACAATTGATAATGATATCCCTGGTACAGATTTCACAATCGGTTTCGATACAGCGTTAAACACTGTTATTGATGCGATCGATAAAATTCGTGATACAGCTACATCTCATGAACGTACATATGTTATCGAAGTAATGGGACGTCATGCTGGAGATATCGCATTATGGGCTGGTTTAGCTGATGGTGCAGAAACAATCTTAATTCCAGAAGAAGAGCATGATATGGAAGATGTGATTGCTCGTTTAAAACGCGGTAGTGAGCGTGGTAAAAAGCATAGTATTATCGTTGTAGCTGAAGGTGTTGGAAGTGCAATTGACATCGGTAAGCATATCGAAGAAGCAACAAACTTTGATACTCGTGTAACTGTATTAGGTCACGTACAACGTGGTGGATCACCAAGTGCACAAGACCGTGTATTAGCAAGTCGTCTTGGCGCAAGAGCAGTTGAACTGTTGATTGCGGGTAAAGGTGGACGTTGCGTTGGTATCCAAAACAATCAACTTGTTGATCATGACATTATCGAAGCGTTAGCTCAAAAGCATACAATTGATAAAGATATGTATCAATTATCTAAAGAATTATCCATCTAATCGGCGTAATGTCTGATATTTGGGAACGGTTTCATAATTTTCGGAGGTGCAATATGCGTAAAACAAAAATTGTATGTACTATAGGTCCTGCTAGTGAAAGTATTGAAAAATTAGAGCAATTAATCGAAGCGGGTATGAACGTTGCTCGTTTAAACTTCTCTCATGGTAGCCATGAAGAGCACGGAGCACGTATTAAAAACATTCGTGAAGCTTCAAAGAAAACTGGTAAAACAGTTGCAATCTTACTTGATACAAAAGGTCCAGAAATCCGTACGCATGACTTTGTAGACGGACAAGCTGAATTAGTAACAGGTGCAGAAGTTGTAATTTCTACAGAGCAAGTATTAGGAACTGCAGAGAAGTTCTCTGTATCTTATGCTGGTCTTTATGACGATGTAGACCCAGGTTCTCGCATTCTAATCGATGACGGTCTTATCGAACTAGAAGTAATCGAGAAAGCTGACGGAAACATCCGTACAAAAGTATTAAACAGCGGAACTGTAAAAAATAAAAAAGGTGTTAACGTACCAAACGTAAGCATTAAGCTTCCTGGTATCACTGAAAAAGACGTAAAAGATATCGTCTTCGGTATCGAGCAAAAAGTTGATTTCATCGCAGCATCTTTCGTACGTAAAGCAGCTGACGTATTAGAAATCCGTGAATTATTAGAAGAGCACAATGCTCAGTTTATCCAAATCGTACCAAAAATCGAGAACCAAGAGGGTATCGATAACATCGATTCAATCTTAGAAGTTTCTGACGGTCTAATGGTAGCTCGTGGTGATATGGGTGTGGAAATTCCACCAGAAGAAGTGCCATTAGTACAAAAACGTCTAATCAAAAAATGTAACGTGTTAGGCAAACCGGTTATTACTGCAACGCAAATGTTAGATTCTATGCAACGTAACCCACGTCCAACTCGTGCGGAAGCAAGTGATGTAGCGAACGCAATCTTCGATGGTACAGATGCAATCATGCTTTCTGGTGAAACTGCAGCGGGTCAATATCCAGTAGAAGCAGTAACAATGATGGCAAATATTGCGACACGCGTTGAAAAATCATTACAATATGAAGATATGTTCAAAAAACGTATTAAAGAGTTCACTCCAACAATTACAGATGCGATTAGCCAATCTGTTGCGCACACAGCACTTGCTCTTGATGTAGCTGCAATCGTAGCTCCGACAGAAAGTGGATATACTGCAAAAATGATCTCTAAATATCGTCCGAAATCTCCAATCGTAGCTGTAACATCTGACGAGCAAGTAGGCCGTCGTCTTGCGCTTGTTTGGGGTGTACAAGCATTTATGGCTGGAAAACGTGCGGTATCTACTGATGAAATGTTAGATACTGCAATTCAAACAGGTATGGATGCGGGTCTAATCGGACTTGGAGATACTGTTGTAATTACTGCTGGTGTTCCAGTTGCTGAAACTGGTACAACAAACTTAATGAAAATTCATGTTGTTGGCGAAGAAATCGCTAAAGGACAAGGGATTGGTCGCAAAGCTGCAAAAGGTAAAGTAGTTGTAGCGAAAACAGCTGAGGAAGCAGTAGCGAACGTAACAGAAGGAGATATCCTAGTTACAACAAGCACTGATAAAGATATGATTCCTGCAATTGAAAAAGCTGCAGCTCTAGTTGTAGAAGAGGGTGGCTTAACAAGCCATGCGGCTGTTGTAGGTGTATCAATCGGTATTCCGGTTATCGTTGGTGTAAATGGTGTAACAGCAACTTTAAAAAATGGCCAAGAAGTAACAGTTGATGCAGCGCGCGGAATTGTTTATAATGGACATGCGGAAGTGCTATAAGAAGTAATGTGAAGAGAAGGATGGGAGTCCTTCTCTTTTTTTTACATCCAGAATATTGAAGATATATGAGGTTTGCTAGTGATAGAGGTTCTATTATTAGCCTCTAAGAGGCTCTTAGAGGTGTTTTTATGCCTGATAAGGCTTTTGGTTATTGTTTTATATAAAAGGGCAGTAAAGCGTTGTTTTGAGAGGATAAGGACGTATGAGGAAATATGAAGGAGTTAGATCGATTCTAGGGTTGTTAGCCCGAGGTGAAGGAGTGGGAGAATGAAGTGGATGTTGTTTCTTTTTATTTTGATTCCGGCAGTTGAAATAACTGTGCTGATTGGTTCTAGTCATTTAATTGGTCTTTGGTCAACATTTGCTATGATTGTGTTTACTGGCGTGCTTGGCGCTTATTTAGCGAAAAAACAAGGATTTAAGGTGTTGAGAGAAATTCAATCGAGATTGAATAATGGTGAGATGCCAGCTGATGCAGTACTAGATGGAATCTTTGTTTTTGTAGGTGGGGTGCTTTTAATACTTCCTGGGTATGTAACAGATGTGATAGGGTTTGTTTTCATCTTCCCGATGACAAGAAAGTTGTTTAAGCCTTTTATAATGAAATGGTTAGAATGGAAATTGAGAAGAAATACAACCGTTATAGTACAAAAATAACACTTAGAACATGAAGCGTTCTAAGTGTTATTTTTTGTCGAATTATAAAATGTATATTTATTCATTTGTAGAAAAAGGAAGAAAAGGGAATAATAAAAATGTAGAAAATAGAATAAAAATGTAAAAACAACCTTGGGAGTGTCATTTTACGCAAAAAACAAGGGAATTATCCATTTATTATGGGTAATTCCCTTGTTTTATTTTTAAAAGAAAATTTGAATGTAAGACTTGGATGAGAGTGAAAAATATTATTGTAATGGTGGGCCTTTAATAAACTTCCATAAATCATGAAATACATGGGCTTTGTGCAATGTGTTTAATAGCACCAATGTGACTGGACCAATGATTAATCCTAAAAAACCATATAGCTTAAACCCAACGAATAATGCGATAAGTGTTGGTAATGGATCGAGTCCAATATTGGATGATAACACTTTTGGTTCCATGATTTGCCTTTGAACAATGACAACAATATATAAAATGAGTAGACCAATTGCGAATGCTGTATCCCCTGTGAAAAATACATATATCACCCAAGGGACAAAAACTGCTCCCGTTCCTAAATAAGGAAGTAAGTCTACAATTCCTGTAATGATTGCGATTGTGATAGCATACGGTACGCGCAAAATTAATAGTCCGATTAGTACGATGACAGTTGTCATAGATACAAGTGTGAGCTGTGCTTTTACAAATCCGAATAATGCTTTTCGTAAATCGACAAAAATAGTTTTTCCGTATCCGTGTACGCGGTTTGGAAGCAATCGTTTTACTTTGTAAGCAAGTGTATGCCAATCAAAACTAATAAAGAAAGTCGCTAATAAGATGAAGACAAGAACTGTTAAGGTTGTTGGAAGTGCACTGATGAAGTTTGTTAATCCACTTATAATAGCGGTCAACAATTCTTTCATCTGCTTTGTTGCTTCCGTTCCTAGGTTTTGGAAGTTTTGTGTAATTGTATATTGCTGTGATTCGCCGAGATGATTAAATTTAGAAATTAAATCATCATATAAAGGCATAATATTATTGAGTGCAAATTGCTGTGCATACTGTACGATAGCCGGAAACTTCTCTGTGACAATTTGTAGTAAGTAAGTTGTGGCGGAAATTGCTTCTGTCACAAGGTATGTAACGAGTCCGACGATGGCACCGAACACAAGAATTAAGCTGACAAGTACCGCTAAGGCACGAGGAAATTGAAGTTTTTGGTTGAGAAAATTTACGACTGGATTGATCAAATAAGCAAAAGCTAATGCGATGATAAAAGGGTATATAAGGCCTGAAACATATAAAAGCGCATAAAACCCAATTGTTGTTGCTAAAATGACAAATATAAGTCGCAATACGATATACAGCGAGTTTCGATTCAAAGGTGCTTACCTCCCATTCCAAATTGTATTTATGTTATAGTGGAATGATGGATTTATCCTGCTATTTGCGAGCGGTATGAATCACCTCAAAGTGTGAAGCGATCTGCTCGTAAAATCTTGATGGCGATTGCTAATCAGCAGTAAAAATTTTCTTTGTACTGATTGACGAGAGCCTCACTTTATCTATTTTTTATTTTACCTGTTTCTTATAAGAAAAGAAAGGAGAGTGATTTTCTTTCTTAGTAAATATAAACGTCTCATTTAAAGCGTTGAAGGTCTGTATGTATCATCTGTATTAATTGATGAATCCTTCCATCTATAGCGTGTATAACGATATGTTTAACAGTAATTTATTTTGTAAACAGGTTCATTATTTTCAGAAAGGAAGTGTAGTCATGATTAGTCAATCAACGTTATTTTTATTCATACTACTCATTATTGGACTTATTGCTAAAAATCAATCGCTTACTGTAGCAGTTGGTGTTTTATTTTTATTAAAGTGGACGTTTTTAGGAGATAAAATCCTTCCGTATCTACAAACAAAAGGAATTAACCTAGGTGTAACGGTCATTACGATTGCAGTTCTTGTTCCAATCGCTACGGGTGAAATCGGATTTAAGCAGCTTGGTGAAGCGACTAAATCTTATTATGCATGGATTGCTTTAGCTTCAGGGATAGCAGTTGCTTTGCTAGCGAAGGGTGGTTTGCAATTATTAACAAACGATCCTCATATTACAACTGCGCTTGTATTTGGGACAATTATCGCAGTTGCATTATTTAATGGAGTTGCTGTAGGACCGTTAATTGGTGCTGGAATTGCCTATGCTGTGATGAACATTATACAGATGTTTAAGTGAAAAATTTTATAGTAATATAAATTTTTTGAATTCTTTCCATTCACAAAAGTCAGATAATTGTATATAATAGGGTTAGAAACTTTTAAAAGGTTACATAACAGCGAAGACTTACACCTGATAAAATAAAAATAACATAAAACAATTTTTTACTGATATTGTTTTATGTTGTTTTTATCATAAACTCTTCGAAACTAGTTTTCCTCACCATCTGTTGTTCTGAGCGTGAGGATTCGGGGAGGAACTCACGCTCATGCTTTATAAGAATCAATGGAACTACCACAACAAATTTGCATGATCGTGCATTTTGCTTGCCTAAAGAGTGAACGGGCGTTCATAATTTAGAAGGGAAGCAATCAGATACAAGGGAGCAAGGTTGGGAGAATTTACAGGAAAAGGAGAGAATGTCATGACTGTTATTCGAGGTTTAGAAGGGGTAGTAGCAACAACATCATCTGTGAGCTCAATTATTGATGATACATTAACTTATGTTGGGTATAATATTGATGATTTAGCGGAAAATGCTACGTTTGAAGAAGTGGTATACTTATTATGGCACCGCAAGCTTCCTAACGAACAGGAGCTAACGGAGTTAAAAGAAATGTTATCTGAAAATTCTAAAGTTCCTGATGAGATTTTAACATATTTAAAACAAGTAGATTTAAAGATTGCACATCCGATGTCTGTTTTACGAACTGCGATTTCCATGTTATCATTATACGATGAGAGCGCTGAATTAATGGATGAAAAGTCCAATTATTTGAAAGCGGTTAAATTACAGGCTCAAGTAGGGACTCTTGTTGCAGCGTATGCAAGAATTCGTAAAGGTTTAGAAGTTGTTGAGCCACGAAAAGATTTATCATTAGCTGCAAACTTTATCTATATGTTAAATAATCGTGAACCAAATGAAGTGGAAATTGAAGCTTTCGATAAAGCGCTTGTGCTTCATGCGGATCATGAATTAAATGCTTCTACATTTACAGCGCGTGTCTGCGTTGCAACACTTTCAGATGTATATTCTGGTATTACAGCAGCGATTGGTGCTTTAAAAGGACCTCTTCATGGCGGTGCAAATGAAAATGTAATGAAGATGTTAAAAGAAATTGGCGAAGAAGAAAATGTAGAATCCTATATTCATAACGCACTTCAAAATAAAGTGAAGATTATGGGATTTGGTCATCGCGTATATGAGCATGGTGATCCTCGTGCGAAACATTTACGTGAAATGTCTAAGAAATTATGCGTGCTTTTAGGGGAAGAAAAATGGTATAATATGTCTATCAAAATCGAAGACATTGTCACAAAAGAAAAAGGTCTTCCACCAAATGTCGATTTCTATTCTGCTTCTGTTTACCATTGTTTAGGAATTGATCATGATTTATTTACACCAATCTTTGCGATTAGCCGTATGTCAGGATGGTTAGCTCATATTCTAGAACAATATGAAAATAACCGTTTAATCCGTCCGCGTGCTGATTATAATGGACCAACGCATCAACGTTATGTACCACTGGCACAACGATAAGCTAAAAACACTATTTAGATAGTGTAAATACGCTTTCAAAAGTCAGATTTTTTGGGAAAGATGTAATGATTGGAATATTTTAATTTGACTAACGGTTTGAACTGAGGGTCTTATTCCCTCAGTTTCATACATATGAAATTTCAAACATGGGGGTTATCACAGTGACGACAGGAGAAAAAATAACTGTAACGAATGGTGTTATGAATGTACCAAACAATCCTATTATTCCTTTTATTGAGGGAGATGGAATTGGACCAGATATTTGGGCAGCAGCATCTCGTGTATTAGAAGCAGCTGTTGAAAAAGCTTATGACGGTGAGAAGAAAATCGTTTGGAAAGAAGTGCTTGCAGGGGAAAAAGCATTCAACCAAACAGGCGAATGGTTACCAGAAGAGACGTTAAATATGATTCGTGAATATTTAATCGCAATTAAAGGCCCGCTTACAACTCCTGTTGGTGGCGGTATTCGTTCTCTAAACGTAGCGCTTCGTCAAGAATTAGACTTATACGTATGTTTACGTCCAGTTCGTTATTTTGAAGGTGTTCCTTCACCAGTAAAACGTCCGGAAGATACTGATATGGTGATTTTCCGTGAAAATACAGAAGACATTTATGCTGGTATTGAATATGCACAAGGATCTCCAGAAGCGCAAAAAGTGCTTGAGTTCTTGAAAGAAACAATGGGTGTAAATAAAATTCGCTTCCCAGAAACATCAGGAATTGGTATTAAACCAATTTCCGAAGAAGGGACAAAGCGTCTTGTTCGTGCTGCAATTCAATATGCAATTAACGAAAAACGCTCTTCTGTTACATTAGTTCATAAAGGAAACATTATGAAATTTACAGAAGGTGCTTTCAAAAATTGGGGTTATGAAGTTGCGGAACAAGAATTCGGCGATAAAGTATTTACTTGGTCTGAATATGACCGCATTGTTGAAAAAGATGGTAAAGATGCAGCAAATAAAGCGATGACAGAGGCTGAAGCAGCTGGTAAAATCATTGTGAAAGATTCTATTGCAGATATCTTCTTACAACAAATTTTAACACGTCCACGTGAGTTCGATGTTGTTGCAACAATGAACTTAAATGGCGACTATATTTCTGATGCACTTGCAGCACAAGTAGGCGGCATTGGTATTGCACCTGGTGCAAACATTAACTATGTTACTGGACATGCTATTTTTGAAGCTACACATGGTACAGCTCCAAAATATGCAGGTTTAGATAAAGTAAATCCATCTTCTGTTCTTCTTTCAGGAGTATTATTATTAGAACATTTAGGATGGAATGAAGCTGCGAAATTAGTAACTGCTTCAGTAGAAAAAACAATTGCCTCAAAAGTGGTAACATATGACTTCGCACGCCTTATGGATGGTGCAACTGAAGTGAAATGTTCTGAATTTGCTGATGCCCTTATTAACAATATGGATTTAGCAGTAATCAAAAACGCATAATTTAAAGTGGGGGAGAAATTATGACAATCAAACGCAAAAAAGTTTCAGTCATCGGTGCAGGATTTACAGGAGCAACAACAGCATTCTTATTAGCTCAAAAAGAACTTGCAGATGTTGTATTAGTGGACATTCCACAACTGGAAAATCCAACAAAAGGGAAAGCGTTAGATATGTTAGAAGCAAGCCCTGTACAAGGTTTTGATGCTAACATTATCGGCACATCTGATTACGCAGATACTGCTGATTCTGACGTTGTTGTTATTACAGCAGGAATCGCACGTAAACCAGGAATGAGCCGTGATGATTTAGTAGCGACAAACTCTAAAATTATGAAAAGTATTACACAAGATATCGCAAAACACTCACCAAACGCAATTATTCTTGTATTAACAAATCCAGTTGATGCAATGACATATTCTGTATTTAAAGAAGCTGGATTCCCGAAAGAACGCGTTATCGGTCAATCTGGTGTATTAGATACAGCTCGTTTCCGTACATTCATCGCACAAGAATTAAATCTTTCTGTAAAAGACATTACAGGATTCGTTCTTGGTGGCCATGGTGATGATATGGTACCTCTTGTACGTTACTCTTATGCAGGTGGTATTCCGTTAGAAACATTAATTCCTGCAGAGCGCTTAGAAGCGATTGTAGAACGTACACGTAAAGGTGGCGGTGAGATTGTAAGCTTACTAGGAAACGGTAGTGCATACTATGCACCAGCTGCTTCTTTAGTTGAAATGACGGAAGCAATCTTAAAAGATCAACGCCGCGTATTACCAGCTATCGCATACCTTGAAGGTGAATATGGCTATAGCGACCTTTACTTAGGTGTACCAGTAATTCTAGGTGGTAATGGAATTGAAAAAATTATTGAATTAGAACTTCGTGAGGAAGAAAAAGAAGCGTTAGATCGTTCAGTAGAATCTGTACGTAACGTTATGAAAGTTCTTGTTTAATACAAAATATATATTTAGAAAAAGATTCGGGGACTCCGAATCTTTTTCTACTATTTAGTGAATTATTTTTTTAAAATAATATGAAAACGCTATCATTTGTTATATCCTACAACGGAAACATAGACTAATAGTATACATTGCCCTCATTACAGTAATACTCCGGATAATATATCGCTTTTGGTAGGATAATAAAGTGAAACTTTTCTCGGTAGGAGGTTTTATCCCTGCTGAGAATTAGCCTTAACCAATCGGGCTTTTACGGACAGTTATCTCTAACTTTCTTCTTTGAATTTTTCTTGATTTTTAGGTGGAGGTTACTGGCCGCAACTAGCGGGATAAAATAAAATTTGGAGGGGGATTGTAACATGTTAAAGAAAAAAGTTCAAATTGGTCGTCGAATGGATGAGATTACAGTAGGAGAAAAGTTATCTATCACTGAAAAAATTGAGGATAAAGATCTATTATTGTATTTAGGCTTAACAAATGATTCAAATCCATTATATATCCAGCATGATTACGCATCCCAAACTCCGTATGAAAAACCCATTGTACCAAGTATTATGTTAACGGGTATGATTACAACAGCGGTTACGAAATATTTGCCAGGTCCAGGCAGTCATGTTGTTAGGAAGGACCTTACTTTTGTGAAGCCTGTGAATCATTATGAAACTTTGCAAATTCATTTTGAAGTTGTAGCAGTTTCTCCGGAGGAACATACGATTGATATGCGTGTATTCGCTTATGATGAAAAAGAAGAAGTGGTTGTGAAAGGTGTATTAACGGTCACGCCGCCTTACAAATCAGCTTCTATTTTAGAAAAAGCGTTAGATAATTTTTAAGAAAAAGTGTTAAGTCTTACATGTTAAAAGAAGAGCACCAACATATGATTAATACATAATATGTTAGTGCTCTTTATTATTGATATGAAAATAAATTAATTAAAAAATCCAATTGTGAATCCTTCTTTGAAATCCGAACAGCCTTTTGTTAGCGTATCCCAGTTCGATAAGCCAAGAGTAAAACTAACTAAAAATAATAAGGATAAACCAAATAGCATCCATTTTTTACGATTCACGATGAAATCCCCCTCATTGTTGATAACATAATATTTCTTAATAATTATATATTAATTGACGCATATTCTGGTTATGTACGTCAATGAGGGGGAGAAAGAAGAAGTTCTTTATCCACGTGGCCAAAGAATAATAAAAACACCAACAAGGCAAACAATTGCACCAGTCCAGTCAAAAATATCTGGTGTTTTTTTATCGACCATCCACCCCCATAGTAAACTCATCACAATAAAAACACCGCCATAAGCTGCGTATACACGGCCAAAACTAGAAAATACTTGGAATGTGGCGATAACGCCGTATAAGCATAAAATAATGCCTCCAATTAGGCCGATCCAGGGTGAACTGCCTTCTCTTAGCCATTTCCAGATGAGATATCCACCACCAATTTCAGCTAGTCCAGCAAGAATGAAAATAACAGCTGCTTTAAACATGAATATGTACCATCGCTTTCTATTAGATATATTTTCCTGTATAACTATAGCACAATCAAACTTAGTGAAGGACAATTCTATTGAGAGGGGAATTGTTTTCTAGTATGATGGGAATAGTGGGGAAATACTAGGATGAAGAAGGTTTCAAGTCTATAACTTGGAGGAAGAGAATGAGCAATCGAATTTTAGTTGTTGATGATGAGGAGTTTATTTTAACTTTAATTGAATTTAATTTGCAGCAAGCAGGATTTGAGGTCATAACAGCGATGGACGGTGAAGTAGCGCTTCAAAAGGCGACAACGGAACGTCCGGATCTGATTATATTAGATTTAATGCTTCCAAAAATGGATGGTATGGAAGTGTGTAAAGAATTGCGTTTGCAGCGTATTATGACACCTATTTTAATGCTAACAGCGAAAGATGATGAGTTCGATAAAGTGTTAGGGCTTGAGCTTGGGGCTGATGATTATATGACAAAGCCATTTAGCCCAAGGGAAGTTGTTGCGCGTGTGAAGGCGATTTTACGTCGTACGAAATTGCAAGATGAACAAGTTCCAGAAGTGCAGGATGAAAATAGTATCAATATTGTTGATTTAAAAATTTTACCTGAATTTTATGAGGCGTATTTCCAAGGGGAAAAGCTAGAACTAACGCCAAAAGAATTTGAGTTACTTGTATATTTAGCAAGGAATAAAGGGCGTGTATTAACACGTGATCAGTTATTAAGTGCGGTATGGAATTATGATTTTGCGGGTGATACAAGAATCGTCGATGTTCATATTAGTCACTTGCGAGATAAAATTGAAAAGAATACGAAAAAACCAGCGTACATTAAAACAATTCGTGGATTAGGTTATAAATTAGAGGAGCCAAAGGGGGATGAATAAATTTCGCTCGAGGCTTCTCTTTACATTTGTTTCTCTTATTATTCTTATTTTAGTTGGACTAGGGGTACTCTTGGAAACGGTGTTTGAGAATTACTATATCGATCATGCGAAAGAGAGAACAGTAAAAGAGACAAGGTATGTTGCTTCATTGGTAGAGGCGGAAGGTGTTGATCATGTTCTAAAATCGCCAAACATATTTGAGAAATTAGAAGAGCAAGTTCCTGTTTCGGTTACATTTGCTGATGAAGCGAAGAAAGTCAAATATAGTAAAGGTAAGCAATCTGTATTTAATCAAGCAACAATTGAGGAACTTTCTTCTGAAACAGCAAAACAAAAAAATAGAGTGATTACGAAGGAAACAAATGATAAGAATGTATTTCACCATGCAGTATTTGTTCAAGATGCAGATGGTAAGCAAGGATATATTCTTATAAAAAGCACTATAGCTCCTTTGAAAGATGTTCACCAAAAAACGTGGGGATTATTAATTATAGGATTTGTAATTGCCTGTCTTGTCGTTGTCTTTCTTGGTGTAAAAATTACAGGTCAATATATTCGTCCGATAGAGTCAGTTACGAAAGTAGCGATTGAATTGGCGAAGGGCAACTATAAGGCACGTGCCTATGAAAATCATTCAGATGAAACAGGGATGTTAAGCAAGGCGATCAATATTTTAGCGCGTAACTTGCAAGAAATGACGTTAGAGCAAGAAATGCAACAAGATCGTTTACATACACTGATTGAAAACATGGGAAGCGGTATGATTTTAATTGATAGCCGTGGTTATATAAGTCTTGTAAACCGTTCGTATAAAGAAATCTTTCATGTAACGGATGAAGAGTATTTGGATCGCTTATATTATGAAGCGTTTCTTCATGCAGAAATCATTGAACTTGTGGAAGAGATTTTTATGACAGAAGTAAAAGTGCGGAAGCAAATGCTACTGCCGCTTGGAATTGAAAGAAAGCATTTTGAAGTATATGGCGCACCTATTATTGGGACGAATCATGAGTGGAAAGGGATTGTTCTCGTATTCCACGATATAACAGAACTAAAGAAACTAGAGCAAATGCGAAAAGACTTTTTAGCAAATGTTTCACATGAACTAAAAACGCCAATTACTTCTATTAAAGGTTTTTCTGAAACATTGCTTGATGGTGCGATGGAAAATCAGCAGTTTTGCGAGCATTTCTTGCATATTATTTTAAAGGAAAGCGAGCGTATGCAAGGCTTAATCGAAGATTTATTAGATTTATCAAAGATTGAACAACAAGGCTTTAAGTTAAATATGGGTACTGTTGATATGAAGGAATTGCTTGGAGAAATCAAAATGGTACTGGAGAATAAATCACAAGATAAAGAAATCTCCTTACAAGTTGATGTACTGAGACATGTGTCCGTGATAGGAGATCCGAGTCGATTAAAACAAATTTTTATCAATCTAGTTAATAATGCAATTGTATATACACCAGCTGGCGGTACAGTTTCTGTAAAGTTGTTAGAGGATGAACATAACGCTTATATAAAAGTATCTGATACAGGAATTGGGATTAGTAAAGAAGAAATTCCGCGTATTTTTGAACGTTTTTATCGCGTAGATAAAGCAAGAAGCCGAAATACAGGTGGGACAGGCCTAGGGTTATCGATTGTAAAGCACTTAGTAGAAGCGCATCAAGGGACGATCACTGTGGATAGTACAGTAGGAGAAGGTACTACATTTACAGTTGCTTTACCGAAATCGGATTTGGAGAAGTAATGATAATGTGAAACCCTTGGGAGGGATATATTTACATTATATTAACAATAGCTTCATTAAATATTAATAAAGTCCTGTTAATATAATACATGAAAACCCCTTCATCCAAGGAGTAGTTTTGGACGAGAATAGTGCTCTATTCTCGTCACTTCCCTTTTTTGTGAAACTATAATATCTTTGTTTTTGAAATATCTCTTATAACTTATGTCAAAGTATTATATCGATACAATAAGGATGTTTTAATTCATGAGATATTGTGACAGCATCTCCATTTATACATAAAATATATGTAGTAGGAAGAACCGTTATTTTTCTTCTCTCTCTTAGTCGTGTTAATATAGAGAGAAGGAAGAGACGGTTTTTTCTATATAAAAACTCGTTTTAAATTTGTATGGGGAGGTTTCTAATTTGGAAAAAAAGGTCGTATTAGTCGATGGAAATAATATCGCGTATCGTGCTTTCTTTGCACTGCCGCTTTTAAATAACGACAAAGGTATACATACGAACGCAATTTATGGTTTTACGATGATGTTAATGAGAATATTAGAAGAAGAAAAACCAACGCATATGCTTGTTGCGTTTGATGCGGGGAAAACGACATTTCGTCACAAAACATTTAGCGAATATAAAGGAGGGCGTCAAAAAACGCCACCTGAGCTATCAGAGCAATTCCCGTTTATTCGTGAACTGTTAGATGCGTTTCACGTACCGCGCTACGAGCTAGAGAACTATGAAGCAGATGACATTATGGGAACACTCGCGAAAGAAGCGAGTGAACAAGGTGCTTATGTAAAAGTTATTTCTGGAGATAAAGATTTACTGCAGCTTGTTTCTGACAACACACTTGTATGTATTCCGCGTAAAGGGATTACAGAAGTAGATGAATATACGAAAGAAGCTCTATTTGAAAAATATAGTTTATCACCAAAGCAAATTATCGATATGAAAGGTCTAATGGGAGATCAATCAGATAATATCCCGGGTGTGCCAGGAGTTGGTGAGAAGACGGCTATTAAATTGTTAACGCAATTTGAAACAGTAGAAGCAGTATATGAGAACTTAGACCAAGTGAGCGGAAAGAAATTAAAAGAAAAGCTGGAAGCGAATAAAGAGCAAGCGCTAATGAGTAAAGAGCTTGCAACAATTATTACAGATGCACCGGTTACAGTGCATGTAGATGATATCGAATATAAAGGATATGAAGCAAGTGATGTCATTCCGATGTTCGAGAATTTAGGATTTACTTCGCTATTAAATAAGCTTGGCGTTACTCCTGAAGAAACAGCGCCAGTTGAATTAGATGATATTTCATTTGAGATTGCAGAAGAAGTAACAGAAGAAATGCTAAAGCAAGATAGTGCAATTATTGTGGAAGTACAAGAAGATAATTACCACAAAGCCGACATTCAAGGGTTTGGTATTCAAAATGAAAATGGTTGCTATTTTATTGGGGCAGATGTTGCACTCAAATCTGAAGCTTTTACGAAGTGGCTTGCAGATGATGAAATGAGAAAGTATACGTTTGATGCGAAACGTGCAATTGTTGCACTTAAGTGGAAAGGTGTAGAGATTAGAGGAATTGACTTTGACTTACTAATTGCCGCTTATTTACTTGATCCAGCTGATACAGATAAAGATTTCCGTGCTGTAGCGAAAATGAAAGAAACGCACGCTGTTAAATCTGATGAAGAAGTATATGGAAAAGGTGCAAAACGTGCGGTTCCTGAGCAAGATGTAGTTGCGGAGCACGTAGCTCGAAAAGTACATGTATTATACGATGTGCAAAAAACATTTGTAGAAGAACTAGAAAAAAATGAACAGTATGAACTGTTTACTGAGCTCGAAATGCCGCTTGCTCGCGTCTTAGCTGAGATGGAAGTAAAAGGTGTTAAAGTTGATACAGAGCGCTTACGTAATATGGGAGACGAGCTTGCTAGTAGACTCGCGGAAATGGAACAAGAAATTTATGAGCTCGCTGGAACAGAGTTTAATATTAATTCTCCAAAACAGCTTGGTGTGGTTCTATTTGAGAATTTAAACTTACCGGTTATTAAAAAGACGAAAACAGGATATTCTACGTCAGCTGATGTGCTAGACAAGTTAATGAATCATCATGACATCATTCCTAAAATTTTACATTATCGTCAATTAGGAAAATTAAATTCAACATATATTGAAGGATTGTTAAAAGTCGTTCATGAAGATTCATCTAAAATTCATACACGCTTTAATCAAGTATTAACGCAAACAGGGCGATTAAGTTCTACAGATCCAAACTTACAAAACATCCCGATCCGTTTAGAAGAAGGAAGAAAGATTCGCCAAGCGTTCATTCCTTCAAAAGAAGGATGGGTTATATATGCAGCCGATTATTCACAAATTGAGCTGCGGGTACTAGCGCATATTGCAAAAGATAAAGGGTTGGTCGAAGCGTTCCAGCATGATATGGACATTCATACGAAAACAGCAATGGATGTGTTTGGCGTCTCGAAAGATGAAGTAACGTCGAATATGAGACGTCAAGCAAAAGCAGTTAACTTCGGAATTGTGTATGGTATTAGTGATTATGGGCTTTCACAAAACTTAGGAATTACACGAAAAGCAGCAGGGGAATTTATTGAAAAGTATTTTGCAAGCTTCCCTGGTGTAAAAGAATATATGGATGAGATTGTACAAGAAGCGAAGCAAAAAGGGTATGTTTCTACATTATTAAATCGTCGCCGTTATATTCCGGAAATTACGAGTCGTAATTTTAATTTGCGTAGCTTTGCGGAGCGTACTGCGATGAATACACCAATTCAAGGTAGCGCAGCGGATATTATTAAAAAAGCGATGATTATTATGGCAGATCGCTTAGAAGAAGAAGGCTTACAAGCGCGTCTTCTTCTGCAAGTACACGATGAATTGATCTTTGAAGTGCCAAAAGAAGAAGTCGAAAAACTAGAGAAGCTTGTACCTGAAGTAATGGAACATGCAATTGAACTTGCTGTTCCGCTAAAAGTTGATTATTCTTCTGGTCCAACTTGGTATGACGCAAAATAAGGAAGTGATTGAATGCCTGAACTACCAGAGGTTGAAAATGTTAGAAGGACACTTGAAAACCTTGTAACGGGAAAAACAATTAAAGATGTCATCGTAACATATCCCAAATTAGTAAAGCGACCAGATGACGCGGAGCTCTTTAAAGAAATGTTACGAGGCGAAACGATTGAACGGATTGAGAGAAGAGGCAAGTTTTTACTTCTATATGTAACACAGTATGTTATTGTTTCACATTTACGTATGGAAGGGAAATACTTGCTTCATGAGGAAGGCGATCCAATCGATAAACATACACATGTGCGTTTCCAGTTTACAGATGGTACGGAGCTGCATTATAAAGATGTAAGAAAGTTTGGTACGATGCATCTCTTTAAAAAGGGTGAAGAGTTTGAACAAATGCCACTTACTGATTTAGGACCTGAGCCGTTTGATGCTGAACTGACACCAATGTATTTACAAGAAAGATTGCAAAAGACAAACCGCAAAATAAAAGTTGTGTTGCTAGATCAACGTCTTTTAGTCGGGCTTGGTAATATATATGTAGATGAAGTTTTATTCCGTTCCGGGATTCACCCGGAACGAGAAGCTTCGTCCCTAACGAAAGCTGAAATAGAAAAGATTCATGCGGCAACCGTCGCAACATTAACGGAGGCTGTTGAGCGCGGCGGAAGTACGATTAGAACGTATATCAATTCGCAAGGGCAAATTGGCTCATTCCAAGAGCTTCTAAATGTATATGGAAGAAAAGGGGAACCATGCGTTACTTGTGGGAACGTGATTGAAAAGATAGTTGTTGGTGGAAGAGGAACACACTATTGTCCTATGTGCCAGCCAAAGGGCTAAGAAAGATATTTTTCTAATAACATCGGATAGGCATTTATCATATACATACAGCAAAGCTATGTATAGGGAAGGAGCTTACCGATGTATCAATATTTCTCTCTTATTTTATTAGCTTTTACATTAAGTTTGGATAGCTGTAGTGTAGGGCTTACTTATGGTCTGCGGAGCGTGCGGATTCCGTTAAAATCGATACTCATCATTGGAATGTGTTCAGCGGCTGTTATGCTTGTGTCGATGGGGATTGGACATATGGTTGCCAAAGTGTTTTCACCAATGATTGCAACGCGTATTGGCGGAATCGTTTTAGTAGCTATTGGAGCGTGGGTATTGTATCAATTTTTTCGGAGTGAGAAAAAAGACGAACCACAGCAAGAAGAGAAAGTTTGGAAGTTAGAAATTGCTTCACTTGGATTAGTTATTCAAATTTTACGGAAACCGACTGTTGCTGATTTTGATAAATCAGGCACAATTTCTGGTGGAGAAGCATTGCTTTTAGGTATCGCTCTTTCTGTAGACTCGTTTGGAGCAGGAATTGGTGCATCCTTACTGGGATATACACCCGCCATGATGGCAGTGTTAGTTGCCGTTATGAGTTCTCTGTTTTTATTTATCGGAATGAGGCTAGGAACGGTTTTATCGAATATGCGATGGTTACAAAAATTTACGTTCCTACCTGGTATTTTACTCATTATTATTGGGATTTGGAAGATGTAAGTAGGAGCGTGAAACATAAGTTTCACGCTTCTATTCATGAGGAGGAATTTTGATGACAATTGTTATTGGTTTAACAGGAGGTATTGCAAGCGGAAAAAGTACAGTTTCACAAATGTTTCGTGATCTGCACATACCTGTAATCGATGCGGATATTATTGCTAGAGAAGTTGTAGAACAAGGTAAAGAAGCATATAAAGAAATTGTAGAGGTATTCGGTGAAGAAATATTACAAGCAGATGGCGAACTTGATCGTCCGAAGCTTGGGAGTATTGTATTCCATAATGAAGAAAAACGATTGCGGTTAAACAAAATCGTTCATCCAGCTGTCCGCAAGGAAATGAATGTTCAGAAGGATATGTACATAAAGGAAGGTGTGCAAGCGGTTGTGTTAGATATTCCGCTTTTATTTGAGAGTAAACTAACAACACTTGTTGATCAAATTTTAGTTGTAGCTGTAGCGCCTAGTACGCAGTTAGAACGTTTAATGAAGCGGAATGGCTTTATAGAAAAAGAAGCAAAAGCACGCATTGATTCACAAATGTCTTTAGCAGAGAAAGTAACATTAGCTGATAAAGTCATTTATAATGATGGCACAATTGCTGAGACGAAAGCTCAATTACAGATCATTTTAAAAGAGTGGAACATCATTAACTAAAAAATTGTGAAATTAATGAAAATGTTTAGTGACATATCTTCTTTTTGTGTTATACTATTATTGGGATTGGAGATAAATAGTATAACGCATTCAAGGGGGATAACATATTATGATTCGTGTGGCAATTAATGGATTTGGACGTATTGGGAGAATGGTATTTCGTCAAGCAATAAAAGAAAGCGCATTCGAAATTGTAGCAATCAACGCAAGCTATCCATCAGAAACATTAGCACATTTAATCAAGTATGATACAGTTCATGGCAAGTTTGACGGAACAGTGGAAGCATTTGAAGATCATTTATTAGTAGATGGGAAAATGATTCGCCTTTTAAACAACCGCGATCCAAAAGAATTGCCTTGGAAAGAATTAGGTGTTGAAGTTGTAATCGAAGCAACTGGTAAATTTAATGCAAAAGAAAAAGCAATTCTTCATGTAGAAGCTGGGGCGAAAAAAGTTATTTTAACAGCACCTGGTAAAAATGAAGATGTAACAGTTGTAGTTGGTGTAAACGAAGAACAATTAGATATTACAAAACATACTGTTATTTCAAATGCATCTTGTACAACAAACTGTTTAGCGCCTGTTGTTAAGGTGTTAGATGAGCAGTTCGGAATTGAAAACGGTTTAATGACAACCGTTCATGCTTATACAAATGACCAAAAAAATATTGATAACCCACATAAAGATTTACGAAGAGCACGTGCTTGTGGACAGTCTATTATTCCTACAACAACAGGTGCTGCGAAAGCATTAGCAAAGGTTCTTCCACATTTAAATGGAAAACTTCACGGAATGGCACTTCGCGTTCCGACACCAAACGTGTCTCTTGTTGACTTAGTAGTAGATGTAAAACGTGATGTAACAGTTGAGGACATTAATGAAGCATTCAAAAATGTTGCAAACGGTGCAATGAAAGGAATCATAGAGTTCAGTGAAGAGCCTCTAGTTTCTATTGACTTTAATACAAATACGCATTCAGCTATCATTGATGGCTTATCTACAATGGTAATGGGTGAACGTAAAGTGAAAGTACTTGCTTGGTATGATAACGAGTGGGGTTACTCTCGCCGCGTTGTAGATCTTGTGAAATTAGTTGTTACTGAATTAGCAAAACAAGAAAGTGTACAACACATTTAATGATAAAAAAAGAGGCAAGCGATTGCTTGTCTTCTTTTTTTATGTTTTTTTCTGAAAAGGAAAAAATATATGAGTATATTTTTATAAATGATACATATGAGAAACCATTGTGATTACTGCATTTGTGAATCAATTATTTTTTTTCGGGAAAAGTAAAGAGGAGAATATGACAAAAAATCGAAAAAACTGTTGTTGCAAAATGAAAATAAACAAAGTATACTAACACTCGTAAACTTAAGAGCTGAGGTACGTAGTCACTACTTAAAGGGTTAGGACCTCTCTGGACTAACTTTCCCCCGTGGTAGTGGAGCAAGCCAAATTGCAAATTAGTTTTCAATTCGAACAGTTAGATTAAATTTACAAGGGGGAACTGTAGAATGGATACTATGGACACGATGGGTCGTCACGTAATCGCTGAACTTTGGGATTGCGATTTCGACAAGCTTAATGACATGCCGTTTATTGAACAATTATTTGTGGATGCAGCACTAAGAGCTGGTGCTGAAGTACGTGAGGTTGCTTTTCATAAATTTGCACCGCAGGGTGTAAGTGGAGTTGTAATCATTTCGGAATCACACTTAACAATTCATAGCTTTCCAGAACACGGCTATGCAAGTATTGATGTTTATACTTGCGGGGATCGTATTGATCCAAATGTTGCTGCAGAATATATTGCAGAAGGTTTAAATGCGAAAACGCGAGAGAGCATCGAGCTTCCTCGAGGCACAGGTAGCTTCGAAATTAAGCATAGAGAAACAAAAGCTCTTTAAAAAAGAACATAATTGATTTAAAATGTAAAGAGGTGTATAATGCACCTCTTTTTAGTTTATATAAATTTGAAACTGTAAAATGGATAGATTGTTTTTGACGAATGGTCGCTTACTGTAAAGTGAACTTTTTAAAAGTAGAGTATCACTGAACGCGAATAGCGGGATAAGGTAGTGAGTAAATACAAATAGGTTATATAATATTGTATATATATTTTCACGTGTAGGTGAAGTAAAAAAATGAAGATTAAATTGCAAGGGAGTGAATGAGTTGCGTTGTCCAGCCTGTTTTCATAATGGTACAAGAGTATTGGATTCACGTCCGGTAGATGAGGGACGCTCCATTCGAAGAAGAAGAGAGTGTGAAAGTTGTTTAAATCGATTTACGACATTTGAACGAGTAGAAGAGCCACCTCTTATTGTTGTAAAAAAAGAGGGAACACGAGAAGAGTTTAATAAAGAAAAGATTTTGCGTGGATTAATTAAAGCGTGTGAAAAAAGACCTGTATCTTTAAAACAATTAGAAGAAGTAACACAAAATGTAGAACGTGAACTTCGAAATTTAGGAATATCAGAAGTGAAAAGTGATATGATTGGTGAAATCGTAATGGAAGCACTTCGAGATATTGATGATGTTGCTTATGTACGATTTGCTTCTGTGTACCGTCAATTTAAAGATTTAAATGTATTCATTGAAGAATTAAAAGATATACTGCAAAAAGAACGAGAATAAAGTGAAACTTTGAGCCTGCAAATAGTGGGGAAAAAGAGCTAGAAGCGCAAGCTATTAGCTCTTTTTCGCTAAGGAGTTATATACGTAGAATGGATGAAAGAAAGGAATTGCAAGAATGGAAAAACAGTCATGGATGGAGCTATTGCCAATTGATCGTTATAAAGTAAGCGTAAAAGGGTTGCTGCATAGTTACGATCGGAAGGTATTAACGATGTTATATCAACCATTAGTAGGTAGCAAGGCTTTTAGCTTATACATGACGCTGTGGGGAGAGCTAGAGCAGGATCGTGTATTTGGAAAAGAGAATACACATCACTCTCTTATGGTGACAATGCAAATGCAGCTTCCTGAAGTATATGAAGAACGGGTGAAATTAGAAGCGATTGGGCTTTTAAACGTATATATAAAAAAAGAAAAAGATATTCGAATGTTTATATACGAATTGCAGCCACCACTAACTCCAAAACAATTTTTTGATGATATTGTTTTAAGTATTTTCTTGTACAACAGATTAAGCCGGGCGAAATATAATCAAGTCAAACAATACTTCTTAGAAGAAGAGTTCGACTTTACTTCGTATGAAAATGTTACACATTCTTTTAATGATGTGTTTGGTTCATTTAACCCAGGACAATTTGAACATGCGCAAGAGGAACTTCGTATTCCGAAGACAACAGTGATGCCCGGAAATGAAAAGGGGACTGCTCCTAAGGTTTGGAATGACTTCTTCGACTTTTCTTTATTTGTAGAAGGGTTATCGACGCTTGTCCCAAGAAAGGCAATCACGGATCAAGTACGTGAATGTGTCATTACGCTAGCCTACGTGTATGGTGTCGATGTGCTATCGATGCAAAATATCGTTCTTGGTACAATGACAGAACTACAAACGATTGATATGGAAAGGCTTCGCAAAGGAGCTCGTGATTGGTATCAATTTGAAAACGGCCAAGCACTTCCGGTGTTAAGTGAACGGGTGCAGCCTCATTCTGCACGTACGATGAAAGAGAAAGAGCCATCTACGCAAGAAGAAATGCTGATCAAACAACTTGAGGAAATTTCACCGAAACAATTATTAAAAGAAATCTCGGGCGGAGCAGAACCGACAAAAGCAGATTTGCAAATTGTAGAAGAAGTGATGTTGAGTCAGAAACTAGCGCCAGGTGTTGTCAACGTACTTATTTATTACGTTATGCTTCGTTCTGATATGAAATTGGCTAAAACGTATGTCGAGAAAATTGCAGGACATTGGGCGCGGAAAAAGGTTGGTACCGTATCAGAAGCTATGGCTTTAGCGAAAGAAGAGAATCGTCAATATCAAGAGTGGGCTGAGACGAAGAAGAAAGGCCGTACATCGAGGAAAACAGTGCGGAAAGAAATGGTGCCGGACTGGCTCAAAGAAGAAACGAAAGAAGAAACGAAAGAAGAAACGAAAGAATCAGCAAAAAATGATGTGAGTGTGGTAGAAAATCCGAGCAAGCTAGAAGAAGAACGAAAGAGATTGGAAGAAGAGTTAAAAAAATATAAGCGTGATTAATAGAGGAGAATGAACGCTCTTTGAGGTGAAAGAATGGAGCATATTCAAAATTCATTTGCAAAGTTGATGCAAAATGAGAATTTTAAAAATAGATATGAAGTGTTAAAAGCGGAAGTTATGGCACATCCGCGTGTGAAAGAGTTTATCGAAGAACATAAAGGCGAAGTAACGACTTCCATGATAGAACGAAGTCTTGTGAAGCTGTATGAATACATTGGACAAAGCGTTGGATGCGCAGATTGTCCGAACTTAGAATCATGTAAAAATATGATTCAAGGATATGAGCCGAAACTGATTATTCAAGGTAAGATGATTGATATTCAATATGATCGCTGCGTAAGAAAAGTGGCTTATGATGAAAGAAAGAAACAAGAGAAGCTTATTCAAAGTGTATATATGCCCAAGGATATATTGCAGGCATCTATGTCTTCTCTTGATTTATCCGATAGAAATCGCTTTGAAGCAATCCGTGCTGCGAATGAATTTTTAAGTGAGTACGAGCCAGGTAAAAAAGTACAAGCATTGTACTTCCATGGACCGTTTGGTGTTGGAAAAACATTCGTTTTAGGAGCAATTGCAAATGAATTAGCGCAGCGGAAAGTCAGTTCAATGATTGTGTACTTACCGGAATTTTTGCGTGAAATTAAAAGTTCACTTCAAAATAATACGATTAGCGAGAAGATTGATGCAGTAAAGTATGTACCAGTTTTAATGCTAGACGATATTGGAGCAGAAGCGATGTCGAGCTTTGTCCGTGATGATGTCCTCGGTGCAATTTTACAATTCCGTATGCTTGAAAACTTACCGACGTTCTTTACATCGAATTTTGATTTTAAACAGCTAGAACATCATTTAACGTATACACAGCGCGGAGAAGAAGAGGAAATGAAAGCGGCCCGTATTATGGAGCGTATTAAATATTTGGCGAAGCCAGTTCCGATTGGTGGGAAGAATCGTCGCCATACGTAAAGACGTAGATATTAAATAAAGTTTGAGAAGAATCCTGTATTGAAAATGCAGGATTTTTCTTTTTTATTGTTTAAAGGGACAGATTAGTTGAATGAATACATTGGTATTCTTACATATGCACAAGGTATTGGAAAACAGGAGATAGCAAAAATGAAGCATTTTTTAGTTAGGTTATTTTTAATTATTTACTTTGTTTTAGTTTGATTTTTACAAACTTATATTCGAACATTGTATCCCGCCTTCAATAACTTAATAGTTAAATTATACAATTAAATAGTATCGTTACTCTGAAAATTCATACGAGCTTGTATCATTTTTTTTCTACTCCCTTAATATATATAAAATTAGCAAGAATTATAGAGTGAAGCTTTCATCAGTATGGAAAATTTATTTCTACTTAGAGTTGGCTTTCACGAACTGGACTCTTATGGGCGCTTAATTTGTAAGGTGAGAGAATGTAGCCTTTGAGAGCGGGATAAAAGGGGGGACAAGAGTGATTGAAATCTGCTTCGAAGAAAAAGATGATGCTGCGTACGTATATCAACAACTGATAAAGAGAACGGAAAAGCTATATAAAGAAACGAGTGTTTACTTATATGAACAAAAGGTAACAATTCATATTCCGATATGCGAATCGAATTATATTGAGAAAATTTTAATACCAGTACTCCTTTATTTTATTGTTAATATAAAACAAAATGAATGGCTTCGTGCCATTTTAAAAGAAAAATTTTTTTATGAAGAACAAGAAGAATGCCATCAAATTTTACATATGGCACACGCGATTTTAAATGGAAAAAGAAAGGGGATTTCCCGGGATTTAACACGTGATCAAATCGAGGCTTATATTATGTCTTCTTTAAAAGGGTGGCTTTGTGACCCGCTTTCTTTTTCTTTTTCATCTTATATTCGTTTTCGTCTGCGCACATATAGTGAAATGATAGACCGACTTGCGGAAGTAGCGATTGATGAATATAAAATGGAGCAAGAATATCAAATGTTTGTAGAAATGCTACGGCAACAAGTGAGTAGCCGAAAATCACGTTTATCTTGCCTACATCTTGTATTTGATGAAAGTTTTATTTTTTATAATGAAAAAGGAATACGTTTAAAACAAGAAAAATTGGTTCAATATATAGATGAGGAGTTACTAACTAAGCAGGGGGTATACATTGACACGAAGGTAATTGCACCGCTTCTTTCTATTTCGCCGAAAATGATTTATTTGTATACGAAAGAGCAAGATCACAATATGATTGTTACCCTTCAAAATGTATTTCAAGAACGAGTTCAATTATGTGCACCGCATGAATTTGAACACAACGTTAAAAATTTAAAAAATAAAGGGAACGCCCTTGATTTTCTAAGTTTTTGAGCATATAATTACCTACATAAATGAAATATATTGAAATGTCATGATGAGGACATGAGTAATTTACTACGATTTTCAGAGAGGGAAGCCTTAGGGTGTGAGCTTCCTAGTACGGGTTCATTACTTACCACCTCTAAACTTTAGCAGTGAACGTTTTTACTAGTAATTGCTAACGGTCAACACCGTTATGTTGTACTTGAGCAATTAACAATTTGGTTAATTGGAACAAGGGTGGAACCACGAATTCAACACTCGTCCCTTTTTACGGGATGAGTGTTTTTTATTTTGAGAAAAAGAGGAGTGACCAGTGATGGCAGATGTAGTTAAAATTACTTTCCCTGATGGAGCTGTGAAGGAGTTTCCAAAAGGAACAACAACTGAAGAAATCGCAGCTTCTATTAGCCCAGGCTTAAAGAAAAAAGCTGTGGCTGGAAAATTAAATGATGAGATGATTGATCTTCGTACACCAATTGAAGAAGATGGTGCAGTTTCAATCATTACATTAGATTCTGAAGATGGCTTATACATTTTACGCCACTCAACAGCTCATCTTTTAGCACAAGCGTTAAAACGTTTATATAAAGATGTAAAACTTGGTATTGGTCCAGTAATCGAAAATGGGTTCTACTACGATATCGACATGGAAGAAGCAATTACAGCTGAAGACTTCCCAAAAATCGAAAAAGAGATGCAAAAGATTGTGAACGAGAACTTAGAAATCGTTCGTCATGAAGTACCACGTGCGGAAGCACTTCGCCGTTATGAAGAAATCGGCGATGAGCTAAAATTAGAATTGATTAACGATCTTCCAGAAGATGCAGTTATTTCAATTTATGAACAAGGTGAATTCTATGACCTTTGCCGCGGGGTTCACCTTCCATCTACAGGGAAAATTAAAGTGTTTAAATTGCTAAGCGTTGCAGGTGCTTACTGGCGCGGCGATAGCAACAATAAAATGCTACAACGTATTTACGGTACTGCATTCGTGAAAAAAGCAGAATTAGATGAGCACTTGCGTATGCTTGAAGAAGCGAAAGAGCGTGATCACCGTAAATTAGGTAAAGAGTTAAAACTATTTACAAATAGCCAAAAAGTAGGTCAAGGTTTACCACTTTGGTTACCAAAAGGTGCAACAATCCGTCGTATTATCGAGCGTTACATTGTTGATAAAGAAGCAAGCTTAGGATATGACCACGTATATACTCCAGTACTAGGAAGCCGAGAGCTTTATGAAACTTCTGGTCACTGGAATCACTACCAAGATGGCATGTTCCCAGCAATGGAAATGGACAATGAGCAATTAGTACTTCGTCCAATGAACTGCCCTCACCATATGATGGTGTATAAAAACGATATTCATAGCTATCGTGAATTACCAATTCGTATTGCGGAGCTTGGAACAATGCACCGTTATGAAATGTCTGGTGCACTATCTGGATTACAACGTGTACGCGGAATGACTTTAAATGATGCGCACATTTTCGTTCGCCCAGACCAAATTAAAGAAGAGTTAAAACGCGTTGTAAACTTAACTTTAGAAGTATACAAAGACTTCGGTTTAGAAGATTATTCATTCCGCTTATCTTACCGTGATCCAGAAGATACTGAAAAGTATTTTGATGACGATCAAATGTGGGAAAAAGCACAATCAATGTTAAAAGAAGCGATGGATGAAATGGGTCTTGAGTACTATGAAGCTGAAGGTGAAGCAGCATTCTACGGTCCGAAACTTGACGTTCAAGTTCGTACTGCACTTGGAAAAGACGAAACACTTTCAACTGTACAATTAGACTTCTTACTTCCAGAACGCTTTGAATTAACTTATGTTGGTGAAGATGGTAAACCTCATCGTCCAGTTGTAATTCACCGCGGTGTTGTATCAACTATGGAACGTTTTGTTGCCTTCTTAATCGAAGAGTACAAAGGTGCATTCCCAACATGGCTAGCGCCAGTTCAAGTACAAGTGATTCCAGTTTCTCCGCAAGTACATTTAGACTATGCGAAGAAAGTACAGGAAGACTTACAGCGTGCTGGTATCCGTGTTGAAGTGGATACTCGTGAAGAGAAAATCGGTTACAAAATCCGTGAAGCACAAATGCAAAAAATTCCGTACATGCTTGTAGTAGGTGACAATGAAGTTGCTGAAAATGGCGTAAACGTACGTAAATACGGCGAACAAAAATCAGAAACAATCGCATTAGATGCGTTTGTTGATATGATTAAAGTTGAAGGAAAACGCTAAGAAAGAGTCGCGGCATGCCGCGGCTTCTTTATATTTTACGAGTTGAAGAAACTAGAAATAATACCCAAACAAGACTTATCATAAAAAAGTATTGCATGTATTCGTGTTGTTTGTTACAATATTTCTTGTTGTTAGTAAAACGCGTCTTCTTGACAGACGTTATGTCCTATGATAAAATCATCAAGGATAATAGAATATTGTTTTGTAGAACAAGTAGAAGCACCCGCTTCTCACCTGATTGACGCAGATGCAGTTAGCAGGTAAATGTCTTTCTTACTTAAGATCGTACAAGTGTGGGTGTCGTATGCCCACACTTTTTTTGTTCGGGTTCTATGACTGCAAACATATTCTAAGAAAACCTTGGAGGTGGCTTACTATTAGCAAGGATATGATGATTAACGAGCAAATTCGTGCACGTGAAGTACGTTTAGTTGGTGCGAATGGTGATCAACTTGGCATCAAGTCTCGTAATGACGCTTTAGACTTAGCTGCAAATCTTAATCTTGATTTAGTATTGGTTGCTCCAAATGCGAAACCGCCAGTATGCCGCATTATGGACTACGGTAAATTCCGCTTTGAGCAACAAAAGAAAGAAAAAGAACAGCGTAAAAATCAAAAAGTAATCAGCATGAAAGAAGTTCGTTTAAGTCCAACAATTGATGAACACGACTTTAACACAAAACTTCGTAATGCTATCAAGTTTTTAGAGAAAGGCGACAAGGTTAAAGCGTCAATTCGCTTTAAAGGACGTGCCATTACTCATAAAGAAATCGGTCAACGTGTCTTAGATCGCTTCTCAGAAGCTTGTGCTGAAGTTAGTACAATTGAGTCTAAGCCTAAAATGGAAGGACGTAGTATGTTCTTAGTTTTAGCACCGAAAAACGATAAGTAATAGATAGAGGAGGAAATACCTATGCCTAAACAAAAAACTCATCGCGGCGCTGCAAAGCGTTTCAAAAAAACTGGATCTGGTAAACTTAAGCGTGACCACGCTTATACTAGCCATTTATTCGCTAACAAATCTACAAAAGCTAAACGTAAACTACGTAAAGCTGGTCTAGTAAGCGCTGGTGACTACAAACGTATTCGTCAAATGCTTGACAACTTAAAATAAGTTCGGTTGATATATAGAACACACTAGGAGGTAATATTATGCCAAGAGTAAAAGGTGGTACAGTTACTCGTAAACGTCGTAAAAAAATGATTAAACTAGCGAAAGGTTACTACGGTTCTAAAAATACTTTATTCAAAGTTGCTAACCAACAAGTAATGAAGTCTTTATTATATGCGTTCCGTGACCGTCGTCAAAAGAAACGTGACTTCCGTAAATTATGGATCACTCGTATTAACGCAGCTGCTCGCATGAATGGTCTTTCTTACAGCCGTTTAATGCACGGTTTAAAACTTGCTGGTATCGAAGTTAACCGCAAGATGCTTGCTGACTTAGCTGTTCATGACGAAAAAGCTTTCGCTGAATTAGCAACAGTTGCAAAAAGCAACTTAAAATAATTGTTTAAAAACCTTAGAAGATTTTCTTCTGAGGTTTTTTTTATTAATTGGAATTTTTTTAATTTGTTCGTTTTTTTCGTCTGACTTAAGTATTCAAAGAAACCAAGACGATTTCCCCAAGGATCGGTAAAAATCCCCCATTTAACAGGAACTTCTTTTCTTGAATATATTTCAAAGTTCTCGACATTTCATTCCTTTTTTAGCCTATCTCGTTCAGCTTTAATATCTATAACTCCTAAACGAATCGGTCCACTACCTTCATTTGGCAAACCTTCTGCTACTTGTAACCAACCTCCAGGGATAAGTTCCCATTCTGTGAATCCTTCGTGTGGTATGAAATCGGGTTCCTTGTTGAGTAATGTTTGATACCACTTTTGTCCTTCTTTGATATCTGTAACACGAACTTGAACAATTATTTCATAAATCAACATATTTCCTCCTTTAATAAAATCCCTTTTTTTTAACAATTTTTTGTTGGTGATATAAATTCCTTTTTTAACTAAATCTCAGTTGGTTGAACGTCATTCGATATCATGTATTCTCATTATTTTCCTATAATACAGAAGAGTTTTTTGTTTGATTCAAACATCAACAGAGTTATTGAGTGGATCCTATTTTTAAGTGGGGGATGGCAAGTGCTTATTCTAAATTAGGTAATTCAGCTATACAATTTATTGCAGGAAATAAATTGTATGTAGAGAAATAGAACTGAGCCTGGAAGAAGATAAGAGGGGGAACGACATGGCAAAGCTAATTTATCATATTGCAGTTACGGCGGATAACTTTATTGCAGATTTAGATGGTGATGCTACTGATTCAATCTTTTTATACGAAGGTGAACATGTCTTAGACTTTATTACTGATGTTCAGCAATATGACGCAGTATTGATGGGGAGGAGAACGTACGAGTTTGGATTTCAATTTGGTGCTAAACCTGGTGAGCCAGGTTATTTTAAAGAGTTAAAGCACTATATTTGTTCAAATACTATGCAATTTGAATCGAGTGATAAAGTAGAACTTGTGAGAGGAGATGCAGTAGAGTTTATCAAGAACTTAAAAGTGAAAGAAGTTGGTAATCTGTGGCTCTGTGGGGGCGGAGAACTGGCTGGCTCGTTAGTTCAGCAAAAACTAATTGACCAAGTAGTATTGAAAATAAATCCAGTTATAATTGGTGAAGGTATACCTTTATTTGGTAGCGTGAAACCACGTTTAAGTTTGGAATTAGTTGATTCGACACAGTATGTAAATGGCGTCATTAAATCAACTTACAATATCATGTATTCTTAGAAATCATCTACATTGCAAGGGAGGCTGTCGTTATATACAGGCTCCTTTTTTATTTTCTAGCTAGGTGACGTCCGTTTCGTGGAGAAGATGAAAACATGGTAAAAGAATTTCACCTTATAGTAATTACAATCATTCAATAATTTGTGAGATGTTTCACAAATTATTGTCATAATTCAACCGCTTCTCTTTTCTTCTATTATATTAAGATGAACTTGTAAGAACTTTTTGTACCTATAACGAGGAGGAATTTACATGAAAGCAGCAGTTGTAAATGAGTTCAAAGCGAAGTTAGAAGTGAAAGAAGTTCCAAAACCGAAAGCTGGACTTGGTGAAGTCCTTGTACATATTGAAGCATGTGGTGTTTGTCATACGGATTTACATGCGGCACACGGTGACTGGCCAGTAAAACCGAAACTTCCATTAATTCCAGGGCATGAAGGTGTTGGAGTTGTAGAAGAAGTTGGAGAAGGTGTCACACATTTAAAAGTCGGTGACCGCGTTGGAGTACCATGGCTATATTCAGCATGTGGACATTGTGAATATTGTTTATCCGGTCGTGAAACGCTTTGCTTAGATCAACATAATGCTGGTTATTCTGTAGATGGTGGTTATGCAGAGTATTGTGTTGCAGCAGCGAACTATGTAGTAAAAGTACCGGATAATTTGAATTTTATTGATGCAGCACCGCTATTTTGTGCAGGTGTTACAACATATAAAGCATTGAAAGTTTCAGAAGCAAAACCAGGTGATTGGGTAGCTGTTTTTGGGATTGGTGGCCTTGGACATTTAGCTGTTCAATATGCAAAAGCAATGGGATTACACGTAGTAGCAGTTGATACTGTAGATGAAAAATTAGAGCTTGCAAAAGAACTTGGTGCAGATTTAGCTGTGAATCCGCTTAAAGAAAATGCAGTAGCGTGGATATTTGAGAAAGTGAAGGGTGTACATGCTTCCATTTGTACAGCTGTATCGAAACCAGCATTTGATCAAGCGTATCGCTCTGTTAGACGAGGTGGGGCATGTGTAGCGGTAGGATTACCTCCGGAAATGATGGAAGTACCAATCTTTGATACAGTGCTAAATGGTGTGAAAATTATTGGTTCTATCGTTGGGACAAGAAAAGACTTACAAGAAACCCTGCAATTTGCCGCAGAAGGAAAAGTGAAAGCAATTATTGAAACACGTCATCTTCATGAGATTAATGACATCTTCACTGAAATGGAAGAAGGAAAAATTAATGGGCGTGTTGTTATCGATATGAAAAAAGAATCTTAATATAGTATGCAAAAAGCTAGGGGAAAATCCTCTAGCTTTTTCGATATAATATCCTATGAATTATCTTGAAAATTTTAAAATAAATGGTAGATTTAAGGATGTTCTTGTACTAATATGTAAATGAAAACCTTTTCAAAACCGAGTGAGGGAGGAATTCATTTGAAAGCAGCTGTTGTAAACAAATTTAAGGAGAAGTTAGAGGTAAAGGATGTTCCGAGGCCAAAGGCAGGAGCAAATGAGGTGCTTGTACATATTCAAGCATGTGGCGTTTGTCATACAGATTTACATGCGGCGCATGGAGACTGGCCAGTAAAACCGAAACTACCACTAATTCCAGGACACGAAGGTGTTGGGGTGGTAGAAGAAGTAGGTGAAGGTGTTACTCATCTTAAAATCGGTGACCGAGTCGGAATCCCTTGGTTATATTCAGCATGTGGACATTGTGAGTACTGTTTATCTGGCCGTGAAACACTTTGCTTAGATCAAAATAATGCTGGTTACTCAGTTGATGGTGGTTATGCAGAATATTGTATAGCGGCAGCTGATTATGTTGTAAAAGTACCAGAAAATTTAAGTTTTGTAGAAGCTGCCCCATTATTTTGCGCGGGTGTAACAACTTATAAAGCATTAAAAGTATCAGAAGCAAAGCCAGGACAATGGGTAGCTGTTTTTGGAATTGGCGGCTTAGGTCACTTAGCAATGCAGTATGCAAAAGCAATGGGATTACATGTAGTAGCAGTTGACACAGTTGATGAAAAACTTGAACTCGCAAAAGAACTCGGTGCAGATTTAGTTGTAAATCCATTAAAAGAGGATGCTCCGCTTTGGATTCATGAAAAGGTAAATGGTGTACATGCTTCTATTTGTACGGCCGTATCAAAACCAGCATTTGATCAAGCTTATCGTGCAGTTCGCCGCGGTGGCTCCTGTGTGGCAGTTGGTTTACCTCCAGAAATGATGGAAGTGCCGATTTTTGATACAGTATTAAATGCGGTGAAAATTGTTGGTTCCATTGTTGGCACGCGTAAAGACTTGCAAGAAGCATTGCAATTTGGTGCAGAAGGAAAAGTAAAAGCAATTATAGAAACGCGTCAATTAGATGAAATAAATGATATTTTTACAGAAATGGAAGAAGGAAAGATTAATGGTCGTGTTGTTCTAGATATGACAAAATAAGTATAAAAGCTATAACAATATAAAAGAATATACAGTAAAAAGTCGGAGGAGATTCCTCTGGCTTTTTTACTGTCATTTAAAGGTATCTTTCCTAGTAGAAACGACACTGCTATAATGGAAAGATGATATGGAAGTTTCATCATATGTGGATGATGACTGAAACGTATTGATGATTTAAGGACAAGCTATTTCATAAGGGTTTAGGAAGTTAATTAGATAATAACGGGTAGGATTTTTAAAGCTTACAATAAATATGAGATGAAACAACATTGTTTTTGTGCGATGTTGGAGGAGGAATAGAATGGATTTACTACAACTATTTAAATTACAAAAAGAATTAGATGACCGTATTGTAAAAGAACATGACTTACAACCAAAAAAATTATTAAAAGAAAAAATGTTAGCACTACTTGTTGAAATTGGCGAACTTGCAAATGAAACACGTTGTTTTAAATATTGGAGCAAAAAGCCGGCAGCTGAGCGTGAAGTTATACTTGAAGAATATGTAGATGGTTTACATTTCATTTTATCAATTGGAATTGATTTAGGTATTGATAAGAACTTCTTATTTTATAAATGTGCTCAAACGAATAAAACACAAGTTGAAATTTTCTTAGACACATATGCGAAAGTGATGCGTTTTACTGATCAGCCGTCCATTACAAATTATATTGAACTATTCACAAGTTACCTTCGCCTTGGACAAGCTCTTGATTTCGGGCAAGAAGAAATTGAAAAAGCGTATTTAGATAAAAATGAAGTGAACCATCAGCGTCAAACACAAGGGTATTAAGTTGATTTTTGGATATTTCAATTTACTTTTGTATAATGAAGTGAATGAAGAAAAAGGAGGTATTGATAATGACAAAGGTAGATGCGACATTGACAATGCTAAAAGAATTAACAGATGCACGTGGGATTGCAGGTAATGAACGCGAACCACGTGAAGTAATGAAAAAATATATCGAACCGTTTGCAGATGAACTTTCTACAGATAATTTAGGGAGTTTAGTTGCGAAAAAAGTAGGGGAAGAAAACGGTCCGAAAATCATGGTAGCTGGTCATTTAGATGAAGTTGGTTTCATGATCACACAAATCGATGACAAAGGTTTCCTTCGCTTTCAAACGGTTGGTGGCTGGTGGTCACAAGTTATGCTTGCACAGCGTGTAACAATTGTAACGCGTAAAGGTGATGTAACAGGTGTAATCGGTTCAAAACCACCGCACATTTTACCAGCAGAAGCTCGTAAAAAGCCGGTTGAAATTAAGGACATGTTTATTGACATTGGTGCTTCTAGCAAAGAAGAAGCAATGGAATGGGGCGTGCGACCAGGGGATCAAGTTGTACCGTACTTTGAATTCCAAGTGATGAAAAATGAAAAAATGTTACTTGCAAAAGCATGGGATAACCGTATTGGCTGTGCAATTGCAATTGACGTGTTAAAACAATTAAAAGATGAAAAGCATCCAAACGTTGTATACGGCGTTGGAACTGTACAAGAAGAGGTAGGTCTTCGCGGTGCGAAAACATCTGCACATTATATTAAGCCAGATATTGCGTTTGCTGTAGATGTTGGTATTGCTGGTGATACACCAGGAGTAACAGAAAAAGAAGCGCAAAGTAAAATGGGAGACGGACCACAAATCATTTTATATGATGCATCTGTAATTGGACATACAGGTCTTCGTGATTTTGTTGTTGATGTGGCAGATGAATTGCAAATTCCATACCAATATGATTCTGTAGCTGGTGGTGGAACGGATGCAGGTGCTATTCATATTTCTGTAAACGGTATTCCGTCCATGGCGATTACGATTGCAACTCGTTATATTCACTCCCATGCGGCAATGTTACACCGTGATGACTATGAGAATGCAGTGAAGTTAATTGTAGAAGTGATTAAGCGTCTTGATAAAGAGGCTGTACATAATATTACATTTAACTAATAAAAAAGCGAAGAAATGTCTTCGCTTTTTTATATTTCAAAAGGTTTTTCTAATCCAGCGGCAGCGTGAGCCCCTAAAATAATTAACCTTGTTAGTTGCATTGCCATAAAGTGCGGCGAGTAAATCATCCCTTTTTTTAGCCACGATATAATCATTCCAAGATGAGCTCCTGTTACATAACTAATAAGGATATCGCGTGGAATCATGAGTTCTTCATCATTTGGTTGTGAAATGGATAAGCTTAACGTTAAATGTGTTTGAATTGTTTTCATCATTTTATAAAAAAAGTTTCCTGCTGCTTTGTCGCCAAGCATGACGTTATAGAAGGTAGCATTTTCAGCGATGTGCTCAAATAGGGCTAGAAAAGTTGGATGTGGGGAGTTAAATGTAAGCTGAAAATCTTCTTTATTATTCCTTTTGGGCCTAATTATTTCGGTGAGCTTTACTAACATTTCCTCGATACTTTTATCTAATAAGTCATATTTGTCATGATAATGGCTATAAAAGGTAGCACGGTTCACTGGGGCACACTCAGCGATATGCTGCACTGTGACATTTTCAAAACCTTTTTCGCCTACTAAAGCGACAAAAGCATCCTGTATCAATTGTCTCGTTCGTTTTACACGCGGATCGTTTGTATTTTTAATAGACATTTTATTTCTCCTTGCTTAATTTTTATTACTTAAACAACAAATATATAGTGTAATGTTGGATAACCAACATATATGACCAAATTGTCGGTTGTAGATTCAAAATAATTATTTATAATTATAAACGATATTACTTTAGAAAACAGCACCGGTAGTATGCAGGCAAAGAATTGTTTGCATAGCAAAAGGTGTGCTTTTTTTGTTTAATGGTTAATATAATTAACAATTAATCAATATAAACAAAAGAAGTGGAAATAGTTTAGTAAAAAAATTATATGCGATATAAGGAGAGGAAAGCAATGAATCAATTTCGAAGAATGCTTATCATTAATGTTATTACATTGATTGTATTAGTTGGTGGTGGCTTTGCTGGTTATTATTATTACAACCAAGCTGAAAATTACTTAAAAACAGATAATGCGAAAATCGATGGGAAAGTGATCCCAATCGCATCACCAGTAGCAGGGAAATTAACTGAATGGAATGCAGAAGTAGGCAAGAGCTACAATGAAAATGATAAATTAGGTTCTGTTTCTGTAGCAAGTCAAAATGGTGAGCAAACGATGGATGTAACAATTCCACATAATGCGACTGTTGTTCAATCAAATGCTACAACAAATTCTTTCGTAGCGGCAGGTAGTCCAATTGCGTATGCATACGATATGAGTGATTTATGGGTAACAGCAAATATTGAAGAAACAGATATTGATGATGTGCAAAAAGGTCAAGAAGTTGATGTGTATGTAGACGCTTATCCTGATACAACATTAACAGGAAAAGTAGAACAAGTTGGGTTAACAACTGCAAATACATTTTCTATGCTTCCATCAAGCAACGCAACAGCAAACTATACGAAAGTAACACAAGTTGTGCCGGTTAAAGTTTCTTTAGATCATAGCAAATCAGTAAATATTGTTCCTGGAATGAATGTGACAGTTCGGATTCATAAGTAAGGGGGGGAAGATAAAATGTCCTCAGGTTTAATTGTAGGATATGCATTATTTTGTATTATCGTCTTCTTCCTTGTAAATCGTCTTTTAAGAAAGAAAAAAACGAACGCGGGAGAAGAACAAGTCCCAGCCGTAAGTAAGATAGAAACAAAGCAACTAGAGCAAGAACCTTCCAATGTAGTCGAATTAGAAGCATCAAAACAAGAAACACAAAAGCAAGAAAGACGGAAACCGCAAATGCCAGTAGAGAATGTCAATGTAAAAGCCGTTGTAGCAGTATTAATTCTCGGTATGTTCGTTTCCATTTTAAACCAAACAATCATTAATGTTGCATTGCCTCCATTAATGAATGAGTTCAATGTATCAACTTCAACAGCGCAATGGCTAATCACAGGATTTATGCTTGTGAACGGGATTTTAGTGCCAATTAGTGCCTTCTTAGTTTCACGGTTTACGTATCGTAAATTGTTTGTAGCAGCTATGCTCTTCTTTACAGTCGGCTCTATTATTTGTGCGTTATCTGGAAACTTCACAATGATGATGACAGGGCGCGTCATTCAAGCAGTTGGCGCAGGAATTTTAATGCCGGTTGGTATGAACATTTTCATGACTCTGTTCCCACCGCATAAGCGCGGAGCTGCAATGGGATTACTTGGGGTGGCGATGATTTTAGCGCCAGCTATCGGACCAACTGTAACAGGTTGGGTTATTGAAAATTACAACTGGAACTTAATGTTCTACGCGATGTTCGCTATCGGTTTAATCATCACATTATTATCTTTAAAATTCTTTACACTAACTCAGCCAGTTTCGAAAACAAAGTTAGATATGTTTGGCGTTATTAGTTCAAGTATTGGGCTTGGTAGCCTACTATATGGATTTAGTGAAGCTGGAAACAACAGCTGGAGCAGTGCCGAAGTTGTGATTTCACTTATCATCGGTGTGATTGGTATAGCATTATTCATTTGGAGAGAGATGACGACGGATAACAAAATGCTTGATTTACATGTATTTAAATATCCAACGTTTACTTTTACATTATTAATTAATGCGATTGTAACAATGGCATTATTCGGAGGTATGTTATTACTTCCTGTATACCTTCAAAATATTCGTGGCTTTACGCCAATTGAATCAGGTCTCCTGCTTCTTCCAGGATCATTAATTATGGGGATTATGGGACCGATTGCAGGAAAGTTATTTGATAAGTATGGTATTCGTCCATTAGCAATAGTTGGATTAGCGATTACGACATATGCGACGTATGAATTTACAAAGCTATCAATGGATACACCATATAGCGTAATTATGACGGATTACATCGTTCGTTCAATTGGAATGTCATTCATTATGATGCCAATTATGACAGCTGGTATGAACGCATTGCCAATGAAATTAATTTCTCACGGCACAGCAACGCAAAATACGTCAAGACAAGTAGCGGGTTCAATTGGTACAGCGATTTTAATTACAATTATGACGCAGCAAACAACCAATCACGTCGCAGATTACGGAAATATGTTAACAACGACAAATCCCATTTTAGTTGATAAAGTACACGGAATGGGACAAAGTTTAGCAGCTGCCGCAGGATCAGCACAAGCTGGTGATGCGATGAGCTCACAGCTATTATTCGGACAAATTTCAAAGCTATCTGCAATCAACGGTATTAATGATGCGTTCTTAATTGCAACTATATTAGCAGGTATTGCTTGGGTGTTATCATTCTTCTTACAATCAGGTAATAAATCAAATAGAAAAGCAGGGAATTAATTTCTCTGCTTTTTTTGTGCTTGTATATTTTAAGTGGACTGTATCGGCATGGACATTATGTGATAGAAAGTCACCCCAAGGATACCGACAGAAACCATGATAATCCCCATAATAAGGATACCCTTAATTTTGTTACGTATCCCGCTTATACTAGCTAATACCCCAGCTACAGGGAAGATGCTCCAGTACATAGTAGTTGGGATAGGGATAAGTCTCTCCATATCGATTCCCATTCCCCAGAGAACAAAAGGCGTAGTTACAAGTGAGAAACAAACAAGTCCTGCTGCAACAACAAGTAGCTTGCGATGCTTAGCTCCTGCGACCATTAAAAAGATGCCCCCAATAATTCCAGATAATACTAGAACTGGCATAAATAAAATCCAAAGTAAGATTCCCACTGCTTCCATAGAATATAAACCTCCTAATTGATAAGTTATATTTTACAACATGAGGTTTATTTTGGATATTATTAAAAATATATGGATTTCGATAGAGTTTCTAGGTTTGAGAGGTTAGAAAAACAAATCGCCATTATATAATCATAATGGCGATTTGTTTAATAAAAGAAAGAAGACGTATTGATAATGATATGAAGTAGCATAGCTGGAATGATAGATTTTGTTTGTTTATATAATAATGAGGCAAATAGTCCCGTCACAAATGCACTCACCATAATGCCAACTGAATACGTATGAGCGATGCTAAATAATAGACTGGATAAAAGTGCAGCCGGCCAAAATGTAAATTTCTCTTCAAAGAAACGCAAAAGGAGTCCTCTGCATACAAGTTCTTCATAAAGAGGTGCAAAGATACCGACTGCGAGAACTAATAGGAATTTATAGTTCTCTAAAGTAGCAAAATCTAACGCATCTAGTTGCTCTTGTAAGGATTCAGGGAATAATTTATCTAATATATAGAAATCGATAAAAACCCCAATCGCATAATAAATTAGTACATAGATGTACATGCGAAAAGTTTTTAAACATTGAAAATCAATAGCTGGTAAAATCAATTGTCTAAGTGGCTTATACTTCAGTATGTATAGTACGAAAAAGAGTAAAGCCACGAATTCATAGCTAATATTTTTTATCGACTCAAGTAAAGCTGTATTTGTATTTGGATTAGCTTGTTCATACAGCCAAATTGGAAGTATGGTCAAAGCGGAATTAATGAGTGGGAAACAGAAAAAGAGAACTGACAAAATCCCAAGAAACAGAAGCCATGATGTTTTAATCCGATGATCTAACTGTGTATGTATTTGCAAAGTTATACTCCCTTTTTATTTTATAGGTTAAAGTTTCACGTTATAAAAACGCAAGTGTATTATTCATAATATGAAATAGCATGGCTGGAAGAATGGAGTTTGTTCTTTTGCATAAAATCGCCATCAATAGTCCCATAAGGAAAGTTACAACCATGACTCCAAGTGAGTATGTATGAGCAATTCCAAAGATCAAGCTTGTTCCAATTGCTGCGATCCAAAACGGAAAGCGCTCTGAAAAGAAACGAAGGATGATGCCGCGGAAAATGATTTCTTCAAAGATAGGAGTAAATATCGCAAATCCAACAATTAATAACATTCGATACTGTTTTAAAAGATCTAAATTTAAAGCAGATGATTGCTGCTCGGTCGCGTCTGGAAACAGATGCGTAATGATAAGAGAATTTAAGATGATATTTAAAGCAAAGAATAGAAGTAAGTATACGTAGGTACTCGCTTTTTTGAGTGCTTGAAAGTTGAAAGCGGATAATAATAGTCTTTTCACCGGTTCATATTTATAGATGAATAATAATAAAACGAGTAGTTGTAATAAAGTACTTGCAGCATTTCCAAGTGATTCATATAGAGCGATTGTCTTTTTATTCGTAATGCCTTCACTATAAATCGTAAGCGGGAGTAATATAAATAAGCCGCTTAGTAGTCCTGTTCCAAAAAAGGCAAATAAAGCAGAACCAATAAATTGTAACCAGGACATAGGTTGTTTCTGATCATATGTAAGTTGTGTAGTCGATTGCATATATCGAGTCCTTCCTTTTTATTTGTATATATAATTATACATATTTAGTTGATGAATGTCATTTTTAAATATTACATAAATAGAAGGTTTAAGTTGGGGATTAGTAAGAGATATATGAATTTTGATGGAAATGGATGATTAGGAAGCGAATGAATAAGTGCAGGAAGTGTTTGAAAATAATAAAAGAAGTATCGCTATGTAGCGATGCCTCTTTTTGTAATATGAAATAAAATCGCTGGGGGAACAAAGTTTTATAGTTACCCTAGTTCCATTCACTTACACGTGTTATAGGTGTTGTATCAATTGACAATCCGGGACGTAAAAAAAATGCTACTGTTTAACAAATTCGCCCTGTTTTTTTCCTTTATCTGAAAAAATATGAGTATGGGACGCGGGTTGTTGTTTTTGTAATTCACGATCAACCATTCGATCCAATCGCTTAATTGCTTGCAATGCTTTTTCATAAGAAATCGTCCGGTAGTGATGTGCTCCCCCTGGTTCTTCATCTGCTTCGTCTGCCCACTTAATAATATTTTGTAGAGTCGTTCTTTCAAGTGTTTGTTCTAGTAAAAAGGAATCCGTGTGCAAGAGAATTGCGACAGAAATTTCCTTTGCTTGATTCGGGTGTTCTCCTAATCGGATTAGTAATTTATGAGCTCTTTCCGCTCCTTTAATGGCATGGATATCATTTTTTTTATACAATTCATAGTCCCATTCTCCATTACGATACCATGTGTGATGTCCTATATCATGAAGAAAACCAGCCTTTGTTGCCGCATCGACTGAGGCGTGATGCTTTTTTGCTAGATGAAACGCATGGTAAGCGACAGCGATCGCGTGGACCATTCCAGAACGGTTTACATATTTTTGTGTAATGTGATGCTTAAAAATTTGTTCAAGCGTGATACGGCGCATAAAACATTCACTCCTTTTATTTATTGATGTGTATGATGGAAACAAACAGATAGACATAAATATATTTTGAACATTTTACTCCATCATGCCTGTGTTAGTAAAGTAGAAATGTTTAGGAAAGAGGAAGTAACAGTTTCTAAGAATGGAAGAATAGAGAGGATTATCGCTAACATAAAAGCCACCTTAGCTCAGGCTAAGGTGACTTTCTCATTCTTTATTTTTTTAACCCTTGTTCAAGAGTCTCTAACATCTCATGTTTTCCATTTTCGTCAGCATTTTGCCAAATCACTTCAAATAAAACACCAAGCCCTGGAAGCATTTTTTCTTCACCGCTTTGAATTGCTTCTACAATTGTCTCTTGTAATTCGCCTTGTGTATTTCCAGCAACGTTTGCTAATACAGCGCCGCGTAAATTAAAATTCATTCTTTTCACCTCTTCTTCTGAATTGAAACTGACGTTAGTTTTTGTTCTTTTTTATGTAAATATGTATAAAAAATAGGCTATAATGAGAAGACAAGAAGAGAGGGAAATACATATTATGAAAAACATTGATTCAGTACAAAATCCGCGGGTTAAGCAGTGGAAAAAGCTGCAGACGAAAAAAGAGCGCGATAAAAAAAGTTTATTCTTTGTAGAAGGATTCCACTTAGTTGAGGAAGCTTTAAAGGCTGGAGTTATAACAGAACTTATTGTCTCAGATCAGACAGATCTTCCAAAAGATTGGACGGTTACTGATGTTGAAGTGTATATTGTGCCTGAAGCAATTGTAAAGGTACTTCGCGAGACAGAAACGACGCAAGGAGTGTTTGCTGTTTGTGAGAAGCATGAGAAAGAAATTGCTCTTACAGATGGGAAATTTCTATTATTAGATGGCTTGCAAGACCCAGGTAATTTAGGGACAATTATTCGTACAGCAGATGCAGCCGGTATTCATGCTGTTGTGCTTGGAGAAGGATGCGTGGATGCTTATAATAGTAAAGTGCTCCGCTCTACACAAGGTTCTATCTTCCATTTACCGATTGTAAAAGGAAACTTAGAAGAATGGGTAGATAAGTTAAAAGAAAAGAACGTTCCTGTATACGGAACAGCTCTTGAAAACGGAGTTCCGTATGGAGAAGTAACGCCGACAGGAAGTTTTGCATTAATTGTAGGAAACGAAGGAAATGGTGTACGCCAAGAAATTCTTGCAAAATGTGATCAAAACTTGTATATTCCGATTTACGGCGGGGCAGAATCATTAAATGTTGCGGTTGCTGCTGGGATTTTAACGTATTATTTACAAAGCCCGGTTGCGAATTGATAAAAAACTTCTTATAATAAATTGAAGTACATGTTCATGATGAACATATAATAAAAGTAAAATAATGAAAAACGTTGATAGAGAAGAGTAGCTTGCAAAATCGCCATATAGGGAGAGAATGCCGTAGACTGAAAGCATTCTTATGGTAGACGGAAGTGAATTCACCTCTGGAGTTGACGCCAGGACCATTATATGTAAAGGCGTTCCGGCCTAAGCTGGCCGTTATAACTAATTGAGTGGACAGACTTGTTCTGTCAATTTAGGGTGGTACCGCGAATTTACCTCGTCCCTTTTTAGGGAGCGAGGTTTTTTTATTTTTAAAATTAGGAGGGTTTCAAATGGAAGCACGTTTAAAAGAGCTAAAGCAAAAAGCGTTAGAGCTGATTGAAGAAGCGAAAGAGCTAAAGAGCTTAAACGATGTACGCGTAGCGTATTTAGGAAAAAAAGGCCCAATTACTGAAGTATTACGCGGCATGGGGAAATTATCTCCAGAAGAGCGTCCACGTATGGGAGCATTAGTAAATGAAGTGCGTGAAGCAATTCAAACGCGTTTAGAAGACAAAATTAACAATATCGAAAAAGCAGTAATCGAAGCGAAATTAGCATCTGAAACAATTGATGTTACATTACCAGGTCGTCCTGTCGAAACAGGGTGTCACCATCCATTGACAGCGGTTGTGGAACAAATTGAAGATGTATTTATCGGTATGGGATATGAAGTTGCAGAAGGAACAGAAGTAGAGAAAGACTACTACAACTTCGAAGCATTAAACCTACCGAAAGATCACCCAGCGCGTGATATGCAAGATACTTTCTACATTACAGAAGAAACATTACTACGTACACATACATCTTCTGTGCAGGCAAGAACAATGGAAAATAATAAAGAAAAAGGCCCAATTAAAATTATTTGCCCTGGTAAAGTGTATCGCCGTGATGATGACGATGCGACGCATTCACACCAGTTCATGCAAATTGAAGGTCTTGTAATCGACAAAAACATTCGCATGAGTGATTTAAAAGGTACACTGCAAGTATTCGTGAAAAAGATGTTCGGTGAAGATCGTGAAATCCGTCTTCGTCCAAGTTTCTTCCCGTTCACAGAGCCATCTGTAGAGATGGATATTTCTTGTATGATGTGTCACGGCAAAGGTTGCGGCACTTGTAAAGGAACAGGCTGGATTGAAATTTTAGGTGCAGGTATGGTTCATCCAAACGTACTTGAAATGGCTGGTTACGATTCAAAAGAATATCAAGGTTTCGCATTTGGTATGGGTGCAGAGCGTATTGCAATGTTGAAATACGGCGTTGATGACATTCGTCATTTCTACACAAATGATGTACGTTTCTTACAACAATTCAAACGAGCGTAAGGGAAGGAGAGGATAAATATGTTCGTATCATATCGTTGGTTACAAGAGTATGTAGATATTAAAGATATAACAGCACAAGAGCTAGCAGATAAAATCACAAAAAGTGGTATTGAAGTAGAAGGCGTTGAAGTATTAAATAAAGGTGTAAAAGGTGTTGTAGTTGGTCACGTATTAGAGTGTGAAAAACACCCAGAAGCTGATAAATTAAGCAAATGTTTAATCGACATCGGTGAAGAAGAACCAGTACAAATCATTTGCGGTGCTCCTAACATTGCAAAAGGTTTAAAAGTACCAGTTGCAAAAGTTGGCGCTGTACTTCCTGGTAACTTTAAAATTAAAAAAGCAAAACTACGCGGTGAAGCTTCTCACGGTATGGTTTGTGCACTGCAAGAGCTTGGCATTGAAGGGAAACTAGTTGCGAAAGAATATGCAGATGGTATCTTCATCTTCCCAAGTGATGCAGAAGTTGGTGCGGATGCACTTGAAATTTTAAACTTAAACGATGAAGTACTTGAACTTGGTTTAACACCAAACCGTGCAGATTGCTTAAACATGTTAGGTGTTGCATACGAAGTGGCTGCTATTTACGGCCGTGAAGTGAAACTTCCAGCTGTAGACTTACAAGAAACAGCAGAAAAAACGTCTGACTATATTTCTGTAAGTGTAGAAGCAACAGAGCAAAATCCATTATATATTGCAAAAATGGTGAAGAACGTAAAGGTTGGTCCATCACCAATGTGGATGCAAACTCGTCTTATGGCAGCTGGCATTCGTCCAATTAGCAACGTAGTTGATATTACAAACTATATTTTAATTGAATACGGTCAACCATTACATGCATTTGATTATGATAAATTAGGTTCAAAAGAAATCGTTGTTCGTCTTGCAAAAGAAGGCGAAAAAATTCAAACATTAGATGATCAAGAACGTACATTACAAGCACATCACCTTGCAATTACAAACGGTACAAAAGCATTAGCTGTTGCAGGTGTAATGGGCGGGGCAGAATCTGAAGTTGATAACGATACAGTAAACGTTCTAATTGAATCTGCATACTTTGCAGGTCAAACAGTGCGCCGCGCATCAAAAGACTTAGGTCTTCGCAGTGAATCAAGTGCACGTTTTGAAAAAGGAATCGACCCAACACGTACATTTGAAGCAATTCAACACGCAGCAGCTTTAATGGCGAAATATGCTGGTGGAGAAGCACTTGAAGGCGTGGTAGAAGTTGATAACTTACAAGTACAAGAGCGTACAGTATCCGTTACAGCTGAAAAAGTAAACCGTGTATTAGGTACAGAAATCACTGCTAGTGAAATGGGTACAATCTTTACAAACTTGAAGTTCCCATTCACAGAAGTAGAAGGAACATTCCATGTAAACGTGCCAGCACGTCGTCCTGATATTACAATCGCAGAAGACTTAGTTGAAGAAGTAGGTCGTCTATACGGCTACGATCATATTCCGGTTACCTTACCAACTGGTACAATGACGCGTGGTAAATTAACAGTGGCACAAACAAAACGCCGTAAAGTACGTCGATTCTTAGAAGGCGCTGGTTTATATGAAGCAATTACGTATTCATTAACAAGTGCTGATAAAGCGAAACAATATATGGTTGAGCCAAACGAAAAAGCTCCTGTAAATCTTGCACTTCCAATGAGTGAAGAGCGTAGTCAACTTCGTTTAAGCCTAGTGCCACAATTGTTAGAAGCAGTTTCATATAACAACGCTCGTAAAAACGATAGTGTTGCATTATATGAAGTAGGTTCTATCTTCCTACCAACAGAAGAAGGTGCACTTCCGAAAGAAGAACAACATCTTGCTGGTGTTATGACAGGTCTTGCTCTTCACCATGCATGGCAAGGTGAGAAAAAAGTTGTTGATTTCTTCGTTGCAAAAGGTGTGTTAGAAGGATTATTCGACGTACTTGGTGTCGCAAGCAGCATCACATATGCTCCTGCAAAACGTGAAGGCATGCATCCAGGACGTACAGCTGACATTTTACTAGACGGAGAAGTAATTGGTTTCATCGGTCAATTACACCCTGAAGCGCAAAAACAATTAGATGTGAAGGATACATTCGTATTCGAATTGTCTCTAGTAAAAGTATTTGCTGCTGAGACAGAAGAGACTTACTACTCAGCAATTCCACGTTTCCCATCTATGACACGTGATATGGCAGTTGTGGTAGCGAAAGAAGTAAAAGCTGGCGAAATGAAGCAAGTAATTGCGGAAGCAGGCGGAGAACTGTTAAAAGAAGTAACACTATTCGACTTATACGAAGGTGAAAAAATGGAAGAAGGCAAGAAATCACTTGCATTCTCTATGAACTACTTCGATCCAGAACGTACATTAACAGACGAAGAAGTAACAGAAGCACATAATCGTGTATTAACAGCGGTTGAAGAGAAGTTTGGTGCGGAGTTACGTAAGTAATAAAAAAGAAATGCTGGAATTTTTCCGGCATTTCTTTTTTTGTAGGTAAAATTCGTGTCGTATATTGTAGAAGAGTCGATATATTATAAAAATCGCTGATATATCGAACGACACCTTGCATCTTTCTCATGAATGTAGTACATTAATTTTAGTTTAACAAAATGAAAAACGATGATAAGGAAAAGTAGTATATACTATAATCCATAGCGAGTCAGGGACGGTGAGAGCCTGATGAGGCGGTATATGTGAAGAACACCTTGGAGTTGCTAACCGAAATTGAATCTTATATTCAAGAGTAGACTTAGACGGGAATCCGGCCTGTTACAAACCGGGAAGTATGTATTACATACGAGTTAAAGTTGGTCTTTATGACAAATTGGGTGGTACCGCGAAGTTTAACCTTTCGTCCCTTTATGGATGAAAGGTTTTTTTGTATTCAAATATATCAGCAAAGGAGAATTTCACTATGGAAAACACATTAGTAAAAAGTCTGTATAGAGATACAGATAAATACGTAGATCAAACAGTACAAGTATCAGGTTGGATTCGTAACTTACGTGATTCAAAAGTATTTGGTTTTATCGAATTAAACGATGGTAGCTTCTTCAAAAGCGTGCAAATTGTTTTCGATACAGAGTTAGATAACTTTAAAGAAATTGCGAAGCTTCCGCTTAGCTCTTCAATTAAAGTAGAAGGTAAACTAGTTGCAACGCCAGGGGCAAAACAACCATTTGAAATTAAAGCAGAAAAAATCGACGTTGAGGGCTTATCAGATTCTGATTACCCACTTCAAAAGAAACGTCATACGTTTGAATACTTACGTACAATCGCTCATTTACGTCCAAGAACAAATGCATTCTCTGCAACATTCCGAGTGCGTTCTATCGCAGCGTTTGCGATTCATCAATTCTTCCAAGAGCGTGGTTTCGTACATGTTCACACACCAATTATCACGGGTAGTGATACAGAAGGTGCAGGCGAAATGTTCCGCGTAACAACGCAAGATCTGAATAACTTACCAAAAGGTGAAGACGGACAAGTTGACGAATCAAAAGACTTCTTCGGTAAAGAAACAAACTTAACAGTAAGTGGACAACTTAATGCTGAAGCTTATGCATTAGCGTTCCGTGATGTATACACATTCGGACCTACATTCCGCGCAGAAAACTCAAACACAACTCGCCACGCAGCGGAGTTCTGGATGGTTGAGCCTGAGATTGCATTTGCTGAACTTGAAGATGTAATGGATCTGACAGAAGATATGCTGAAATATGCAATGAAATATGTACTAGAGCATGCACCAGAAGAAATGGAATTCTTCAACAGCTTTGTTGATAAAACAGTTCTAGAGCGTATGAACAACGTAATCAACTCTGACTTTGGTCGCATCACATATACAGAAGCAATTAAAGTACTTCAAGAATCAGGTGCTGACTTCAAATACCCAGTAGAATGGGGTATTGACTTACAAACAGAGCATGAAAGATACTTATCAGAAGAAATCTTCAAACGCCCTGTATTCGTAACAGATTATCCGAAAGACATTAAAGCATTCTACATGCGTATGAACGAAGATGGCAAAACAGTAGCTGCTACTGACCTTCTAGTTCCTGGCATCGGTGAATTAATCGGCGGAAGTCAACGTGAAGAAAGAATGGATGTTTTAGTAGATAGAATTAAAGAATTAGGCATGAACGAAGAAGACTACTGGTGGTACTTAGAACTTAGAAAATACGGCGGTACAAAACACGCTGGATTTGGTCTAGGCTTCGAGCGTTTCCTAATGTACATCACTGGTATGGCAAACATCCGTGACGTAATTCCATTCCCAAGAACTCCAGGTTCTTCGGAGTTTTAAGATATGCAAAAAGCGAGAGGGGAATCCTCTCGCTTTTTTGTGCCGTATACTTTCTTACCTCTAAGTAAAAAGTAACACTAAGGGGTGAGTATAATGGGCAAAAAAGTGAAAAAGGACCCTTCCAGAGCAAGCCTTGGTTCTCCGGAAGTCGAAGGACAGGGAACTACTACGCATGAAACGGGTTCTTATAAAGTACCTTCATCAAATAAGAAGCAAAAACGAAGCTAAACATATAAAGAAGAGTAGCTAAAATAGCTACTCTTCTTTATATGTTATTATTTGGCTTATTTTCAATTAGTTATTACTTCGTAATGATTTCCTCAATCTCTTTACAAAATTGTCCAAGCTTTTTAGGATTGTGAATTAGTTCGTAAGCATCGTACGTACCAATATGTTTACGAACTCGAAATTTGAACAGGAACAATCTACCATACCGTTCTATTAATTCGTTAAATTTAGGTTCATCATTTAATAATCGGATATTTTCTCTAATCCTGCTTTGTTTTTCATGTGGTTTACCCATTAAAACATTCAAAATCATTTGTAGTAATAACAAAGTAATCCCCTCTTTTATATAGTTTTATAATGAGTATGTATAGAATTAAAAATGAATAAAACGAAATTTCTGTATATTTAAATTATAACAAAAAACAAGGCGAAAAGAAATAGGGATTCTTTTCGCCTTGTTTAGTTCATTTATATATTGTCGATACTAAAAAATAGCTATTTTTTCAATAAACGAAATGCCTTTTCTGTATTTGCAAAGTGAAGTTTCACAAACTCAGGAAGTCGTTCTTTGCCTAGCTTTTGAATCAATTTTGCTGCGGCGATATCAACTTGCTTGCCTGCTCCTTTCGGAAGTGGCATACCCGCTTTTTTGCTTAATTCATCAAACTGTTTTACGAATGAGTAGCGAGCTAAAATGGAAGCTGCGGCAACTGCTAAATGGACACTTTCGCCTTTTGTTGCAAAATACACGTTTTCGCGCTGTACCTGTTTTTGTTTTGCTAAGTATTTATAGTATGTATCAGGCTGCGTGAATTGATCGATTAAAATACCTTCTGGCTTTGTCGGCGCAATCTTTGCTAGTAAATTTGTAAGAGCCTTATTATGTAAGAGTGCTTTTAGCTTACCTTGATTGTTTCCTTTTTCGAACAGCTCGTTATATTTTTCATTATGCAAAACAAGAGAGCTATAAGGAACAACAGCAAGGAGTTGTTTTGCAATTTCAGCGATTTGCGTATCATTTAAGTTTTTAGAGTCTTTTACCCCAAGTTCTTTTAACAACGGAATTTGCTTCGCATCGACATATACAGCAACAACTGTCATCGGTCCGAAGTAATCTCCAGTACCTACTTCATCGGATCCGGCTATAGACATTGTTCCAATGGAAGAGGGCGGGGCATAGCGGTGTGAATTTGCCGTTTTCTTAACAGAAGATTTAGGTGCTTGAGAAACATTTTGCCAACGTGCTGATTCTTCCTCTGCACGAATACCTTGAAACATTACTTTGCCTGATTTATAGGCCGTAATTGTACAAGATGGGACTTTTGCCATAAAGACACCGCCCTGTGGGACTTTCGGTGCAATTGCTTGTTTATACTGCTGCCGCATGTCTTCAATTGTTGCAGGATTTGTTTGGATTACGATAGAATTTGACAAAGTAGTCGCTCCTTTTTTATATTGTTATTTTTATCATATCGGATTGTTCTTTCTGTTTCCATATTATGATGGTTCATGGTATGATAAACTTTAGGATTCTGTACGTGATTGGAGGCCGGTGAGTTGTCACAACAAAAGGGAAATAAAAGTCGAATTAATGTAGAAATCTATGGTCAACAATATTCAGTTGTTGGCGATGAAAGTACAAGTCATATCCGCATGGTAGCAGCGATTGTGGATGATAAAATGCGCGAACTCAATGCCAAGAATCCTTCGCTTGATACGAGTAGACTAGCGGTATTGACGGCGGTAAACGTCATACACGATTACATAAAATTAAAAGATGAACATGAAAAATTGAAAGAAAGTATGACAAAAAAAGGAATGGAATAACATGATTGATATTATTATCATTGTACTGCTTGTTATGGGATTTTTCCTCGGTTTAAGAAGAGGGTTTGTCCTGCAACTCGTAAAGTTAACAAGCTTTATTATCGCATACCTTGTTGCATACTGGTACTGCAAAGATTTAGCGCCAGCGCTTGAGAAATTTATTCCGTATCCATTTGATAAGAACGTATCTGTTCCGGAATGGATTGATGCGAATAATATCGAAGCAGTCTTCTATCAAGCAATTGCGTTCATTGTATTATTTATTATTACAAAAATCGCACTTTCATTGCTTGGTAATTTGCTGAATATGTTTACAGAAATCCCAGTTTTAAAGCAGGTAAATGCGTTTGCTGGGGCACTTCTTGGCTTTTTAGAAGTGTATATTATTTTGTTTGTCTTAATTATTATTGGAACAATCCTTCCGATTGAACAAGTACAAACGCCACTGCAAAAATCATCAATTAGCAAAATAATTGTAGACGATACACCGATTCTTTCTGAAAAGGTGAAGGAACTATGGCAGACAGGTAGCAGAGTATAACTTCTCTTTTTTCGGAAAGAGAAGTTTTTTTCTATGAAAGAAAGGCGGGGCAAGAATGAAAGTAAATAAAAAACAAGTGATTAAATTACTGGAGACAATCGGCCTTTTTATGGAGCTTAAAGGCGAAAATCCATTTAAAATATCCGCATTTCGTAAAGCGGCAGCAGCATTAGAAAGCGATGATCGTAGTCTTTCTGAGATTGAAGATTTCACAAAGATTCCAGGCATCGGAAAAGGAACAGCAGCAGTGATTCAAGAATATATTGAAGGCGGAACTTCAGAAGTATTAGAGGAGCTTGAAAAAGAAGTACCAAGCAGCCTATTACCATTATTAAAATTACCAGGGCTTGGCGGTAAAAAAGTAGCAAAGCTGTATAAAGAACTGGGCGTAATTGATATGGAAACATTGCAAAAGGCCTGTGAAGAAAATAAAGTGCAGGCACTCGCAGGATTCGGTAAGAAAACGGAAGAGAAAATATTAGAAGCGATTGCTCAAGTTGGTTCTCGTCCAGAACGTTTACCGATTGCATTGGTCTTGCCTATTGCCGGGGAAATAGAGAAGAAATTGTCGAATATCCAGGAAATTTCTCGATTCTCGCGCGCTGGCAGTTTGCGCCGCGTTCGCGAAACAGTGAAAGATTTAGATTTCATCATCGCAACGACAGAGCCAGCAGTGGTACGTGAGCATTTATTGCAGTTTGATAATATGATTGAAGTCATTGCGAGCGGTGATACAAAGGTATCGGTTCGTCTGCAATATGAATATGATATTTCAATTGATTTCCGTCTTGTAAAACCTGAAGAATTTATTACAACTCTTCACCACTTTACAGGCTCAAAAGATCATAACGTAAGAATGCGCCAAATTGCAAAAGATAAAGGTGAAAAAATTAGTGAGTACGGTGTGGAAAACTTAGAAACAGGTGAAGTGAAAACATTTGAAACAGAAGAAGCATTCTTTGCTCATTTTGGTTTGCCATTCATTCCGCCAGAAGTACGTGAAGACGGAAAAGAGATTGAATTAATTAAAGAATATCCAAATTTAATTCAGTTCTCTGATATACAAGGTGATTTACATATGCATACAACATGGAGTGATGGTGCCTTTTCGATTGAAGAAATGGTACAAGCGTGCCGCGCTCGTGGGTATAAGTTTATGGCAATTACCGACCATTCACAATACTTGAAAGTAGCGAACGGTTTAACGAAAGAGCGCCTTCGTGAACAAGGAAAAGAGATTGAGCGCATTAACGAAAAATACCCAGATATCACAATTTTACGTGGAATCGAAATGGACATTTTACCAGATGCAATGCTAGATTTTGATGATGAAGTATTAGCGGAGCTTGATTATGTCATTGGTGCAATCCACTCTAGTTTCTCACAAGATCGTGAAACGATTATGAAACGCTTGCGCGCAGCAATTGAAAATAAGCATGTTACAATGATTGCCCATCCAACAGGTCGTCTTCTTGGACGCCGCGAAGGGTACGATGTAGATACAGATTTACTCATTGAACTCGCAAAAGAAACAGATACAGTTTTAGAATTAAATGCGAATCCGAACCGCTTAGATTTAAGTGCAAAACTATTAAAGCAAGCACAAGATGCTGGTGTAAAAGTAGCGATTAATACGGATGCTCATACACTTGAAATGTTAGAAGATATGGAAACAGGTGTAGCGGCAGCACGTAAAGGCTGGATTCAAAAAGATACCGTGATTAACACATGGAATATTGAACGTTTATTAGACTATATTAAACGGAATAAGTAACACAAGGGGGACAGGCAACTTATGTTAGAAAGAACGTTGCGTGTATTAGAATATAACAAAGTAAAAGAACAATTACTTGAGCATGTTGCTTCTTCACTTGGTCGTGATAAAGTGAAGAGCCTACTGCCTAGTACAGATTTTGAAGAAATTGTAGAAATGCAAGAAACAACGGATGAAGCAGCGAAAGTCATTCGCTTAAAAGGGCATGTACCGCTCGGAGGGATTTTTGATATTCGTCCGAATGTAAAGCGTGCGAAAATTGGAAGTATGCTGAGCCCACATGAACTTCTTGATATTGCGAGTACGATGTATGGTAGTCGCCAAATGAAGCGATTTATTGAAGATATGATCGATAATGGTGTAGAGCTTCCAATTTTAGAAACGCATGTGGCACAAATTATGTCTTTATATGATTTAGAAAAGAAAATTACAAGCTGCATTGGTGATGGTGGCGAAGTTGTTGATAGTGCAAGTGATAAACTGCGCGGCATTCGTAACCAAATTCGCACTGCAGAAAGTCGTATTCGTGAGAAACTTGAAAATATGACGAGATCTTCTAATGCACAGAAGATGTTATCAGATGCAATTGTAACAATCCGTAACGATCGCTATGTAATTCCTGTAAAACAGGAATACCGTGGTGCATATGGTGGTATTGTCCATGACCAATCCGCGTCTGGACAAACGTTATTTATTGAGCCGCAAGTCATTGTGGAACTAAATAACGCGTTGCAAGAAGCACGTGTGAAGGAAAAACAAGAAGTAGAACGCATTTTAATGATGTTAACAGAAGAGGTAGCAGTAGAAGCTGATACTGTGTTAGCGAACGTAGAGGTTATCGCAAATCTCGATTTCATTTTTGCGAAAGCATTTTATGCGAAACGAATTAAAGCAACGAAGCCAATTGTAAATAATGAGCGATATATGGATTTACGACAAGCTCGTCATCCACTTATCGATCCAGAAGTCATTGTTCCAAACGATATTATGCTTGGTAAAGACTTCACAACAATCGTTATTACAGGACCGAATACAGGTGGTAAGACGGTTACATTAAAAACAGTCGGCATCTGTGTATTAATGGCGCAATCTGGCCTTCATATCCCTGTATTAGATGAATCAGAGATTTGTGTATTTAAAAATATCTTTGCTGATATTGGTGATGAACAATCGATTGAACAAAGCTTAAGTACGTTCTCCTCACATATGGTGAACATTGTAGATATTTTAGAAAAAGCTGATTTTGAAAGCTTAGTGTTATTCGATGAATTAGGTGCTGGAACAGACCCACAAGAAGGGGCAGCACTTGCGATTTCCATCTTAGATGAAGTATATAACCGCGGAGCACGCGTTGTCGCAACGACGCATTACCCAGAGCTAAAAGCATATGGTTACAATCGTGAACAAGTGATTAACGCGAGTGTGGAGTTTGATGTAAACACATTAAGCCCAACTTATAAGTTATTAATCGGTGTACCAGGACGCAGTAACGCCTTTGAAATTTCAAAACGCCTTGGTTTATCTGATCGCGTGATTGATCGTGCTCGTAATCATATTAGTACGGATACAAATAAAATTGAAAATATGATTGCAAAGCTTGAAGAAAGCCAAAAAAGTGCAGAGCGCGAATGGAATGAAGCAGAAGAGCATCGTAAACAATCTGAAAAACTTCATCGCGAATTACAACGTCAAATTATTGAATTTAATGATGAACGCGATGAGAGGTTATTAAAAGCGCAAAAAGAAGGGGAAGAAAAAGTCGAAGCTGCGAAGAAAGAAGCAGAAGGCATCATTCACGAACTTCGTCAATTACGTAAAGCTCAGCTTGCAAACGTGAAAGATCACGAGTTAATCGAAGCGAAAAGCCGCCTAGAAGGGGCAGCGCCAGAACTTGTGAAAAAACAAAAAGTAAAAGTGAAAAACACAGCGCCAAAACAACAATTACGAGCAGGTGATGAAGTAAAAGTATTAACGTTCGGTCAAAAAGGACAGCTGCTGAAAAAAGTAAGCGATAATGAGTGGAACGTTCAAATTGGTATTCTGAAGATGAAAGTGAAAGAATCCGATATGGAGTACATTAATACGCCACAACAAACTGAGAAAAAGGCAGTCGCGACTGTTAAAGGAAGAGACTACCACGTTTCCTTAGAGCTTGATCTTCGTGGTGAACGCTTTGAAAATGCAATGATGCGTGTAGAAAAATATTTAGATGATGCACAGCTTGCAAATTACCCGCGCGTATCCATTATTCACGGAAAAGGAACAGGAGCACTTCGCCAAGGTGTACAAGATTACTTGAAAAAACATCGCGGCGTAAAAAACTACCGCTATGGTGATATGGGCGAGGGAGGCCTCGGCGTAACAGTTGTCGAATTAAAATAGCAAAAAACCAAGCAAAAGGGGTAAACACTATGTTTATGGACAAACTTGCAAAAGTATTGTTAGCTTGTTGCGGCATATTTTTTGTGATTGGGGTTATTTATTTAGTGGTTTTTGCGAAGTAAGAGAGCGTCAATCTCGGCATAAGTATACCGCCTGAGATTGACGCTTTTTCTTTTCGGATAATCTATAAGAAAAAGGAATACGACATGAAAATTAACCAATTTATAAGCGAAGCATTATCCTGCTCAAGGCGAGAAACAGACCGTCTTATTAAAGCGGAACGTGTGGCAATTAACGGTGAAGTTTGTGCGCATGGTACGATTGTTACACCTAATGATACTGTAACGGTTGATGGAAAAGTGATTGAAAAGGAAAATAAAGAAAAAATCTATATTGCCTTCCACAAACCAGTGGGAATCACTTGTACCGCTGCAGAACATATTGAAGGGAACATCATTGATTATATCAATCATCCAGAGAGAATCTTTCCAGTTGGTCGTTTAGATAAGGCGTCAGAAGGACTGATTTTGTTAACAAATGACGGAGCGATTGCCAATCAAATTTTACACGGAGATCATGAGCATGAAAAAGAATATGTAGTGACAGTTGATAAGCCATTTACAGATTGGTTTATTGACGGAATGTCTCGTGGCGTGAAGATTAAAGATGGGATGACGAAGCCGTGTAAAGTAACAAGGGTAGATGGCAGTACATTTCGAATTATTTTAACGCAAGGAATGAATAGGCAAATTCGCCGGATGAGCCGGGCTTTTGGATATACAGTAACGAAGCTAAAACGCGTGCGCATTATAAATATTAAGCTTGATGGATTAGAAGCTGGGAAGTGGCGAAATGTTACAGAGCAGGAGTTACAGGAATTATTGAAGCAGTTGTAAGGAGAGGAGGAGCTATCGCTTTCTCTCTTTTTATTTTTTTGTCAGAAAAAATAAAACTATTGATTTTTTAAAAAATAGCCCATATAATAAAAAACAACAAGATTCGACAATATATTTTATAAAAGTAATGATGAGGACATGAGTTATTTTTTACGATTCTCAGAGAGGGGAGCCTTAGGCTGTGAGCTTCCTAATACGAAAAGATATACTTACCACCTCTAAACTTCAAGAGTGAACTGCATGATGCATTGTAATTCTTGGCGGATAAAACCGTTATCAATTTGCACGAGCTATAAAATGAGTTTATTTTATTATACATTCATTTTATTAGAATAAGGGTGGAACCACGATTTCAACACTCGTCCCTTTATTAGGGACGGGTGTTTTTTGCGTTCTTTTGTAAGGGAAGTAGGATTGAAAGAGGAAATGTAACGGGCTTTTATTTCTGAATATTTTGTCTATTTATAAATTTTTTAGGAGGTAAATGAAAGTGAAATCATCTTTAAAGTTATCTGAGATGTTTGCAATAAGTTTAATGTTATTTGCGCTATTCTTCGGTGCAGGAAACATGATTTTCCCGCCAGCATTAGGACAAGGTGCTGGAACGGATGTATGGATTGCGTTGTTTGGTTTTATTATTACAGGAGTAGGTCTTCCTTTACTGGGGGTTATTGCCATTGCCTTAAAAGGAGATATTAATGAATTAGCAGGTCGTGTGCATCCGTTATTTGCACTTGTTTTCATCGTTGCGATTTATTTATGCTTAGGTGTATTTGTAAGTGTACCGCGTACAGGAACTGTTGCTTATGAAATGGCGGCTGCTCCATTTTTATCAAGTTCAGTAGCGGGCCAAGCATATTCACTTGTTATCTTTACATTTATTTTCTTTGCAGTTACTTTCTACTTAGCGTTAAATCCTTCGAAATTAGTAGAACGCATTGGGAAAGTATTAACACCAATTTTATTAGCTGTCATTGCAATTATTGTTATTAAAGCACTTATTACACCAATTGGAGAGTTCGGTGCACCAACAGAAACGTACAAAGATCCACTTTTCAAAGGATTTATTGATGGATATTTAACATTAGATGGATTAGCGGCACTTGTTTTCGGAAATGTGGTTATCAATGCTTTAAAAGGGAAAGGGATTACAAATAAGAAAAGTATTGCAAAAGTAACAATCTTTGCAGGAATTATTGCAGCACTTGGCTTACTTATTGTTTACTTAGCGCTTGCTTATCTGGGGGCTTCTAGTGTATCTCTTGGAATGGGAGAAAACGGTGGTGTTATTTTAACAAACGTTGTTCATCATTTATTTGGTAGCTCCGGTACTTTATTACTTGGTGTAGCAATTGCGGCTGCATGTTTGACAACTTCTGTTGGGATTGTCGCAGCTTGTGGAGAGTTTTTCTCAGCATTATTACCGAAGTTTTCTTATCAAAAAGTTGTTTTCATTTTCTGTGTGCTAGCATTTATGGTAGCAAACCTTGGCTTAACACAGCTAAATGCATTAGCATTACCAATCTTAATTGCAATCTATCCAATTGGAATCGTGCTAATCGTATTATCATTAGCTGAAAATTATATTCGTATTCCGTTATCGATGTATGTAGGTGGAATTATTGGAGCATTTGTTATTAGCTTCTTCGATGGATTAAATCATGCACACATTCAAATTGCAGCACTAGCACCTATTTTAGAAAAAATTCCATTCTATAGTGTTGGCATTGGATGGTTGATTCCAGGATTGATAGGTATGTTTGTTGGATATATCGTTTCTATCTTTCAGAAACAAGAAGTTGTTATTGAAAAATAAATTAGAAAGGCTTTCCTAAAAGAGGAAAGCCTTTTTGTTTTTTAGCCAGGTGATGAGCTGGTTGTACTAGCAAAGCAATAATATGGTATAGTGAAACGAGGCTGTTTTTTCAGTCTCGTTTTTTAAATGCTTCCTATAGATAGAAAGCATTCAAATGGAAAGGAAGACATTGCATGCGAGCAGAAGTAATTGTAAAGATAAAACCGAAATTTATAAAAGAAATTAAAAGTGGTTATCCACTTATTTTAAAAGATGCAATTCAAAATTTAAACGATGTGCGTGAAGAAGGATCAATCATCAAAATTGCTGATGAGAAGAACCAATTTCTTGGAAAAGGATACTATGGAAAACAAAATAAAGGATACGGCTGGATTTTGACGAGAAAAGAGCAGGAGCATATTGACCAAGCTTTTTTTGAGAGAAAAATCAAATCGGCATTACATAAACGAAAAGGCTTTTATAAATCGAATGATACAACGGCATTCCGCGTCGTAAATGGTGAAGGTGATGGCCTTGGTGGTTTAATCATTGATTATTATGATGGTTATTATGTAATAAGCTGGTATAGCGAAGGGATTTATTCATTCAAAGATGAAATCATTGGAGCTCTTCAAAAAGTAGCAAACTTCAAAGGAATCTATCAAAAGAAACGCTTTGATACAAAAGGAAAATATATTGAAGAGGATGACTTTGTGACGGGAGAACGCGGTGAGTTCCCAATCATCGTGAAAGAAAATGGAGTAAACTTTGCGGTGTATTTAAATGACGGGGCGATGGTCGGTGTATTCTTAGATCAACGTAACGTTCGAAAACAAATTCGCGATACATATGCGAAAGGGAGAACGGTATTAAATATGTTCTCTTACACAGGTGCATTTTCTGTATTTGCAGCGCTTGGCGGAGCAACAAAAACAACAAGTGTTGATTTGGCCAATCGTAGCTTAAGTAAAACAATTGAACAATTCAGTGTAAATGGAATTGATTACGAAGCACAAGACATTATCGTAGAAGACGTATTCCATTATTTTAAATATGCAGCGAAGAAACAAATGAAATTTGATATGGTTGTACTAGACCCACCAAGTTTCGCGCGTTCGAAAAAATATACATTTAGTGCGGCAAAAGACTATAAAAACTTATTAAAAGAAACAATCGCAATTACAGAAAACAACGGTATTATCGTTGCTTCTACAAACTGCAGCACATTCGATATGAAAAAATTTAAAGGCTTTATCAGTGCAGCATTTAAAGAAATGAATGGGAAATATAAAATATTGGAAGAACATTCCTTACCAGAAGATTTCCGTACAATTGACCAATTTAAAGAAGGCGACTATTTAAAAGTAGTCTTCATCGAAAAAATCAAAGGGTAATCACAATTATCGGTGTTTCGACAAAGAATATCGACTTACAGAAAAAACGACATGAATTATGAATAAAAAAAGGAGCTCAATTTCAAATGAGCTCCTTTTTCTATTCCACAATGTGCTGTACTCTGCCAACTTGTCCATCTTGCAGTCGCACTTTAATGCCGTGCGGATGAGACGGTGAGTTTGTCAAAATATCTTTTACAATCCCTCGAGTGAGTGTGCCAGTACGTTGATCTTTCTTTAGTACGATATCAACTTCCAGGCCTGGTGAAATATTAGCTCTTTTTTGCCCGTTCATTTACACACCTGTACGTCTACGTTGGTTGTTTGTTTTCTTTGTTTGCTGACTTTGTAGTTTCTTCGTTGCTTGATTTTGGTTTTTAGCATTTGCGCCATTTCCATTTCCTTGCTTTTTCTTCGCAAGTTGCTCACGCATTAAATCAGCTAAACTTACTTTTTTATTTTCTGACATGGTAAATCTCCTTTATATAAAGTGAATTGTGAACAATAGTAGTGAATTCCATCATAACATTGTTGTGGAAAGAAATGAAGTCAGATTGAATTTTCATATAATTCTTTTCAGTTTTATCTACTTCAGTTACAATTGAATTGTTAATGATTGTAAAAAAAGGGGATAGAAACATGTCACATCATATTTTACTAGTAGAAGACGACATTTCGATTCAAGAGATGGTTGAAAAATATTTAACGAAAGAAGGCTTTCAAGTTACAATCGCACCTGATGGAGAAGAAGGAGTTCTAGCGTTTTTAAAAGGTTCATTTGATTTAATTATTTTAGATATTATGATGCCAAAGCTAGATGGTTTAGAAGTGGTGAGAATTATTCGAGAAAAAAGTGCTGTTCCGATATTAATGATGTCTGCGAAGGATACGGATGTTGATAAGGCGGTCGGTTTAGGCCTTGGGGCAGATGATTACATTTGTAAGCCATTTTCTATGATTGAGCTATCAGCGCGAGTAAAGGCAAGTATTCGAAGATCAACCAAGTATTCAGCCACGGAGAAGAAAGAAGAAATGATTGAGATTGGTGATTTGAAAATCGATCCAATCAACTTTACTGTGCAAAAAAACGAAAAACAGCTAAAACTTACTTTGAAAGAATTCGAGATTTTAAAGCTATTTGTGAAGAATCAAAATCGTGTATTTACAAAAGCACAAATATATAATCTCATTTGGAATGAAGAATACTATGGCGATGATAACGTGATTAATGTTCATATGAGACGGTTGCGTGAGAAAATTGAAGATGATCCTTCTAATCCGGAATATATTAAAACACTATGGGGAATTGGCTATAAGTTGGAAGTGATATAGTATGGTCCCTCTTTTAACAATTGTTATTGTTATGTTATTAGGTATTATTTATTTTCAATATCGAATACAGAAAAGTAAAAGTGCAAATGTGCGCTATACATATGAAAAGTTACAGGATATTGTAAAGCAGCAAACAGGTGAGAAATTATTAGTTGTAACGGATGATAAAGAACTGCAAAAATTATTAGTAGCGATTAATCATTTATTAGATGCGAAGCAAAAAACGAATGCCAATCATGCGAAGGTTGAGATTTCCATGAGGAAGATGCTTTCTAACATCTCACATGATTTAAAAACGCCGCTTACTGTTATTCTTGGGTATATAGAAATGTTAAATGCAGATAAAACGATGAGTAAAGAAGAGCAACAAGCATTGCTAGAAAAGGTGCATTTGAAAACACTGGAAGTAATGGAACTGATTCATAAGTTTTTTGATTTGGCGAAATTAGAATCTGGAGATAAAGCAATCGAAATGACGAAGGTGAATATGAATGAAGTGTGCCGGGAAAAGATTTTATCATTTTATGATTTAGTAACGACGAAAGGGTTTGAGGTTCATATTGATATACCGGAGAAAAATGTATATGCACTCGGAAATGCAGAAGTGTTGGGTAGGGTATTAAATAATTTAATATCAAATGCAATTGCGTATGGATATGATGGGAAAACACTCGGTATTACATTAAGAGATGATGATAGGTGCATATATGTTGATGTATGGGACCGCGGCAAAGGAATTGATGAATCTCATATTGATAAAGTATTCGAACGCATGTATACGTTAGAAGATTCGAGGAACCGATTGTATCAAGGAAGCGGTCTTGGACTTACGATTACAAAACGACTTGTGGAAGCGTTAGGCGGAGAAATTCATCTTTCTAGTACGCCATATGAGAAAACGGTATTTACAATTATGCTGAAAAAAATGGAGTTTTAGCTTGTAGAAAAGGATGTTCTACAAGCTTTTTTTTGAACGTAAGAAATTTGTAAGGAATGGGTAAGAAAAAAGAGACGTTCATTGTCTATGATAGAAATATAAACTGGAAGCGAAAGGGGAAATTGATATGTCATATATATTAAAAACAAATGGGTTAACAAAAGTATTTGGGGGAAAAGAAGTGATTTCAGGGGTCAACATGCACGTGAAAAAAGGAGAAATTTACGGCTTTTTAGGACCCAATGGTGCTGGTAAAACAACAATTATGAAGATGATTACAAATTTAATAAAACCAACGAGTGGGGATATTGAAATTTTCGGTGAGAGATTAACAGATACATCATATGACGTGTTAAAACGAATGGGAACAATTATCGAATATCCAATTTTTTATGACAAATTAACAGCTAAGGAAAATTTATATCTACATTGCGAATATATGGGTTACTACGACAAGAAGGGGATTGAGCATGCATTAGATCTTGTTAATTTACACAACGTGGAGAATAAAAAAGTAAAAGATTTTTCGCTTGGGATGAAACAAAGATTAGGAATTGCCAGAGCGATTTTGACAAAGCCAGAGCTATTAATTTTAGATGAACCAATCAACGGTCTAGATCCAATCGGGATTAGAGAATTGCGCGACCTATTTAAAATGCTTTGCAAAGAATACGGAATTACCCTATTAGTCTCTAGCCATATTTTAGGAGAAATGGAGCAAATGGCAGATACGATCGGCGTTATTCAAAATGGGAAATTGATAAAAGAAGTTTCAATGAAGAGCATTAATGGAAAACAAACAGAGTACATTGAAATTCATGTTCAAGATGTGAAACGTGCGGCTTATATTTTAGAAAATAAACTTAGCATAACAAATTACAAAATTATGAGTGAAAGTATGATTCGCGTGTATGAAATGACAGCTACACAGCAAGCAATTTCTAAAACGCTGATCATGAATGACATAGAAATTGAAAGTATAAACAAAAAGCATAGTTCGTTAGAAGAGTATTTCTTAAATCTTGTAAATGGAGAGGGAATTCATGCTTAATTTAATGAGGCTTGAGCTTATGAAATTTAAGTTGTGGCCGACTATTAGAGGGGCACTCATTGCAATCTTTATCGTTTCTATATTTATTCCAGTGATTATTTTTGATGGGGAACTTGATAGTTATGATAGTGCATTTCAATTTATTGATCATTTTTCACGAGGGGTATTTATGATTTTTGCAGCAAGTTTAATTGCAAAATTTATTATTCAAGAGTTTCAAAATAAGACGATGACAGTCATGTTCATGTATCCGATTAATCGTAAAAGAATGATGGCAGCAAAAATGCTCATCATTATACTGTTTACGCTATGCGCTATTATCATTTCAGAGATTATTATGTTTAGCTTCGTCTATGTTTTAAATTTATATCATCCAGTAATCATGGAACCGTTAACGGTGGCGATTCTAACTCAGAACGCAGCGGAACTATTTGTGAATGCTTTAGCATCAACAGGAATCAGTTTAATCCCACTTTACTTTGGAATGAAAAAGTACTCAGTGCGGACAACATTCGTATCTGCAATTATTATTACGTGTTTATTTGCTTCTAGTTTGAATGGTGAAATTTCGTTATTCAGCTTTATTGTGATACCTATCATGATAGCGTGCGTTGGTCTATTTATTGCTTATATGGCCATAAGAAAAATCGAACAAGTGGATTTGTTTAAATAAGGACAAACAAGTACAGCAAAAAATGTAGTAGATGGGGGAGAAGCACCATGCTTAAATTGATGAAATTAGAATGGAAAAAACATCGCTTATCTAGGTATTTTAAAGGAGTAGTAATTTGTATCATAGCAATTTTCGCTTCTGTTGGTCTTATGGCATGGGGTTCTAAAGCAGAGAGTGAGCAAATGTTTTTAGATTATGCAGGGTTCATGTCTTTAACAAATATTTTTATTCGAACAACGTTTATGATTTTTTCAGCTGTCATTTTATCACGTTTAGTTATTGATGAATACAAGAACAAAACGATGCAATTATTGTTTAGCTATCCATTAGAGCGAAAAAAAATAATGCAGGCTAAGTTAGCAATTGTCTTTGGATTTTGTTTTGTGAGTATCATTATCTCTACTTTTATTATTAGCACGTTAACGTTCTTCTTAAATCCAATGATAGGATTCTTTGAAACAAGTGTTACTATGGGACAAATCATTGCCACCATTCCAGCTACTTTTCTTACTGCATTTATGATGGCTGGAATTAGCTTAGTTCCTTTATATTTTGGCATGAGAAAAAAGTCAACTCCTACAACGATTACCTCGTCTATAGTAATTGGATTATTGATTAACTCAACTGTTTCTAATGGGGGAGGACAGATGAGTTTGTTTGACTTCATTATAGTACCAATTGCGTTTTGTCTATTAGGTCTTGCAATTGGCTATCTGTCTTATTATAAAGTGAATAAAATGGATGTGGCTTAAATACAGATACAATTTTGAATGAGATGTAGATTTCAAATGAACTGGGGAGTAAAAAATGAAGAAAACGATGTTAGCTTCTATTTTAATAGTTCTAGTTGCAGGAGTAGTTTTTGGTCTCAAGGAAGTAGGGGCAAAGAGTTTTGAAAAAGAAACTTCTTTTACAGTAGATAGCGTAGAAGAAATAGAAATAAATAACGAAAATTGGGATGTTGCGTTCAAAAGTGCGGAATCAAACAAAGTAACAATCGCAGCTGAGGGAAAGCAGGAAGATAAGAAGAATGATCCTGTAACAATGAAAAAGGATGGAAAGAAAATTGTCGTGGATCAGAAAGAGCAAAAGGAAGGTTTTGCGGGAGGATTCAGTTTTGGAAAGAAAGGTACTATTTATATTTCCATCCCAAAAAATGGAGTAGATACGATTACATTGAATAATAGCTCTGGTGATATAAAAATGAATGATGTAACGACTAAAAATATTGTATTTTCAAACGGATCTGGTGCTGAAAAGATTGAAGGACTATCAGCAAAAAAAGGTAATTTTACATCAAAAGGTGGGGAACTAAGTTTGAAAAATAGTTCGTTACAGGAACTATCTGTAGCTTCTACTACCGGTGATAACTACCTTACAAATGTAAGGAGCCCTAAGACAAAAGTTACTTCGACAGATGGTGAAGTATTGATTAAAGAGACGATAGAAGGAAAGGCATTACTTGTAGAAACAAAATCAGGAGATATTGGTGTCTCTTATAAAGAAGCTCCAACTTCATTACAGCCTGCTGCTAACAGCGACTCATCCGATATAGTAGTGCGTTTAAATGGATTTAAGAAAAGAACGAATATGGAAAAAACAAAAGAAGGCGTAATTGGTGATGCATCAAATAAGGTGGAGCTTTTAAGTAAAAAAGGTACTATATATATCAAATAATAATCAGAAGAGGTGAATATATCATGCAGAAAAAATCAACTCGTTCCGTCAGTGACGTATTGGCTATGCTGTTTTTTTATTGTACGACGGGACTATTAAGCGTTATTGTTGTTCCAGTTTTGGCAACGATTGCGTACGGTTTCGGTTTTTGCACTGTACTTATATTTATTGCGGGTATTATTCGTTCCTTTGGAGCTACATGGGTACAAATGGATATTGGCCCTGGTTTATCAATCCCTCAGGAGTGGAGCATGGTTTGGGCTCTGGGTATAGGTGGAATCGTGGGAAGTATCGCCTATTTTAGTTGGAAGTATCTTCGTATTTATTTGAATTTTCTATCTAGAAGTTATCGTAAAGTATTACCAGCGAATAAGCAATAAAATCGAACAGGAGGATTTATTTAAATAAAACAGATGAACTAGGGAGGAAAATAAAATGTTGCAACTCATGAAGCTAGAAATGAAGAAATTTAAGCTTGGATGGTATGTGAAAGGTGCGATTATCGCAAATATATTGATGGTTGCAATGTTGTTTTGTGTAAGCTATGTGTCACAGATTGAAGGGGATATAGAACTAAGAAATTCTCAAGGGATTCTTTTAATGGCTAGTGCAATGGTGCGAGGGACATTTATTGTCTTTGCGGGAGTATTAATTGCGAAGTTAGTAATCGAAGAATATAAAAACAAAACAATATTGCTCATGTTTTCGTATCCGATTAATCGAAAAACAATCATTGCTAGTAAGTTATTAATTACAGCAATGCTAACATTTATAACAGTCTTATTATCTAACATTTTTGTAGTGGGTGTCTTCTTTACATTAAATAGCTATATGTTAGTTATTCCGAATACAATAACGATAGATGAGTTGATTCAAGAAGGTATAAAATTGGTTCCTTTTGCCGTTGCAGCTGCAGGGGCAGGGTTAATCCCGTTATACTTTGGTATGCGTAAATACTCTGTTCCAACAACGATTGTTTCTTCCTTAATTGTTGTGATGATTGCATGTCAAAGTCAGCCAGAGTTCTCATTAGCAACCTTTTTACCACTTCAATTAGCGCTTGCGGCTATTGGTATTATGATTGCTTATTATGGAATTAGAAATATTGAGAATGAAGATGCACTATAAAGTTTCACATGAAACAAGTTACAGAGAAAGACAAGGTGGTAAATCACCTTGTCTTTTTTGTTATTACATTTTCGGAGCTTCCATCCCTGCAGCTGCCCATTCTTCTTTAGCAGGTCCATAAATACCTGGAACCTTGAGACCAGCTTGACGCATTAAAACAGTCATTTGGCCGCGATGGTGATTTTGGTGATTAATAAGGGTCATTAAAAATATAGAATTCGGCATTGGACGTCCAAAGAAGTCATTGATTGTTGCTAAATCTTTATCAGTCCACTCTGTTTGAAGTGCTTCAACAAAATCCGTATTTACTTTACGATAGCCTTCCGCAATCGTCTTCGCGGAAGTTGGAACAGGATAATCTTTTGTTTCCCCCTCAAATTGTAAACCTGTTCCTGACAGCATCACAGGAATTGCAGTAACGATATGCCAAGCAACTCTGCCTAAAGTCCAATGACCAGGAGCAATTTCTTGCTTCAATGATTCATCAGTTAATGCATCCAATACCTTTTGTGTAGACTCAGACTCGTATTTCCACGTTGTTAGAAAGCCTTCAATGGTTTGGTACATGTTATCCCCCCAATGGTTATATTCATAGAGTAAATTCGTGAGAGTAGGTGTTTGTCCTGCTTTTTTATTTTGTATATTTACATTGATATAATATGAAATATACATAAGTAAATTTTGTATTTGTGTCAGAAAACTAACATTATAATTCGTATATTAAGTAAATAGAGAATGAAGCAAAGAGTGGTGATAGGGATGCGAGAAACTGAAATAGTAGAAGGATTGCGAAAGAAAGATATGAAGGCACTACATGCTGCAATTGATCAATATGGGGATTTAATTTATAAAGTAGTTCACAGTATATTGGATACATCGCACAGTAAAGTATTAGTAGATGAATGTGTGGACGATATTTTATTAATCATTTGGTACAACATTGAAAGTTATGAAGAGAAGCGCGGGAAGTTTAGAAATTGGCTTATATCTGTTGCGAAGTTTAAAGCGATTGATTTTAAGAGAAAGAGTAATCAGGCTTATCGATTACAAGAATTTCAGCAGGATATATATGAAGAGATAAAAGATACAAATCAAACAAATGAGGAACAAGAGGAAACCTTCTACCTTTTAATTGAAGCTTTAAATAATAAAGATAGAAAAATCTTTATAAAGAGGTATTTAGATGAATATAGTGTGCAAGAGATTGCTTCTGAATTAGGGCTGACAACAGATAATGTTTATAGCAGACTCTCAAGAGGACGGAAAAAACTAAAAAAGATAATAGGAGGGGAAAAGGATGCGCAAAGAGGAGCTGTTGCAGGGATTAAATAATTTACAATATAGCGATGAAGATTTGGCGGAATATACTGATGAAATAAAAGTTGATAAACAGAAAATAAAACGTGCCAAAAAGGTAGTCACAAGAACTATTTTAATGCAGCGTTGTTATCAGGAAGTACACAGTGATTTACAGAAAAATGAAGAGATCTTATATAGTATGATTGCATCTAATCCTCGTGTAAAGGGATCACAAACAGGAACAGCAACTATGTTAGGAATAGGCGCTCTCGCTATGCATTTTGGCATTAATAGCGTTTTGGTTGTTACAAATGAAAGATTATATGTTTTCTTTGTAGACCGGTATTATAATGATGTTGATTTAAAAGTATATCAATTAGATGAAATTGTTTCTATGAAAACAGTATTAGATCGTAAGGGAGGAAGTGAGTTTTTATATATAAAATATACAAATGGTAAAGAGTACTTATTATTAGGAATTGATGATGAATATCGTGAATTGTTTCAAGTGTTACGTCAAGTGAAAAAGGCAAGTGGAATAGAACTATCATTACAAGATAAGAAATTAACATGGGCATTAAGAGGGAAAAGAATGGTATTTTATGTATTGATGTATTCATGTGTAATATATTTCTTTTATAAAGCTTATATTAATTTTATGCCGCACTATTGAACTACCCCCACCTTCACTTCGTTTAGAGGAGGGGGTCTTCTCGGTTAAAATGATAAAAAGCGAGGGCTTCCAAACAAAAGAAGCCTTCGCTTTTTTAATTAACTTTCTTCCCACTCTTTCTCATCAACCAAAGGAAGTAGGGCGCGCCAAGTACAGCAACGACAAGCCCAGAAGGAATTTCTTTCGGATAGGCAATTGTCCGTCCAAGTAAGTCAGCGATGCAAAGAAGAATCGCTCCAAACAGTGCTGAGCAAATAAACAATCTTTGGTGATTCATCCCGGCAACAATGCGTGCTAAGTGCGGTGCAACGAGTCCTAAGAAGGCGATTGTACCAACAGCGGCGATGTTTACTGATGCGAGCAATGTCGCTAGGATAATAAGCGCAAAACGTGTTTTGTTTACACGTTGTCCAAGACCTGTTGCTAGGTCATCTCCGAGCACGAGAACATCAAGCTGTTTCATTAAGAAGAAGATGATTGGTACGAGAATAAGAGATGGATATAAAATTATATTTTCTAAGTGATTCCAGCCTCTTGCGTAAGTACTACCCGATAACCAAGTTAAGGCAGCGGCTACGTTTAAGTTTGCTCTCACGATAAAGATTTGAATAATCGCTGAGCCGAGTGCTGATACACCAATTCCGATTAATGCAAGTGCCGTTGGGCTAAATCCTGACTTCCATGAAAAGAAGAGGACGATTCCAACTGCAAGTAATCCACCAATAAATGCACCGATTGGTAGGAAGATTCCTGGAAGTGCAGGGAAGACATACATAATGGTTAAAGCACCAACACCTGCACCAGATGAAATTCCAATGATAGATGGATCAGCAAGTGGATTACGTAGTATCCCTTGAAAGACTAGTCCACTAATTGCAAGACATGCTCCCGCTACAGCAGCAACGAGCATTCTTGGTAGACGAAGGTTCATCATCATGTTTTGATCAAATTGTGTAAGCTGCCCTGTTATTACATTTGTTATACTCTCGATATAGGAATTACTGCCGATTGCAATGCCAAGAGCAATTGTTATAATGCACAGCATCGTAGATATGATGATTACTTTTGTATAAGAGAAATAGCGTGAGCTAGCGCCAGCTGTATTCGCTCCGCTATCGTTCATATATTGCTTGGATTTCATCATGCGATAAACTAAGTAAATGAGCCATGGTGAACCAATCATTGCAGTGACAGCACCAACAGGAAGTTCAGCGCCAGTTGGGTCTATTAATCTACCAACGACATCTGCTCCAAGTAATAAAATAGCTCCCCATAAGAAAGAGGAGAGAAGCAGAGGGAAATGTTGACGATAGCCAATAAGGCGCATTAAATGAGGTGCAACTAAGCCAATAAAACCGATTGGTCCAACAACTGTTACAACAACCGCAGTTAAAAAGATTGCGGCAATAAAGGCAATAAAACGTGTTACTCCTGTTTTTTCTCCAAGTGAAACAGCAACGTCATCACCTAAAAGAAGTATATTTAATTTACGTGACATGAACAATGCAGCAAGAAAAGCACAGAGAACAAATGGTACTGTAAATTGCACGCCATTCCAGTTATTTTGAACCAGTGATCCTGCGCCCCATAGGAACAATCCAGCTGTTTCATTTTCATAAAAAAGTTGCATCGTTCCGGTAAACGCAGAAAGCATTAATGTAACAACCATACCCGCTAGTGCCATACGTAGCGGAGTTCCTTTTTTACCACCAGAAATACGATATACGAACAAAGCTGTTACCGCTCCTCCAATAAATGTGAAAAGGAGAGAGTGTACTTGTAAGTATTTAGGTAAAAAAATGGTAGCAGCGATTAGAAAAAAATATGCCCCTGAATGAATTCCCATTGAACTTGCCTCAGCAAGGGGATTTTTCGTTAACGTTTGTAAAATAACCCCTGATACAGCAAGGGCTCCGCCAGCTAAAATCGCAATAGTAGCTCTTGGCAGGCGTAGAATAATTAATGTTTGATGTTCAAGAGATTGATTTGGAGAAAAGAGAGCATCCATAATCATGCTGTAAGAAATATTTGCTTGCCCTTGTCCGATATGAATAAAGAAAAGGAGGAGCAAGAGAGTCGCTCCTCCTCCGAATATAAGACTCGCTCGAAGTGTATGTTGTAAGTTATTCATTGTGAAATCACTTCTTCGCTGTCATTATATCTGCAACTTGTTTTGCTAATGATTTTGCAGATTCAGGGCCACCGAAGATCCAAGTGTCACCTTTTAGTTTATACAGTCTATTTTCTTTTTTGAATTTTAACTCTTCCCATGCTGGGTTACCCTTTAGCTGTTTGTCGAAGATGTTATCGTCATCAGCTACGATGTATAAGAAGTTTGCATCTTGTACACCTTGTAGTGCTTCTACAGTTGTTTGCTTGAAGCCGTCTGGCTCAGATTTACCAGGTTCAAATGCATTTGTTAAACCTAATTTTTTCGTGATTTGCATCGCTGTAGAGTTATCTGTCATTAGACGGAATGTTGGAACATTCTTTGCTGTAAATGATTGTGTCATTACGATATTTTTATCTTTTAAGTTTGCTTTTTCAATTTTTTCTTTTGCATCAGCAAATGTTTTGTCCATATCTGCTAATACTTTTTTGCCTTGCTCTTCTTTTCCAACTGCTTTTGCAATTTGTTTAAATGTTTCTGTCATTTCCGCAAGGTGGTCGTTATTGCTTGTTGATGGATCGAACATAATTGTTGGTGCAATTTGTTCTAACTCATTTTTAATAGCTTTACTACGGAATGAAGCTGTAATAATTAAGTCAGGTTTTAAGCGATTAATTTCTTCTAAGTTTGGTTGTTGACGTGTACCTACATCTACAACATCTTTATTTGGTTTTGTTTCTGTATTTACCCATTTATTATAGTTCTTAATATCAGCCATCCCGACAGGTTGAACGCCAAGTGCTAATAAATCTTCTGCATATACCCACTCAAGTACAACAACTTTTTTCGCTGGTTTATCTAACTTTGTTTCACCTTCAGCGTGTTTAATTGTTATAGCTTGTTTTTTATCATCTGTTTTTACTTCCTTCTTCTCTTCTTTTTGCTGGCCACATCCGACAACGAATAGAAGGATGACCATAAAAATACTAACAACTTTTTTCATCTTTTTCCCCCAAATGAATTATTTTGAAATGATATATAATCTTTCTGCAATTGCAGTAGGATTCATCCCTTTAATTGAAAAGGATTATCAGTTTCAACACGGAAATCATACTATGAAGGTTTTTGCGGTGTCAATTATTTTCTTTCTATTCTGACAAAAAAATCTCTTTAGAACATTATGGTATTTTTCACCGCTATAACGCTTTCGAAATGTGAATTTGTTAATAAACCTTTAAGAGGAGCAGGAGAAGAAACAGAAAGTATAAGCCAATTAGGATGTTGTTATATATAGGATAGGTTTCATTCATATGTAAATTTAAATTAAAAAAACGACATAAACCCTTTCTTTTTAGGCGGGAGAGAGCATCCGGCTATGCATAGAAGCGGTCAGATCCTTTTCCTGTCCCATGCCAAGTTAAAACAGAGAGAGAAAACGAATGCAAGTTACCTTTTCTTCTTCATAGCAGCGACTTATATGTTGAAAAGTCAAAATGGAAGGGTGAACAGAATTTTACAAGAGAAGGAAAGGAAACGACATGTCTCAATGGCACAATAATAAAAACGTTTATGGAGTTGCAATGGAATAGTTATACAAAAGTCAGAATATTATGATTGTAACGCGATTACGACTATAATATAATGAAAACAATCATCATGAATGGACATTCATTTTATTCTTGTAAGAACAGGGAGGAGGAATGAAGATGGAAAAGCCTTGGCTACAAAGTTATCCAGAGGAAATTCCAGATACAATTTCTTATGATATTCAGCCGCTCCATGTGTATTTACAGCAGATGTCTTCTCGGTATCCAGAAAAGAAAGCGCTTCACTTTATGGGGAAGGATATTATATTTTCAGAGCTGAATTGTAAGGTGAATCAATTTGCAAATTATCTTCGTAAGCTTGGTGTGAAAAAAGGTGATCGAGTTGCGATTATGTTACCAAATTGCCCGCAGTCTGTAATTGGATATTATGGTACATTGCTCGCAGGTGGTATTGTCGTGCAAACAAATCCTCTTTATACAGAGAGGGAACTAGAATATCAACTCCATGACTCTGGAGCGAAAGTTATTCTATGTCTGGATCTCGTTTTCCCGAAAGTTACGAATGTTCAATCTACAACAAAGCTCGAGCATGTTATTGTAACCCGCATTGCAGATTTTTTACCATTTCCAAAAAATTTACTATATCCACTTGTACAAAAGAAGCAAACGAATCTTGTTGTAAAAGTAGCCGAAAGTGATACGATTCATGTTTGGAAATCGGTAGAAAGAGAAAGTGATGAAATGGTAGAGGTGCCTTGTGATCCTGAAAATGATTTAGCGCTCTTACAATATACAGGAGGTACGACAGGATTTCCGAAAGGAGTTATGTTAACGCACAAAAATCTTGTATCGAATACATTGATGGGTGTGCATTGGCTATATAACTGTAAAGAAGGAGAAGAAGTGGTTCTCGGTGTCCTTCCATTTTTCCATGTGTACGGGATGACAGCTGTGATGAATTTAACCGTTATGCAAGGATACAAAATGGTAATTGTTCCGAAGTTTGATATGAAAATGGTGTTTGAAGCGATTAAAAAGCATAAAGTTACACTGTTTCCGGGAGCTCCGACGATTTATATTGCCCTTTTAAATAGTCCTCTGCTTCAGGAATATGATATTTCTTCGATTCGTGCTTGTATTAGTGGTTCTGCTCCTCTTCCAGTAGAGGTGCAAGAGAAATTTGAAAAGATTACAGGTGGTAAGCTCGTAGAAGGATATGGACTGACAGAGTCATCTCCAGTCACACATAGCAATTTCTTATGGGAAAAACGTGTGCCAGGAAGCATTGGCGTCCCGTGGCCAGATACAGATGCCCGCATTATGTCACTTGAAACAGGAGAATCGTTACCTCCAGGGGAAATTGGTGAAATTGTTGTGAGAGGTCCGCAAGTAATGAAGGGATACTGGAATAAGCCTGAGGAAACAGCAGCTGTATTACAGGATGGTTGGTTACACACAGGTGATGTTGGCTATATGGATGAAGATGGATTTTTCTATATAAAAGATCGCAAGAAAGACATGATTGTTGCTAGCGGATTCAATGTTTATCCGCGCGAAGTGGAAGAAGTATTATATGAACATGAAAAGGTGCAGGAAGTGGTTGCGATTGGTGTCCCAGATCCATATCGTGGTGAAACCGTGAAAGTTTTTGTTGTACTAAAAGAAGATGAAGTTTGTTCTGAAGAAGAGTTAGATCAGTTTGCTCGTAAATATTTGGCTGCTTATAAAGTTCCAAAAGTATATGAGTTTCGGAGCGAATTGCCAAAAACAACTGTTGGGAAGATTTTACGACGCGTCCTTATAGATGAAGAGAAGAAAAAGAAAGAGGATGAGCAGACGGGCTAAAGGCCCTTTCTTTTTGAAAATATATGATTGACAATATTGTAAATAGTCAGTATTATTAAAATATGAATGATTATTCATTCAGTCATCTTCTTGAAGGGGACAGTAAAGTGAAAAAAAATCGACCAAAATATAACCAAATTATTGATGCGGCGGTTATTGTGATTGCAGAAAATGGATACCATCAAGCGCAGGTTTCTAAAATTGCAAAGCAAGCTGGCGTTGCTGATGGAACTATTTATTTATACTTTAAAAATAAAGAAGATATATTGATATCCTTATTCCAGGAGAAGATGGGAGAATTTGTCGAAACAATTCGTCAAAAAACAGCAGGAATTGAAAGCGCTGTAGAGAAGTTATTTATGTTGGTAGAAACGCACTTCTTGCTGTTGTCACAAAATGATCCTCTTGCTATCGTCACTCAACTAGAGCTTCGCCAATCCAATCAAGACTTACGCCTCAAGATAAACGAAGTATTAAAAGGATACTTACAAGTCATCGATGAAATTTTGGAAACAGGTATAGGACAAGGAGAATTCCAAGCGGATTTAAATGTTCGCGTAGCAAGACAAATGATCTTCGGAACAGTAGATGAAGTTGTGACCAATTGGGTAATGAGCGATCATAAATATGATTTGGTCGCACTTTCAAAAACGGTACATGGGCTGCTTATTTCAGCTTGTGGTTATCGTCAATAATGGGAGGGATCTTGTTGAAATTCCTATCTGTAACAGTGGAAGACCATATCGCGGTGGCGACATTAAATCATCCGCCAGCTAACGCTATGTCTTCACAAGTTATGCATGACGTTACTGAGTTAATTGATCAAGTCGAAAGGGATGAAAGTATCCGCGTCGTCGTTCTTCATGGCGAAGGACGCTTCTTCTCAGCAGGAGCAGATATTAAAGAGTTTACTTCTGTTGAGGAAGCAAAACAGGCGACAGAGCTAGCACAGCTTGGACAAGTTACTTTTGAGCGTGTAGAAAAATGCTCAAAACCAGTTATTGCGGCAATTCATGGAGCGGCACTTGGCGGTGGCCTTGAATTCGCTATGTCTTGCCACATGCGCTTTGTAACTGAAAGTGCAAAGCTTGGTTTACCAGAGTTAACGCTTGGATTGATCCCTGGTTTTGCAGGTACACAGCGTTTGCCACGCTACGTTGGCAAAGCGAAGGCTTGTGAAATGATGTTAACAAGTACACCGATTACAGGTGCACAAGCATTAGAATGGGGACTTGTTAATGGTGTGTTCTCTGAAGAGTCGCTCTTAGAGGATACTCTTCAAATTGCAAAACAAATTGCTAGTAAAAGTCCAGCGACAACTCGTGCTGTGTTAGAGCTATTACAAACAACAAAATCATCTCATTATTATGAAGGTGTACAACGTGAGGCACAAATATTTGGTGAAGTGTTTACGAGTGAAGATGGAAGAGAAGGTGTAGCGGCATTCTTAGAAAAACGCAAACCTTCATTTAGTGGTAGGTAGTTCGAATTATTTTTTTAATATAAATTAACAGAATATTAAAATTGGTGGAATCTTTCTGAAAAACAAGGGGGTAAATGGAATGAACATCTACGTACTCATGAAACGAACATTTGATACAGAAGAGAAGATCGTAATTAAAAACGGTGCAATTTACGATGGCGAAGCGGAATTCATCATCAACCCTTACGATGAATATGCGATTGAAGAAGCAATTCAAGTAAGAGACGCACAAGGCGGTGAAATTACGGTTGTAACAGTTGGCGGCGTAGACAGTGAAAAAGAACTTCGCACTGCGCTAGCGATGGGCTGTGATAAAGCGGTATTAATCAATATTGAAGATGATATTGAGAATGGTGACCAATTTACAACAGCGAAAGTGCTTGTTGAATATTTAAAAGATAAAGAAGTAGATTTAATTTTAGGTGGAAACGTAGCGATTGATGGTGCGTCTGGACAAGTTGGACCTCGCGTAGCTGAAGCGTTAAATATTCCATATGTAACAACAATTACGAAGCTTGAAATTAACGGCACAAGCGTGAAAATTGAGCGCGATGTTGAAGGAGATACGGAAGTGATTGAAACATCACTACCGCTTTTAGTAACAGCGCAACAAGGTTTAAATGAACCACGTTATCCATCGCTTCCAGGTATTATGAAAGCGAAGAAAAAACCGCTTGAAGAATTAGAATTAGATGATTTAGATTTAGCGGAAGATGATGTGGAAGCAAAGACAAAAACAATCGAAATCTATTTGCCTCCTAAGAAAGATGCAGGAAAAGTGTTACAAGGCGAGCTGCAAGATCAAGTAAAAGAACTTGTATCGTTGCTCCATACAGAAGCGAAAGTAATCTAATAAAATACGAAATTATATATGCAGGAGGGAAAATCTATGGCTCGTAAAGTATTAGTAATGGGTGAAGTTCGTGACGGATCACTACGTAACGTTTCGTTTGAAGCAGTAGCAGCAGCGAAAACAATTGCAGAAGGCGGTGAAGTGGTTGGCCTTCTAGTTGGAGAGAGCATTGCATCTTTAGCAAATGAATTGATTCATTACGGTGCAGATCGCGTTGTGACAGTTGAAAATGATAAATTAAAATCATATACATCCGATGGCTATGCACAAGCGTTTCTTGCTGTATATGCTGAGGAAAAGCCTGAAGGAATCGTATTTGGACACACAGCGCTTGGTAAAGATTTATCACCAAAGCTAGCTGCAAAACTTGAAGCTGGTCTTGTTTCCGACGTCACTGCACTAGAAGTAACGGGTGGTAATGTTGTATTTACACGCCCAATTTACTCTGGTAAAGCGTTTGAGAAGAAGATTGTAACAGATGGCATTCTGTTTGCGACAGTACGTCCAAATAACATTACGCCATTAGAAAAAGATGAAGCGCGTACAGGTGATGTGTCTTCTATTACAGTTGATGTAAAAGATTTACGTACAATCATTCAAGATGTTGTGCGTAAAACAGCAGAAGGTGTAGACCTTTCAGAAGCGAAAGTCATTATTGCTGGCGGACGCGGCGTGAAAAGTGAAGACGGTTTTAAACCGTTAAAAGAATTAGCAGATGTATTAGGCGGCGCTGTTGGAGCATCACGTGGTGCATGTGACGCAGAGTATTGCGATTATTCATTACAAATTGGACAAACGGGTAAAGTTGTTACGCCAGATTTATATATTGCATGTGGTATTTCTGGCGCGATTCAGCATTTAGCAGGTATGTCTAATTCGAAAGTAATCGTTGCAATTAATAAAGATCCTGAAGCAAGTATCTTTAAAGTAGCTGATTATGGTATTGTTGGCGACTTATTTGAAGTTGTTCCTTTATTAACAGAAGAATTTAAAAAATTAAAAGTACATTCTTAATTTGAGTAACCCTTGAGTTCCAAGTGAAATACCCCTATATATAGAAAAACGAGAGGTCCCCTGCCTCTCGTTTTTTAGCATATACCTTATATTTTTGTATAGTATAAAGGTACATTTTTTTGTTACAATACATAACGATACATAATATTCGCCACGTATATAAGTTAATGATATACTTTTGGTAGAATACACTTGAAGGAGGAAATAAAATGGCAATTGTAAACGCAACTGACCAAAACTTCGCAGCTGAAACAAGCGAAGGTATTGTATTATTAGATTTTTGGGCACCATGGTGTGGACCTTGTAAAATGATCGCTCCTGTATTAGAGGAAATCGATGCAGAATTAGGCGAAAAAGTAAAAGTTGTAAAAGTGGACGTTGATGAAAACCAAGAAACTGCTCGCAGTTTTGAAGTAATGAGTATTCCATCCCTTTTCGTATTAAAAGATGGTAAAGTGGTTGACCAAGCGTTAGGTTACAAACCAAAAGAAGCGTTAGTTGAATTAGTTTCTAAACACTTCTAATCCGAAAAAGCTGCCGTAGGGCAGCTTTTTTATTTTAAGGATTAATTAGACGATAGTGATACTCGTAAAAAACTGATTAGTGATGGAAGTTTCACTTTATTTAATCAAACCATCTTTGATGCATTCCTTTTAGAAAGGTTTCTGTAATTTTAAATCCAGAATTCTCTCCGATAATAGAGTCAATACCACAATAGGGACAAACTGCTGTATCATCGTCATCCCACCATTCAGTAATTTTACTAGGGTTAAAAATTTTTAAACAATAAAAACAACCACATATGGTTTCCTTTTCTAAGTGGATTCTATTACGAGAACCGAAACGGTGTGTGTCTTCAAAATATTTCTCCATTGTTATCCTCCTTTTTACGCTTTTCTTTGATTGTTATATTTGAATAGATTTTTTGGGTGTTTCATGCGCAAATCGTTTGCAGAGCACATCATGATTAAAGGTTAAAAAACAAAATCAAGAATTCTATTTTGTTAGTTTAGCATGAAAAAAATAGTGAAATTCTATTTGAAAAGACAAAAATACGTATAATGTTTTCATTTTTTTGCGCTTTCCGTTACAATTAAAGAACGTATGTTGGGGATTTAACGATTGTATGTTTTTGCTTGGAAACAACAATGATAAACATGTAAGAAACGGAGGTTTGCGAGTGCACGAGCATTTAAAAGAAAAATTATCAATTTTACCAGATCAACCAGGCTGTTACTTAATGAAAGATAAGCAAGGAACGGTTATATATGTCGGGAAGGCAAAGGTATTAAAAAATCGTGTGCGCTCGTATTTTACTGGTTCACATGATGGGAAGACACTCCGTCTTGTCGGAGAAATTGTTGATTTTGAATATATTGTTACCTCCTCGAATTTGGAGGCTCTCATTTTAGAATTAAATTTAATCAAAAAATATGATCCAAAATATAATATCCAATTAAAAGACGATAAAACATACCCGTTTATTAAAATTACAGCTGAAAAACAGCCACGTTTGCTTATTACGAGAAATGTAAAAAAGGATAAAGGAAAGTATTTTGGTCCGTATCCTAATGCGCAATCAGCTCATGAAACAAAAAAGCTGTTAGATCGTATGTATCCGCTTCGGAAATGTACAAATATACCAGATAAAGTTTGTTTATATTATCATATGGGACAATGCTTAGCACCTTGTGTACAAGAGGTAACGGATAAACAAAATCAAGAAATTGTAGATGGAATTGTTAAGTTTTTGAACGGTGGACATAAAGAAGTTCGTTCAGAATTGGAAGCGAAAATGTATGAAGCATCAGAAAAATTAGAGTTTGAGCGTGCAAAAGAATTGCGTGATCAAATTGCTCATATAGATGCGATTATGGAAAAGCAAAAGATGATTATGAGCGATTTAGTTGACCGCGATGTGTTTGGTTATGCGGTTGATAAAGGCTGGATGTGCGTGCAAGTTTTCTTTGTTCGAAAAGGTAAGTTAATCGAGCGCGATGTCTCCATGTTTCCAATTTATGATGAGCCTGAAGAAGGATTTTTAACATTTATCGGTCAATTTTATGAACAAAACAACCATTTTAAACCAAAGGAAATCGTAGTGCCAGGAAATATTGACCCTGAATTAGTAGAGCGTTTTTTAGAAGTGGATGCAACGCAGCCGAAACGCGGAAAGAAAAAAGACCTCGTTGAATTAGCAAACAAGAATGCGAAGATCGCTTTAGAAGAAAAGTTTTATTTAATTGAACGTGATGAGGAGCGGACGATAAAGGCTGTTGAAAATTTAGGTAAGCAGCTTGGTATTGAAACGCCATATCGTATTGAAGCATTTGATAACTCAAATATTCAAGGGACGAATCCAGTTTCAGCAATGATTGTCTTTATTGATGGAAAGCCAGCGAAAAAAGAGTATCGAAAATATAAAATAAAGACAGTTCAAGGGCCGGATGATTATGAATCGATGCGAGAGGTTGTACGCCGGCGTTATACACGTGCTTTAAAAGAGAATTTGCCACTACCTGATTTAATTGTGATTGATGGTGGGAAAGGACATCTTGCAGCTGCTAGTGATGTGCTTGAAAATGAACTTGGATTGTATATTCCGATGGCTGGACTTGTTAAGGATGATAAGCACCGTACGTCGCATTTAATGATTGGTGATCCTCCTGAGCCAGTTATGCTTGAAAGAAATAGCCAAGAATTTTATTTATTGCAGCGTATTCAAGATGAGGTACACCGATTTGCGATTACGTTCCACCGTCAGCTTCACGGGAAATCTGTTATTCAATCTGCTTTAGATGGAATTCCTGGAGTAGGAGAGAAACGAAAAAAGGTATTGTTAAAACATTTTGGTTCGTTAAAAAAAATGAAGGAAGCTTCTGTGACCGAATTTGTCGAAGCGGGAATGCCGCAAAATGTCGCAGAAACTATTTATTCCTATTTAACAGATAAGAAGACGTTGTAGTTTACAATGTCTTCTATTTTTTGTTATAATTTCAGAATGTTAAAAACATAAAAACGAATGAATATACCAAAATAAAAAGTCAACTAAACCTATATGTCTAGTTGACTGTTAATGTAGATTCTACACTTCGACAGGATCTTTTACGTCCCATTTTACAAGAAATGTGATAGAATCCGAACGTTTTTTTTGCTCTTCATATGACTCTGCAACAACATTTCGCTGCTTTTGAATTTGCTCTGCAACAAATCCAGTTTCTAATTGGTAAGAAGAATGTCTATTTTGCTTTTGGCGCTCTGTAATGAGCGGGCTTGTTAGCTGAAAATGCATTTCACGGCGTTTATGCTCGATGATGTTCAAGCGGCCCCAACCAGCTTTTTCAAAAAAATGAATGACTTCTTCAATCGTTTCTAGCGGATATTTTCGTGCTAGGTTTCTGCCAGCCCAGTATAAGATGTCATCTAATTCTTTTCCAATTAGGTCAGGTAATACTTCTTCACGCAGCAGTTCATAAGCGAAGGCGTTCAATGAAACATCTTCAAAAGATGCTATATCAATTGTATTTTTGCTCACAATATTCCCCTCTTTCTATAGGGATTATTATATAACATTTCCCATTTATAAAAACAGAACTTTCTTTGGGAAAATCTGAATATAAGGGAAGAAAAAAAGAATTGGCAAATTATATGCAAATTATGTACAAATTATGTATACGTTTTCTTGACGCTTCGACAAAAATAGGAGTAAAATGAACTTGTTATCAAATTATGCTGAAATATTGCGAATAATTTTTTCAGTTTTTCTTATAGCAATAGTGAAAAAACATTATTGTTATAAACTAATACTGAAAGCAGCAGTCAAACACTCAAGGGGGGTAATGGGGACATGAAAGGCCGCGAGTATACGTTTCGCAAGTGGCACTCATTAATGGGGGTCATTCCGGTTGGTGTCTTTTTGACGCAACATTTAGTAGTAAACAATTTTGCAACAAGAGGGGCAGAGGCTTTTAACAAAGCTGCTCATTTTATGGAGCTCCTTCCATTCCGGTATGCGCTAGAAATTTTCGTCATCTTTTTACCGATACTGTACCATGCTATATATGGATTATATATTGCATTTACAGCTAAGAACAATGCGACATCTTATAGTTATTTCCGTAACTGGATGTTTGTCTTCCAACGAATCTCAGGTATCGTTACGCTGATTTTCATAGCTTGGCATGTTTGGGAAACTCGTATTCAAGCATTGTTAGGTAAACAGGTAAATTATGACATGATGGCAGATATTTTAAATAATCCAGCTATGTTTGGTTTCTATTTAGTTGGGGTTGTATCAACAATTTTCCACTTTGCGAATGGACTATGGACATTCTGCATTAGCTGGGGAATTACAGTATCGCCACGTTCACAACGTATCTCTACTTATGTAACATTAGCTATTTTCTTAGGTTTATCTTATGTAGGTGTGAGTGCATTATTAGCGTTCATCGATCCACAGCTAGCAAATCAGTAAGGAGTGGGAGAGCATGAAAGGGAAACTTATAGTAGTCGGCGGTGGCTTAGCCGGCTTAATGGCAACGATTAAGGCAGCGGAAGCAGGAGTAAATGTTGAACTGTTCTCTTTAGTACCAGTAAAACGTTCACATTCTGTATGCGCACAGGGTGGCATTAACGGTGCCGTAAATACGAAAGGTGAAGGGGATTCTCCATGGATCCACTTTGACGATACAATTTATGGTGGTGACTTCTTAGCGAACCAACCGCCAGTTAAAGCGATGTGTGAAGCAGCGCCTGGTATTATTCATTTAATGGACCGCATGGGTGTTATGTTTAACCGTACAGAAGAAGGACTTCTTGACTTCCGTCGCTTCGGAGGAACACAACATCACCGTACAGCATTCGCTGGTGCAACAACTGGCCAACAATTATTGTACGCATTAGATGAGCAAGTACGCCGTCATGAAGTAGCAGGACTTGTAACGAAATATGAAGGTTGGGATTTCTTACGTGCTGTTGTAGATGACGAAGGTGTGTGCCGTGGAATCGTCGCACAAGACTTACAATCTATGGAGATTAAGAGTTTCCAAGCTGATGCCGTGATTATGGCAACAGGGGGCCCTGGTATCATCTTTGGAAAATCAACAAACTCTATTATTAATACAGGTACGGCAGCATCTGCTGTATATCAACAAGGTGCATATTATGCGAATGGTGAGTTCATTCAAATTCACCCAACTGCAATTCCTGGAGACGACAAATTACGTCTGATGAGTGAATCTGCACGTGGTGAAGGTGGGCGCGTTTGGACGTATAAAGATGGTAAGCCATGGTACTTCTTAGAAGAGAAATATCCTGCATACGGAAACCTTGTACCTCGTGATATTGCAACACGTGAAATCTTTGATGTATGTGTAGAGCAAAAGCTTGGTATTAATGGTGAAAACATGGTATATCTAGATCTTTCTCATAAAGATCCGAAAGAATTAGATATTAAACTTGGTGGGATTATTGAAATCTATGAAAAATTCACAGGTGATGATCCTCGTAAACTACCGATGAAAATCTTCCCTGCTGTTCACTATTCAATGGGTGGACTATGGGTTGATTATAAGCAAATGACAAGTATCCCAGGGCTGTTTGCAGCAGGTGAGTGTGATTACTCTATGCACGGTGGTAACAGACTAGGTGCTAACTCATTATTATCAGCAATTTATGGCGGTATGGTAGCGGGACCAAATGCAATTGAATATATGAAAGGTCTTTCAAAATCATCTGATGCTGTTTCATCTGCTTTATACGAGCAAAATGAATTAATCGAAACAGAGAAATTTAACAATATTTTAACGTTAGATGGTAATGAAAATGCATATGTTCTTCATAAAGAGCTTGGAGAATGGATGACAGATAACGTAACAGTAGTTCGTGAAAATAAAAAGTTATTAGAAACAGATGCGAAAATCGAAGAGTTAATGGAGCGTTATAAACGCATTAACATTAACGATACGGCGAAATGGAGTAACCAAGGTGCTTCGTTTACACGTCAACTGGCAAATATGTTTGAATTAGCTCGTGTTATTACAATAGGTGCATATAACCGTAATGAAAGCCGCGGTGCACACTATAAACCAGAATTCCCAAATCGTGATGATGCGAACTTCTTAAAAACTACAATGGCGAAATTTGAGGGAGCAGGAAATGCACCAGCATTCCATTACGAAGACGTTGATATTTCATTAATTAAACCACGTAAACGTGATTATTCTTCAAAACATGATGTAGCTGCTAAGAATGAAGAGAAGGGGGATAAACAACATGTCTGAGAAAACAATCCGCCTCATCATTACGAGACAAGATGGACCAGATGCACAATCGTTTGACCAGGAATTTGAAATTCCATACCGTCCAAATATGAATATTATTTCGGCTCTTATGGAAATTCGTCGTAATCCTGTCGATGCAAAAGGAAACCATACAACTCCTGTTGCATGGGATATGAACTGTTTAGAAGAAGTATGTGGTGCTTGTTCTATGGTAATTAACGGTAAACCGCGTCAATCATGTACAGCGCTTATCGATAAATTAGAACAACCAGTTCGTATAAAACCGATGAAGACATTCCCGGTAGTGCGTGATTTACAAGTTGATCGTAGTCGTATGTTTGATGCTTTAAAACGTGTGAAAGCTTGGGTTCCAATCGATGGTACGTATGACTTAGGACCAGGACCAAGAATGCCAGAGAAAAAGCGTCAATGGGCATATGAACTTTCAAAATGTATGACATGTGGTGTTTGCTTAGAATCATGTCCAAACGTAAACAGTAAATCTGACTTTATCGGACCAGCACCGCTTTCGCAAGCTCGTTTGTTTAACTCACATCCAACTGGTGAAATGCATAAAGCAGATCGCTTACGTGCAATCATGGGTGATGGTGGACTTGCAAACTGTGGTAACTCACAAAACTGCGTACAATCATGTCCAAAAGGTATTCCATTAACAACATCAATTGCAGCATTAAACCGTGATACAACAATTCAGTCGTTTAAAGATTTCTTTGGTAGCGACAATAACTACTAATCTATATTGCCTCTTCGAATCGAAGAGGCAATATTTATATAAATACAAATTGAAAAACTGACATAAAACCTTTCTTTTTATGTGGGAGAGAGCATCCGGCCATGCATAGAAGCGGTCAGACCCTCTTCCTGCCTCATGCCAAGTGAAAACAAAGAGAGAAAACGAGTGCAGGTCACCTTTTGTTCTTCATAGCAGCGATTTATATGTTGAAAAATCAAAATAAATATATATGGGTTTCTATCGTTTTAATTTTTTGTTTATTCTGAAATGTAGTATATTACTTATTAGAATAAGAGAAAAAGGAGAGAAAAGCATGAAGAAGATTTCTTACATTGAAGACTTTGAGAGATGGGAAAAAGGTTTTTCATTTTACATTCCTGTGAAAGTTCGATTTTGTGAAACAGATATGTTTGGACACATGAATAATGGTGTTGCATTTACATATTTTGAAGAAGCACGTATTGAGTTTTTTAAAGAGCTAGGTTTTATGCAAGAATGGACTCATGAAGCGTCAGAAACGATGATCGTGGTTGCTGATTTACAATGTAACTTTTTGAAACAAATTTTCTTCGATGAACATTTAAAGGTATATGTAAAAGCTGAAACAATTGGGAATTCCTCTTTAGATTTACACTATATGGTAAAAAATGAAGCCGGAGAAGTTTGTTTAGTAGGGCGTGGTGCAATGGTGCAAGCCTCAAAGAAAACGGGAAAAGGTGCACCTTGGCTCGAAGAATGGAAGCGAAAGTTACTGCAATAAAAATAAAAGAGCCATTTAGCTCTCTTATTTTTTTGCACCCATTGCTTCTTCTAATGTTAAGTGATGTTTATGTAAGTATGTAGCGTATGGGTTGCCAACGTAGCGAAGATGCCATGGCTCGTATGAATATTCCGTTGTATCTGTTTTATCTTCTAAATAACGAATGACGAAACCAAATTCATGAGCATGTGCTGCTACCCATTTTCCTTCTTCTGTTTCGCCAAAAATAGGTTCTAATTGATATTTTGCAGATTTAGAACTAATATCCATTGCAAGGCCTGTTTGATGTTCACTTGTTCCAGGAACAGCGCTAACAGAATCAGCTTCAGCTTTACCTTGACGTTTTACGTATATGTTATGTAATGACTGTTGCCGTTTATAAGAGCGAAATCCTGATACGGCTGTAAGCTCGAGTCCTTCTTGTTTTGCTGCGAGGAACATCTTTTCAAGAGCTGTCGCAGCATCTTTACGCAGCAACGTTTTTTCTTTATCTTTTGGGGATGTAAATGGAACGTCTGGTCTTATGAGATCATCTGGTGTATAACCATCTGGCAATTTTCGATGTTTATTTACTAACACTAGTAGTGAGTCTGGATTCGTAACAAGTGAAAAGTTCTCATCTATTTTTTCTGCTGTATGAGTTGCTTTTGGAAATGATGGAATCTCTTCTTTTGGATGTTCTAGTGTTTCTACAGCTTTCGCTTCATTTTGGAGTGGAGATTTTGAGCCGAAGTAAGCGAAGGATGTGATACCGATTGCAATAGTGGCGACAGAAATAACAATTACCTTTTTCATAAAGCTGTGTAATCTCAGTCCTTTCTTATTGTTTGTCTATTCTTTTTATTATAAGTCTACTTACTATAAAAAGAAATATAAGAGTCATAACGTAATAGAATTGCAAAGAAAATGTCAAAAAATGTTTGATTTTGTTGGTTTATATATGTAATGTTCAGATATACGTATAATTGGATTAGGATGAATTAGGAGGGGGGAGAATAGTAAAAGGATGGCTTATGCCATCCTTTTACTTGTTTACTTCAAATGATTTTAAGTTATCGCGACGAAGTTTATCTTTTTCTGTATCAGATTTTTTGAAGTTGTAATCATATAGAGCACCTTCCCAATCGCCGTACATTGGGTTAGGGAAAATAATAAATTTTTCGCCAAATTGTGCTTTTGTTTCTTCGACTGTTTGATTGCGATCTTTTACAGATTTTCCATCAAATCCAGTGAAGTCGGATAAGTTGTCACCGAAGAATAGGACGATATCGTGCGATTGTGAAACAAGTTCACGACGCTTTTCTTTCCCTTTTTCTTTCGGATCTTGTAGTAAAATATGTTCCTTTGTTGCTTGCGGAGCACCAACGCGCTCAAGATTTTTAATTGTTGCATCTAATTGATTTGTTTTACGGTTTGAAACGTAGTAAATGTCTACACCTTTAGACTCCGTATATTTTAAGAAATCAATTGCACCAGGAAGAGCTTCTGCTTCTGCTTTATTAATCCACTCATCCCATTTATAAGGATAACCCTTTCCTTCTTTCACAGTCATCGCTTGGTGAGGGCTGTTATCTAAAACAGTTTCATCTAAATCTAGTACAATTGCTGGTTTTTTGCTTGTACCTTTTGCAAGAGCTGCATCAAGTTTTAACTGACCAATATTGTATCCTTGATAGTATAACGCTTTTGTTTCACCAGCTGTTTGGAACCATAAATCAGCCATTAGCTGCTGGTCTGTTAATTTTACTTTCTCTTCTTTTGCCACAGTTTTTTCAGCTGCTCCTGAACATGCTACAAGCGATGTAGAGAGAACGGCTACAGATAATAAAGTGGTAATGCCCCTTTTCATCTTCATATGTATCCTCCTTGATGTAATTAAATCTTTTAATATTATATATTAAAAGATAATGTTTTTTATAATATTTTTTATGCATTTTTGCATATTGTTCTTTGTATATACAGTAGTATGCCCTATTTCAGTATAATGAGTAAGGGACATGCTGGTTGTTTTGTCAATTATATTTGTCAAATCGACAATTATAATTGACAAAAAGTTTTTTGTAATTTACAATTTTAACTAAATGAAACAAATGGTGGATGGAAGGGTAGCATAATATATAATATTAATTTTAAAATCTCATTATAAAAATTAATGAATTTATATGTGTTACAATATTTTGCCTATATTCAACATACCATTTAGAAGATTGTAAGAATGGTGAAAAAAGGGAGGGATTGTATTTGAGTTTACAAATTCAAAACTTAACGAAAATATTCGGCGAATCAAAGGCAGTCAATCAATTGCAAATTTCATTACCAAAAGGTGAAGTGTTAGGACTACTTGGTCGAAATGGTGCAGGGAAAACGACAACAATTAAAATGCTCCTTGGGTTATTAACTCCTAATAAAGGTTCTATTACATGGGACGGAAAAGCAATTTCTCAGAGCGGTGTAACAATTGGTTACCTTCCAGAAGAAAGAGGATTGTATACAAAAAGTAGAGTGATAGATCAACTTCGCTATTTCGGTAGATTAGAAGGAATGACGAAAAAAGAAGTAGACCGTGCGATTGATCGTTGGTTAGAAAAACTAGCAATCCCGGAATATAAATATAAATCGGCGGGAGAGCTTTCAAAAGGAAATCAGCAAAAAATCCAATTAATTGCTGCGCTTCTTCACGATCCAGAGCTTCTTATTTTAGATGAGCCATTTAGCGGACTTGATCCTGTTAATGCTGGTATGTTAGCGAATATTATTGAAGAACAAGTCCAAAAAGGAAAAACAATTATTTTATCAAGCCACCGTATGGAACAAGTGGAAGCATTTTGCCAGCACGTTTGCATTTTAAAGAAAGGTGAAGCAGTTGTAGAAGGGCAGCTAAGCGACATTAAGAAAGAATACGGTTTTCGTAATTTAACAATTGAAGATGTGGTAGAAAATGAACAGGCATTGCAAGCCTTAAATATTTCGTATGAAAAACAACAAGGACTGCTATATGTAAAAGTCCATGATGATGCAGAAGCCTTAACGATTTTACAGAAGTTACAAGGACAAGGTGTGAACTTAAGGCAATTTAAAATGCTAGAGCCAACGCTAAACGAAATATTTGTGGAAAGGGCGAAATAACAATGCGTAAATTTTCTCATGTATTTTCATTTTATTTTAGGGAATCATTTTTATCTAAAAAATCTTTGATTACGAGTGCCGTTTTATTTTTAATTGTGTTTGGGATCGTAGCGTTTACCCATTTTACTGCTGATAAAGATAAAGGGAAAGATAAAATCGCAGTGGTAACAGAAAGTACTATATATAAAGTACAAGAAAGTGATTTAACTAAATTAATCCCGTCAGCTAAAGTAACTGTGGCAAAAAAAGATGAATTTAATGCGTTACGTAAGCAAGTGGAAGAGGGAGACTTAGACGGTTTATTCCGTATTACAGAAAAGAATGGCATTCCCGAAGTTACGTATATGTATAGTGGCTTTCCAAGTCAGTCAACATCTACGCTTATAGCAAGTTATTTGAAGGAGCAGTACACGGCAGTAATGATTGAAAAAAATAATGTATCTCCGGAAGTAGCGAAACAATTACAAATAGAAATTCCTATGAAGCAAGAGGCGATAAAAGATCGGGCATCTTCCTTTGGTATCGGTTATGCATTTTCGTTTGCGTTGTATATGTTTATTATCTCGTTTGGAAATGCGATTGGGACAACAATTGCATCTGAAAAAGCATCACGTGTTATGGAACTTATGCTTCCAAAAGTAAAACCGCTTACGATGATGTATGCGAAAATTTTAGCTGTTGTAGCTACAGCTTTATTACAAATTGCTGTACTTGCTTGTGGATTTATCATTCCGTATTTATTAGGATGGATTGATTTAAATAATGCTTCAATATTTGGACTTTCTTTAGATTTTTCAACTTTAGATACATTAGTGATCAGTATGTTTATTATCTACTTTATTACAGGATATTTACTATATGCGATGTTATATGCAGCGGCTGGAGCAGTTGTATCTAAGTTAGAAGATTTACAATCAGTTGCATTGCCGATTACATTTTTAGGTATGGGAGCATTCTTCATTAGTATGAAGTCGCTATTTGATCCAAATAGTACACTGGTTTTAATCAGTTCCTATATTCCATTCTTTACACCGATGGTTACGTTCTCGCGCGTTGTAGCTGGTGAAGCAGGAGCGTTAGAGATTAGCGTTACATTAGCAATTTTAGTTGTAACAATTTTAATTATTAATTGGATTGCCAGCCGCATTTTCGTCAATGGTGTTATGAATTACTCTGATAAAGTGAAATTTAAAGATTTAGCTAAGTTTATAAAGCGTCAATAAGAAGAAAAAGCATGATTTTCTAAGGGAATCATGCTTTTTCTTTATGCACAAATAAGAAATAGTATATAATAGTATGTATCGTCTTTTGATAGAATGAACGTAAAGGAGGGTGTGCAGATGGGAATTAGTAGCCGTTTTACAGTAGGTGTTCATATGTTAACGTTACTTGCGATAGATCGAAACTCTCGCTGTACCTCTGAATGGATTGCTGGTAGTGTGAATACAAATCCAGTTGTGATTCGCCGCATTACAGGAATGTTGAAGAGAGCGGGGCTTGTTGATGTCCAGGCCGGAAAAGGTGGTACATCACTTGCTCGTGATTTAGATGAAATTACATTACTTGATGTATATAAAGCAGTGGAAGTAGTGGAAGAAGGACATTTATTTTCTTTCCATGAGAATCCCAACATTGAATGTCCAGTAGGAGCTAATATTCAATCAGTATTAGAAATTATATTGATGCAAGCGCAGGAAGCAATGGAAAATGTACTTGCGAACGTAACAGTCCAGCAGCTTGTTACAAACTTACAATCGAAAATTCAAAAATAAAAAAGCGAGCCTCATATAAAAAGGCTCGCTTTTTTATTTTCAGAAAGGATGAAAAATCTATTTTTCAGTATTTAATACGAATTTCCCAACAATGGCAGCAACGATACCACCAAGAATTGGAGCAACAATAAATACCCATAATTGAGATACAGCTTCTCCGCCAGCAAATAAAGCTGGTGCTAGGCTACGTGCAGGGTTAACTGAAGTTCCTGTTAATGGAATACCTAGTAGGTGAACTAGCACTAATGTGAAACCAATCACTAATCCAGCTAACTGTGCATTACCCTTTTTACCTGTTACAGCAATAATTACTAAAATAAAGACGAATGTTAAAACAAATTCAACTAAGAAAGATCCTGATAATCCAAGTTTTCCAAAACCATTTTGCCCTAAGTTATCTAAAGACATATTAGAAGATTTTAAAATCGTTACTAATGTTGCAGTTCCTAATAAACCACCTAAAACTTGAGCTAATAAATAACAGCTAAGCTCCATAGCATTCATTCGTTTGTTTACAAACATGGCAATTGATACTGCCGGGTTTACATGACATCCAGAAATTGTTCCAATGCTATATGCCATAGCAACAATTGATAATCCGAAAGCCATTGCGATTCCTAAAATTCCAATTCCTTCAATTCCGCCGCCTAAAACAGCAGTTCCAGTTCCGAATAATACAAGTACAAAAGTACCAATAAACTCAGCAATTCCTTTTTTTAGCATAATTTTCCTCCTTAAAATGTGCATGAGAACGTATTATAACATAGAATGATGCTGTTCTAATTATAAATAAGGAATAAAAAATATTCTGATTAAATGAACAATAAAGGTTTGTGCAATTTCGATTGTATGAAAAAAACATGGTTCTCCTTTAAGAACCATGCTTTTTCAACTTTCTGCTATGCTGTTTTCTTCTGCCGTGCAACCGGAACAGACCGATTCAAAATACTATTTGCGACCATTCCAACCATAATGATAATCATCCCAATAAGAGAGAGTCCGCTAGGGAACGAACCATTTAAGAAAATGATTTCACCAAGAACAGTAAATACCATTGTTCCAGCTTGTGTTGCTTCGACAGCTCCTAGTAATGCGAGATTATTTTTCGCTAAATCTGTAGCAAAGAAAAATGTCATTGTCGCAATAACGCCTGAGCATAGCGCTAATAAAAAACCTTGGAGAATTTGACTAGATGTTGGAATGCCTGTTGCCACAAAACCGTATATTCCAAGAATAATTGCTATAGGCAGACTACCGATTGCCATTCCTAATACACGCTGGAATGTATCAAGGCGTCCTCCTACAACCTCCATCATTTTTCGATTACCAAATGGATATAAGAAAGCTGCGAGGACAACAGGAAGAACCCCAGATATAAATTGAGTAGCTGTAATATGTCCAGCTTCTGTTGCCTGCATGCAAATGACACCGATTAAAATGAAAAGTGATACGTATAAACCGCGAAGTGGGATTTTTCCCCGCACGCGTTTTGTACCTGTTTTTGTTTCAATCGTAATAAAAAATAATGGCGATAGTAGCAAGCCAGCGAGTACTGTAACTTGCCAAGTTCCTGCAACAAGCCAAGCTGGAGAGAAGACAGCAGTAAAGCTTAATAAAGAATAAAAGCCGATGCCTGCTAGAGATCCCCATCCTAGCCATGCAAAAGGATGTTTTCGCATTTCTGACCATAAGGGCCCGAGGTTTTTGCGAAATAAAACGATAAGGAATAAAATAGGAAGAGCGAATAAAAAGCGGAAAGAAGCAGTCCAAGCCCAGCTTGTTCCGGATACATTCATCGCTCTGTTAATAATAAAGGTTGCAGAAAAAAAGGCTGATGATAAAATACCTAATAATATTGCACGCATGATGTAGCGCTCCTTTCAAAAACTGAACATTTATGTATAGTATGATATACTTAAAATAAATAAAAGTAAACTATTTTATACTTTAAGGTGGTTTTGTTACTTATGAAAGAAAAAGAGGATATGCAAACAAAAGAAGTTATTCAGCAAGTTGGTCAGTTATTACGGCAAATTCGTAATGAACAAAAACTAAGTTTAGAAGAATTGGCACAAAAAACAGGGGTCAGTAAATTAACATTAGGAAAAATTGAAAGAGGTGAAACGAATCCAACATTAGCTGTCATTTGGAAAATTACGAAAGGGCTATCTATTCCTTTATCTAGGCTAATGGTTGTTGGAGAACCGGTAGCTATTTCACGATCTGGGGCAGGTTTTGCGGTAGACGCAGGACAGGCATGGCGGTTAGAAACAATGTTTCGGTATACGAAAGAAACTGGCATGGAGATGCATCGTGCTTGTTTAAGACCACAAAGTATTTATGAGCCAGAGTCTCACCATGAAGGGGCAATTGAACTAGTTACAGTTATGAAAGGACAAGTTGCTATTCAAGTTGAAAATGATGTGTATGAATTAAATGAATTTGATTCGATTCAGTTTGAGGCAAATAAAAAGCATAGTTACAAAAATGCTGGAGATGAGATTGCTGTTTTACATTTAACGATGAAGTATTCTTCATGAGTATAAAAGAAGGGAGGGCTTGTAGAGAAGTGCTCCTTTTTTCTATGGGTTTAGAGCTGCATTTAGAAAACTGTATGTTTCGAATCACTACCATTGTGTTATTTAGTGTTTGTGTATTTTAATAAATACTCATTAGAAAAAGTTCTTTATAAAATAGAAATAAGATGAAAGAAAGGCACCGATTGGGCAACGGTGCCTTTTAGTAAGAGCGTGGCATAAGCAATAAACAAACAAGGTAAGCTAAAAAACCTGTTCCGAAACATAGAATCGCAATAACCCAAAGAATACGAATCATACTAGCGCTTATATCGAAATATTCTCCTAAACCACCGCATACACCAAATAAAACCTTATCTGTTTCAGATCTACGTAGCTTTTTTTCCATTATAAAATTCTCTCCTTTTTAATCACCATGTTGTTTTTTATGTATTGGTGATTCTTTATACTTTTATCTTACATGGAAAAGAATATGGAAACTATCGAATTATATTACATTTTTCTGAAAGGAGATTACATTTTTGTAAGACATTTTTGATGAATGTGCACCTAAAAGAAAGAGGGAAAGCAGATTTTTATCGTTTTAACCGAGAAAACCTCCTCCTCTAAACGAAGTGAAGGAGGGGGTAGTTCAATTAGGTGCAAAGTGTTTTTATTTTCGAAATCGATAAGGAACAGTTGTGACAATGACGTTTTTCTTATACAAAAGATAAACGCGTAGTAATACGCTTGATTGATTGTGCAAAATGTTATGCCAGTTCTTTTTGGTAATGAATTGAGGAATTAAAACTGTAACAAAACGGTTGTTCTCTAGCGCTTTATGTTGAATAATCGTAATTAATTTTGCAATAGGTCTCATTAAGCTTCGGTAAGATGAGACAAATGTAACAAGACGAATGTTCGGTTGCCATTCTTTCCATTTTTCTTGCATGCGTAGTTCACTTTCTTTATCAAAAGCGACATATACAGCAATAACTTGATCGCTAATCGTTTCTGCGTAGTTAATTGATTGTCCGACTACCTTCGTAATGCCAGCAATAGGAACAATCACGACATTACCAGTTAGCTTCTCAGGAATTTCATTAAAACTGACCCTTAACTGTTCTCCTACAGCAACATAATGATTATGTATGCGATGGAATATGAAAACAATGATGGGTAGGAAGATAAGGATAGACCATACTTGTGCAAATTTTGTAATAAAGAAAATAAAAAGCACAGTTAATGAAATAAGGGCACCTAATAAGTTTGTTAGTAATCTTGGCCCCCAACCTTTTGGTTTTTCCCGTATCCATTTTATAATCATCCCTGTTTGTGACAATGTAAAAGGAATAAAAACGCCCACTGCATATAGCGGAATTAATTGTTCGGTCTTACCTTGAAAGGCCATAATTAAAAAGATAGAACTGATGCCTAATGTAATAATTCCATTCGAATATCCTAAGCGATCTCCACGCATTAAATACATACGCGGCATATATTTATCTGATGCTAAATTAAATGCTAACAGTGGAAATGCTGAAAAACCTGTATTGGCAGCTAATACTAAAATAAGTGCCGTTGTTCCTTGAATAAAGTAGTATACAAAGTTTCTTCCAAAAATATTAGAAGCAATTTGAGAAACCACTGTTTCATTATGTTTTGGGGAAATTCCGTACCAATACGCTAAAAATGTAATACCGGTAAATAAAATGGCTAGAATTATACCCATGATGACGAGTGTTTTTGCTGCATTTTTCGCAGCAGGTTCTTTAAAGTTTGGAATTGCATTCGAGATAGCTTCTACTCCTGTTAAGGCAGAACAACCAGATGAAAATGCTTTTAACAACAAGAACAGTGTAATGCCAGGTACGACAGTCCCGATTGGTGTATGTAAATTGACAGGAACTTGTCCAGAAGTAATTTTAAAAATACCAACAATAATTAAAACAACAAGTGCGAAAACAAAGAGATAGACAGGATACGCTAAAACCGATGCTGATTCAGTTACACCTCGTAGGTTTAAAATTGTAATAAACAAAACAAGTATGACTGCAATTGGAACGGTATATGTGTGCAACGCCGGAAATGCTGATGTAATAGCATCGGTTCCAGCAGAAACACTTACGGCTACAGTAAGGATGTAATCAACAAGTAGTGATCCTCCCGCAATGAGCCCGGCATTTGTACCTAAATTTGTTTTTGAAACAACATAAGCACCGCCCCCATGGGGATAGGAATAAATGATTTGCCTGTACGATAGAATAAGCGCTGTTAATAAGACTAAAACCCCAATTGCGATGGGAATGGAATACCAAAAAGCAATTGCTCCAAAAGTAGCAAGAACAATTAAAATTTGTTCAGTTCCGTAAGCGACAGAAGAAAGGGCATCAGAAGACAGGATAGCGAGTGCCTTAAGTTTATTTAATTTTTGTTCTCCTAGTGCTGTTGATTTGAGTGGCCTACCGATTAAAAATCGTTTGAAGGTCGAAAACATAATGACACCACCAATACATAAAATTTTGTGTACAAAGCGGAGTGTTATGAATACATACATTCCTACCTGGTAGTATTGGCGGCTTTATGAATAATCTCTCTAAAAAGAAGGAGGTAATAAATGGAGTGAGAAAATGATCCTGAGAACTATATTGTGTGAGTCGTCTAAAACAATCAAATGAATCCATTGTATAAAAAATACTAAACCCTTGCAGTATGTCTATCAAAATGACAATTCCCATTGTGGAACATAACAAAATTATGAAAGTTAATGTTTGTTTCATATTACCATTACATTGTTTATTCCTTATATATGAGTGGGTAGTTATCTTCGTTAGATAAGTGGGGGGAAATCTTACCTTCTGTGCATGAAAAATAAAAAATGTACTCGAGTATTAAGAGTCTAATGAGAAGAAACAGGCTAGTTATGAGGTAAATAGTTATATATATTATAAGCGTTTTCGCGTTTAGTATTTAATAATTTTTTTGATGAATAGCAAGTATTATTTGAAAAAGGTTTTTTGCAGTTCTTAAATACATATAAATCGTAAATAACGTTCCGAAATTAGCCCATTTTCATTCACCTCCTGCACATTTTGTTCATACAATATCTTGACTAAATAAACACCCAACTTACACATATACAGCTCTGGCTTAAGCAAGGAGGGTTATACCAGTTGAAGGAAAAAGCGTATCAATCTAAACCTTTACTCACAAAGAGAGAGAGAGAAGTATTTGAATTACTGGTTCAAGATAAAACGACGAAGGAAATTGCAGGTGAACTTTTTATTAGTGAAAAAACTGTACGCAACCATATATCAAATGCAATGCAAAAGCTAGGGGTTAAAGGACGTTCACAAGCGGTTGTTGAGCTTCTTCGTATGGGAGAACTCGAGTTATAAACAGATGAAGTCGACTTTTTTATAAAAGGTCGGCTATTTTTCTGTCTTGCAAATTACGAAGAAAAGGAGCAAAATAAAAAAGTCCCTGGTCTATACAGGTACATATTTAGAAATCTATTAAAAAGGATACTTTAGTTTTATAAAAGCTAAAGTATGTACGATATATTTGTATGCAAAAAAGATGATGAATGAGAAAATGGGTGATTATGTTGAATAGAGCGATTGGTGTTATTGATTCGGGAGTAGGAGGATTAACAGTAGCGAAAGAGTTAATTCGTCAGCTGCCAAAAGAGCGTATTATATATTTAGGAGATACAGCACGTTGCCCTTATGGTCCGCGTTCTCGCGAGGAAGTGCGTCAATTTACATGGGAAATGACGGAACATTTATTGGCACTTGATATTAAGATGTTAGTCATTGCTTGTAATACTGCAACTGCGGTTGTATTAGAAGAGATGCAAAAACAATTACCAATTCCAGTGGTGGGTGTGATTCATCCAGGCTCGCGTACAGCCTTGAAAGTGACGAATACGTATCATGTTGGTATCATTGGAACAATTGGAACGGTAAAAAGCGGTGCGTATGAAGAGGCGCTGAAGTCCATTAATAACCGTGTTATGGTAGAGAGTTTAGCGTGTCCGCCGTTTGTTGAACTTGTAGAAAGTGGAAACTTTGAGAGTGAGATGGCTTATGAGGTTGTTAGAGAAACGTTGCAACCACTGAAAACTACTGAAATCGATACATTGATTTTAGGGTGTACGCATTATCCGATTTTAGGTCCAGTTATTAAGCGGGTAATGGGGGGAAAGGTGCAGTTAATTAGTTCTGGAGACGAAACAGCTCGTGAAGTGAGTACGATTTTATATCATAGTAAGATGTTAAATGAAGGGGAAGAGCAAAGCGATCATCTCTTTTTAACAACAGGAAAGATCGGTTTATTTAAAGAAATTGCATCTAAATGGTTTGGACAACCAATTGAAAATGTAAAGCATATTAATTTGTAAGTAAAATAGTATATTCGTAAAAAAACTCCTGAGAAGTTGAAGTGAACCCAAAAAGTTAGACAAATATTCTAAGCAGCTAATAAGGATTGGATTCTGTATTCCACAGGGCTCAA
>NZ_JAGDQK010000020.1:0-184684 GCF_017498755.1 Bacillus sp. XF8 | reverse complement strand
CAAGCAAAATGATCTAGATTACAATCTACCCCAATTACACCATCCGCTTTACTATAATTTGTGTGAAGGTTTTCCGGCACATCGACTAAACATTTCACAATGTAATACTCCCCATAGTCTTCAACAGACCACGCAATCGATTTGCCATGTTTTTTCTTATTCTTACACTGTAATTGTTTTGTGATCACTATCTCCATGATTTCTTGCCCATACGGGAATGTGACAGCTGGCAACATAACTTGTTTTCCTGTACTTGTCGTCAGCCATAATTCCTGATTCTTGATAACATACTGAAACACAAAATTTCCGTGTTTGGCATCTTTACGGCCAGATAGAATGAGTTGTTTATTTCGAGCACGGGAAAATAATGCTTTCCATTTGTCATGATTATGTATAAATTCATCGATTGTAAATTGAGACCGAAACAGTTTTTTACTTCCAAATACTGCGCTTGGAATATTCGTTTGATAAGATGAAAGTTTTTGCGTTAAACGGTATTGCCGGTGGGTTAGAAGGCCGATTTTCGCCTGAATTCTTTTGATTTGAACATCTAAGTACTGGTGTTCAAACAGATATTCATTTAGCCAAATCAAGGTGTCTTTTTTACGGGATAAGGAGATGAGGTTGTTGTGCTTCGCGAAGTGGGTGTTTTTCGGAAATGTCAGCTTTCCTTTCACACAACTTTGTTTGATTTTACGAAGATTTGTCAGTTTTGTCCGTTCTTGTTTCAACTTTTTCTTGAGCTTCTTGATTTTCTCTTGTGTTTGCTTCTCATATAGTTTTTGTAACTCCATTAAACCTGTAAATAACGCCCTTGCTTCTTGCACCGCGCTGTTTGCATAGTAATCAGTCAATTGATATTTCCGCTTGAGAACAAGATGAAGACTATCCGCATGCATCTTGCGGCCCCAACGTTTTTCTCGGACGATTGTTTGAAACGCATATCGTTTCGCCCTATTAAATATTTCCATTGTCTGTGTCAAGGTATCTACCATTTCATACGATACATCTCTTTTATAGATCCGTTTTGAAAAATACGTTTTCTTCACCTGTTCTCACCTCATTTTGTTTGATAAGACAATTATACAGCAAAACAAACATACGTTCTACAAAGAATGTCTTTTCTTTAAAAAAAAGAAAAAAACCGATTCATCCCCCACTTTCACTTCGTTTAGAGGAGGGAGTCTTCTCGGTTAAAATGACAAATGCCCATATATGTTTAAAGGTGGCTCATTAAAAAATTAAGGTTATAAGTAAAAATCGCTTTAATATTTTAGGTAATTCTGTCAGTTCTAAAAAATCGCATTAATTATTCGTTTTGTGATATTATAAATGGTAAATTTAAGAAATAGAGGGATGCATATGTCTACACAAAGTCACTTTGAAGAGCACTGTTTTATATGCCGGAAACATAAAGGGGAGATTAGGGTGCCAGGCGGAGCAATCTATGAAGATGATCTCGTGTATGTAGGACATGTTCACTGGGAAGAAGATGAGACGTATCTCGGCTATGTAATGATTGATATAAAAAGACATACGCCTGGGCTAGCTGAGTTAACAGACGAAGAGGCAAAAGCTTTTGGCTTAATTACAAGTAGAGTAAGCCGTGCATTAAAAGAATGTGAGGGTGCAGAACATGTTTATGCCTTCGTTTCCGGTAATGGAGTAAATCATATGCACATGCATATCATTCCGCGTTACCCAAATACACCGAAGGAATTTTGGTCGCCAACTAAGATAGCGAATTGGGAAGGTGCACCTCATGGACAAGTAGAAAAAATCCAAAAGGTATGTGAAAGAATACAAACGTATATGGTGAATGAGTATGCATACAACAAATAACAGACAATATTCATGGGTTGGTAGTGATGAAATGTGCTTAGGGGAAATTTCAGTTAAGCAGTATGGTGATATAGTGCTTGGCAGATACGGTGGAAATACAAGTGCAGGGGCAAAGAAGAATGAAGACGGTGTTTTCGTTTGGTCAAATGGAAATTGGGAATTTGCGATGGTCTTAGATGGACACAATAGTGCAGAAAGTGTCGCTTTAGTCGTACATACAATACAAAACGAATATGAAAATATAAAGGTCTTATTAGAAGAACCAATTGAAACAGTCTTTCGTTCTGTTGAAAATTATATCCTTACACTTTTTCAATCTAATTCATTCAAAAAAGCGTGCCAGCAAGTACAAGGTGAAACAGCGTGTTTAATTTGTGTACGAAAAGAAAATTATATTTGGTGGTTTTCTATAGGGGATTGCCTCGTTTATGTATTTCATGAAGAGTTACATAAGTTAGGACAGTATATGCTGAATCAACGTCATTTCTATGAATGGGTTGGGCATGTGAATACATTTTCTTTGCCCGTTCCATGTTATTCATCTGGTATTCGTGAACTACGTACAGGGACAAACAGAATCGTAATGGTAACAGATGGTGTACTCGAATGCGGAGAACGTCGTTATGAAAATCCGCTTCATTTGTATAAAGATATATATGAAAACAAAGTGAAACTAACAGAATGTGTTCAAAATGTATTAGAACATGTTCATCATCAGCTTGGACGAGATAGTGCGACAATGATTAGCTGGGACTTTGAAAATTATGTTTATGCCACTTATCCGAGTGATCAACCAGAGAACATACAATCTTCAAATCAGTCGTAAAGGGGCAGGAAATGAAGAGACCTTTATTGCGCGCAGAAGCTATTATTATGAATGAAGATCAGACTAAAGTTCTTGTTCAGTGTGACAAGCAAGAAGCATTTTATCGTTTTCCGGGTGGATCGATTGAATTTGGTGAGCCAGCATTTGAAACAATTACTCGAGAGTTACTTGAGGAATATGACATACAAATTCAAGTGGAGACACTAGCGATTGTAAATGAGCACATATTTGAGAGTGATGGGGAATCATATCATCAATGTACGTTATTTCATTGGTGCAAGCCGATAACGGAGATAAATGAAGCGTTATTTCATAAAGAACATGAAAATATTATTCTTACATGGAAAAGTATACAAGAATTGAAAGATAAACCGACTTATCCTGAAGGAATTGTTTCTTTAATAGAACAAAAATGTGATAGTGTGGCGCATTTACTTACACAAAGGATATATTGCTAATCAAAGGGAAGGGGAGAATTAGTGTCTCTCATTTTTTTATAAAAAGAAAAATGGGCTATGTATTACACATAATTTTTATTGAATGTATTTTTTGAAAATGGAGGAAATAATTTTGGGGAAATTGTTATTTTTAATAATAATTGTTATTCTATTTTTTCTGTTGGAGAACTTGCTAAGAAAAAAATTAAAGATTACGCGGAAAAATGGTTTTATCTATCGACCTGTTAATAGATTTCATAAATGGGGAGAGCGGATTATAATAATCATCTATTTAGTGGCGGGCTTTGTTTGTATTTACACTTCAGAGTATATAAAGGGTGCATATATATTATTTATATTTTTAGGTACGCAACAGCTTTTTCGGGCGTATATGGAATGGAAATTTGATAAAGAATCAAAAGAATATGTAATTTCTCTCTTGGGAGTATTTTGTTTAATCATTACATTTAATGGAATGATATATTTATTCCAACCTGTTGGTTAAAAGAGCTAGATAATAAGAGTCGTGATCACAATTTCAATGTGTATAACGACTCTTATTTATCGATAGTCTTTTACATTATATCTTTTTAAAACTCCTCAAAACAAGAAACTCCCACAATCTCCACGGAAGAATCTTTTTCGCAACCACCATCAATTTTACACCTTTTCCAATTGGGTATCGAAGTGTTGTGTTTTTCTCTTCGGCAATCGCTGCGATTTTTTTCGCAACATCTACTGGATTGCCAAATGTATCACTGCCATTATAAATATGATTTTGTATTTTATCCATATATGCTTTATAAGGAGAGGTTGATTCTGAATAATTTTCAGCAAGTTCTTTACCAACTTCCCATATGTTTGTGTTATAAGAACCTGGTTCGATTAACGAAACGTCTATTCCAAATGGCTTTACTTCTAGGCGAAGAGACTCACTCCAACCTTCCAGCGCGTATTTTGACGAAACATAAGGTGATAAGCCGGGAAATCCAACTTGACCACTAATACTACTCACATTGATGATTTTCCCGCTTTGTTGTTTTCGCATATAAGGCAAGACAGCTTGCGTTATCGAAATAGCTCCAAATAGGTTAGTCTCAAATTGTTTCCGATATTCTTCTACCGGAATTTCCTCTATAAATCCACCGCTTGCATATCCTGCGTTATTAACGAGAAGGTCAATTCGATTTAATTCTTTTAAAAATGATTGGAATGTATGTATAGATTTTTGATCTGTCACATCTAGTTGATAAATTTTAATATTTTCTTGTAAGTGTAATGCAGTCGCTTGAGATAATAATTTTGCTTGTTTATCAAGATTACGCATTGTAGCGATGACAAGATAGTCTTTCTTCGCAAGTTCAAGGGTAGTTAAAAGGCCAAATCCGCTTGATGCACCTGTAATAATTGCGATTTTTTTACTCATTTTAAGCTCACTTTCTTTTTTCTTACATCATAACGATTTCTATGTGGAAAATCTATTATTCTCTCTGTTAAATCGTGAAGCATACATATTGTTTCTTTACATACGTTTGTTATAATTGAAAATAATTATCAATTAAGATAAGTTGTATATTGCTGTGTAAAAGGAGTGTGAACTTCATGGAAGCTAGCGGTTTTCATGATATTTTTCATAAATATTTCAATGGATTACATGTAGAACAAGAACAGAAGATGCATGTATCAAAACCAATAGGAGAAGGAGAAATACAGAGGTGGACTTCTCTTTCCGGCATGGAAATTGTTTTATCAGACTATCAATTTCATACTAACCATCGCATTCATTTTTCATCAGATGCTGCAATGGTTGAGCTTAATTTTTGTATACAAGGTTCAGGAGAAGTACATATTTCTAATTCGTCCTATAATCTCAAAACTGGAAATTGTTATTTGTACTTTATGAAGGATTTTGAAGTTTTATTTGAGTATGAAAAGCAGAATCCGATGTATTCATTAGCAATCGGGATCCCTGTACCTTTGTTTAATCACTTTATGGGAAATGTAGTACATCCGAAAATACTAGATTTTCATTCTGTTATTGGCGATCGATCCTTTAAGAAGTTTCGAGATCCAATTGATCCAATGACCGTTCATATCATCAAACAAATAATAGCGCGACCTCACAGTCACCGTATTCATCAACTTGATATAGAGAGTAAGGCACTTGAACTTCTATCCATTTATTTTGGTAGATTTCTATTAAATGATAATCATCAAAAAAGAAATGGTCAATTATCAAAAAGTGATCTTGAAAAAATAAGAAGGGCCGAGGGAATTTTAATAGAGAGGATGGAAGCTCCTCCGTCTCTATTAGAATTATCAAAATCAGTAGGGCTAAATGATTATAAGTTAAAAATAGGGTTTAAAGAGTTATTTGGTACATCAGCTTTTGCCTATTTACGTGAAAAACGAATGGAGAGAGCAATGGATTTATTACGTGCTGGAAATAGCAATGTAAGTGAAGCAGCTTCTGCGGTTGGTTACACGAACTTAAGCCATTTCTCAGAACTGTTTCGAAAAAGATATGGAATGAATCCATCTGAATTTTTACGTATATATTAGCCTTTTCAAAAAAATCCGTTATACCGTCAATTCCTCCGTCATTTGGTAGTTGCATTTCAATGGAATGATTATAATTTCTAACAAACGAATGAAGCAATTATCAATATAGTCTTTTATGTAGAGGTAAATGAGGAGGAGTAGAAAATGGAAGAAAAAGCATCGAAGGTTTCAAGTTATTTTTGGATGTTTGTTTTAACAGGAATGTTCTTAATTATAACAACGACTGGTTTCGCTCGAATGGCGTATGGTATCATATTGCCTTTTATGCAAGAAGGTCTTCACTTGTCTACAGCACAATCAGGGATGCTCGGAACAATTTTGTTTTTAGGATATTTATTGACAGTAGGGATGTGTGGCATATTTACTCTTCGCTTTGGGGGTAAAATGGTTTTACTATTAGGAAGCTGGCTTGTTGTAGTAAGTTTACTTGGATTAGGATTTGTTCCTTCCTTTTGGTGGGCTTCTATTTGTATGCTTCTTGCCGGAGCGGGAAGTGCGCTCGTATATACGCCACTTATGTCTATCACAGTAGGGTGGTTTCCTAAAAATAGAGGAACTGTCATGGGACTTTTACTAAGCGGGGCAGGAATAGGAATGTTGCTGAGCGGAGTGATTGTGCCATTTATCGTGCATGTATTGCCTGCGTATAGTTGGCGTGCTGTTTGGCTCATTTTCGGAGCGATAACGTTATTGGTAGTAATAGTAGCTTCAGCTGTATTAAAAAATCCTGATGTTCCTTCAGAAGATAAACAAGAAAAAGAGAAATCTAAAGCGTGGAGAACGAAAGAATTATATACAATTGCATGGTTGTATTTTATTGTTGGAGTTGTATATTTAATTCCAAACTTATATCAAACAAGTTTTATGATTGATCGTGGAATTTCACCAGCGCTTGCTGGAACTGTGTACGCGGTAGCTGGTATTTTCTCAATTACAGGAGCGCCTATTTGGGGAATGGTTTCAGATCGAATTGGCGTAAAGAAAGCATTATCTTTCGCGCTTTCATTAGCTGTAATTGGGGATGTAATTCCAATTGTTTTTGGGAATATGGAAGGGTTTATTGTATCGGCAATCATTTGGGGATCTAGTTTAGGAGGAATTTTATTATTAATTCAAGTTGCGGCTTCCAAGCAAGTATCTCCGAAATATGTTTCGATGGCAATTGGGTTTATCTCTATCTTTTATGCGGTGGGTCAAATGGTTGGACCAGGTTTTGCTGGTTGGATAATTGAAAAAGCTGGTTTTGCGGCGGCGTATGGTTTAGGTGCTTTCTGCTTCTTTGTTAGTTTGTGTATAGGAATGGGTTTGAAAAAAGAAGCGAGTATGGATTCGATACCTATGGAACAATAATGGTGGTGAACAAAAGTGGACATAATGAGACACCAGTCTCATTGTGTCCACTTTTTTCTCTATTAAAAAGAGAAAAAGCTTATCATTCTAAGTTTTTAAATTTGGCACGATACTTGCAATATAAAAGACGAACAAGAAAATAGGAGGGCTGGCCATGTTAAAAACAACTGAAAGTAAAGGGAATGAGATGACAAAAGAACAAGCTCGTTGGATGTATGAAAAAATGTTAGAGATTCGTAAATTTGAAGATAAAGTGCACGAATTGTTCGCACAAGGTGTTTTACCAGGTTTCGTTCATTTATACGCTGGAGAAGAAGCAGTAGCAGTTGGTGTGTGTGCCCACTTAACAGATAGCGATAGTATTACGAGTACACATAGAGGTCATGGTCATTGTATCGCAAAAGGTTGTGATCTAGATGGTATGATGGCTGAGCTTTTTGGAAAAGCGACGGGATTATGTAAAGGAAAAGGCGGCTCAATGCATATTGCCGATTTAGATAAAGGAATGCTTGGTGCAAACGGTATTGTAGGAGGTGGATTTCCACTTGCATGCGGTTCGGCGCTAACAGCAAAGTATAAAGGTACAAAAGATGTAAGCGTTTGTTTCTTTGGGGATGGTGCAAATAATGAAGGAACTTTTCATGAAGGCGTGAATTTAGCAGCAATTTGGAAACTACCAGTTATCTTTGTTGCTGAAAACAATGGATATGGTGAAGCGACTACATTTGAATATGCTTCAAGCTGTAATTCAATTGCAGATCGGGCAAAAGCTTATAATATCCCAGGTGTCAGGGTAGATGGAAAAGACCTTCTTGCCGTATATAAAGCAGCAGAAGAAGCAGTTAAACGTGCGCGTAACGGAGAAGGCCCAACTTTAATTGAGTGTATGACATATCGTAACTATGGTCACTTCGAAGGCGAAGCACAAACATATAAAACAGCAGAAGAAAGAGAAGAGCATTTAAATGAAAAGGATGCGATTGTGAATTTCCGTAAGCATTTGATTAATGAAGGATTACTTACAGAAACTGAGCTTGTCGATATGGAAAAAGCAGTCGATGAAGCAGTACAAAAATCAATTGAGTTTAGTGAAAATAGTCCATATCCAGCTGATGAAGAACTACTAAAAGACGTGTATGTTTCTTACAAATAAGAGGAGGGTGAAAAACAATGACTAGAACAGTAAGTATGTCAAGTGCAATTAATGAAGCGATGAAATTAGCGATGCGCCGTGATGAAAATGTTATTTTAATCGGGGAAGATGTTGCTGGCGGTGCGCAAGTTGATCACCTGCAAGATGATGAAGCATGGGGCGGTGTCCTTGGGGTTACGAAGGGACTTGTGCAAGAATTTGGTCGTAATCGCATTTTAGATACACCAATTTCTGAGGCTGGCTATATGGGTGCAGCGATGGCAGCTGCTGCCACAGGATTACGTCCCATTGCTGAGTTAATGTTTAATGATTTTATTGGTAGCTGTCTAGATCAAGTGTTAAATCAAGGAGCGAAATTCCGTTATATGTTTGGCGGAAAAGCAAAAGTGCCTGTTACGATTCGTACGATGCATGGAGCAGGATTTAGTGCAGCAGCACAGCATTCACAAAGTTTATACGCATTATTTACAAGTATTCCTGGTATTAAAGTTGTCGTTCCGTCAACTCCATATGATGCAAAAGGGTTACTGCTAGCATCAATTGAAGATGATGATCCAGTTATCTTCTTTGAAGATAAAACACTTTACAATATGAAAGGTGAAGTTCCTGAAGATTACTATACAATCCCATTAGGAAAAGCAGATGTAAAACGAGAAGGGTCTGATGTGACAATTGTAGCAATTGGGAAACAAGTTCATACGGCACTAGAGGCGGCTAATCAGTTAACAAAGAAAGGATTTGAAGTGGAAGTAATTGACCCGCGCTGTTTATCACCGCTTGATGAAGACACAATTTTGGCATCTGTTGAGAAAACAAATCGCCTTATCGTTATCGATGAAGCGAACCCAAGATGTAGCATTGCAACAGATATTGCGGCAATTGTTGCAGATAAAGGTTTTGATTTATTGGACGCACCAATTAAGAGAATTACAGCACCACATACACCTGTTCCATTCTCACCACCACTTGAAAAGTTATACTTGCCAACACCTGAAAAAGTAATTGAAACAGTATCTGAAATGATCGGAGACCGTTCATTATTAAACGTGTAAGGAAACAAGAGAAGGGAGAGAGAAAGCATGGCTGTTGAAGTTGTAATGCCGAAATTAGGAATGGCAATGAAGGAAGGAATTGTAACAGCTTGGAACATAAAAACAGGTGACAATGTTACGAAGGGCGAATCAATTGCTAGCATTAACTCAGAAAAAATTGAAATGGAAATTGAGTCTCCAGCAGACGGAACAGTTTTAGATATAGCTGTAGGAGAGGATCAAGGTGTTCCTCCAGGTACTGTTATTTGTTACATCGGTAAACCAAATGAATCGGTGCCGCAGCATGAAGAGAATTCTGCTTCAGAAGGTCCAGCGCCTAAAATAGAACCGCCTACCCAAAATGTACAACATCCAGAACCATATGCGAAAGAAGGAATAAAACAAAGAATTAAAATTTCGCCAGTAGCCAAAAAAATTGCAAAAGCTGAAAATCTTGATATTACTAAACTAGTAGGAACAGGACCTGGAGGAAGAATTACGAAGGTTGATGTTCTAAAAGTGGTAGAAGAAAAAGCTGCAATTTCAAAAGTAGCTGAGCAAGAACAAAGTAAACAAATTCCTGTTACTGGTATGCGTAAAGCGATTGCTACTCGGATGCATGCAAGCTTACAAAATAGTGCGCAATTAACATTAACAATGAAGGTAGATGTTACAGATTTAGTTGCTTTACATAGGCAAATGGCTGATAGTGTGCAAAAACGCTATGAAAATAAATTAACGATTACAGATTTTATTTCTCGAGCTGTTGTTTTAGCACTGGAGGAGCACAAAGGGATGAATAGTGCTTATATTGATGATACAATCCATCAATTTGAAAATGTACATTTAGGGATGGCAGTTGCGTTAGAAAATGGCCTAGTGGTACCAGCAATCCGATTTGCGAGCAATTTATCACTTGTGCAATTGTCAAAAGAAATTAAAAACGTTGCAGCAAAAGCAAGAGAAGGTAGTCTAAGTAGTGATGATATGCAAGGAACAACATTTACAATTAGTAATTTAGGTGGTTATGGAATCGAATATTTCACACCAGTACTCAATACACCCGAAACAGGAATTTTAGGTGTAGGGGCAATTGAGCATGTTCCTGTATATAGAGGCGAAGAACTACAAAAAGGAAGCATCTTACCTTTAAGTTTAACATTCGACCATCGTGTATTAGACGGTGTACCAGCCGCTGCGTTTTTACGTACGATTAAACAATATTTAGAAGAGCCAGTGACAATTCTTTTATAAAAAGAAGGTGAGAGAATGAGTAAATTAGTTGTAATCGGCGGGGGACCAGCTGGATATGTGGCAGCAATTACTGCTGCCCAAAATGGGAAAGAAGTTATTCTCGTTGAAGAAAATGCACTGGGTGGTACATGTTTGAATGTAGGATGTATGCCAACAAAATCGTTGTTAGAAAGTGCAGAAGTACATGATATAGTGAAACATGCAAAGGAATTTGGGGTAAGACTTCCTCAAGATGATGTTCTAATTGATTGGCAGCAAATGCAGAACCGGAAAAAGAACATTGTCACTCAGCTTGTACAAGGCATTCAATATTTGATGAAGAAAAATAAAATTAAAGTGATAAAAGGAAAAGCTCGTTTTCAAACGGATCACCGTTTACAAATTATACAGGGTGGTAAAGGAGAAACTTTAGATGCGAGTCAATTTATTATCGCATCTGGATCAGAACCTACTGAATTACCATTTGCACCGTTTGATGGGGAATGGATTTTAAATAGTAGTCATGTGATGTCCCTTGATCATATACCAGCATCATTACTCATTGTTGGTGGAGGGGTAATAGGGTGTGAGTTTGCTAGTATTTATAGCCGGCTTGGAACGAAGGTAACAATTGTGGAAATGGCACCACAGCTTCTTCCAGGTGAAGATGAAGACATCGCAAGTATTTTAAGAGAAAAACTAGAGCGTGATGGTGTTCAAATTTTTACTGAAACAAGCTTAAAAGGTTTGAATAATTATAAGAAACAAGCATTGTTTGAAAGTAAGGATGGTTCTCATGAGTTAAACCCAGATTATGTTCTTGTTTCAGTCGGTAGAAAGCCACGTGTGGATGGATTGGAGCTTGAAACAGCGGGGATCGAATTTTCGAGCAAAGGAATTGCTGTAAATGAGCATATGCAGACGAATGTTTCACATATTTATGCTGCAGGTGATATTATTGGTGGAATTCAGCTTGCTCATGTAGCCTTTCATGAAGGAGCTACAGCTGCTTTACATGCATGTGGCGAAGAAGCAAAAGTGAACTATCACGCAGTACCGCGCTGCATATATACAGCACCAGAAATTGCAAGTGTTGGTTTAACAGAAAAGGGTGCGCATGAGCGATATGGAGATGTTCTCATTGGAGAATTTCCATTTACTGCAAATGGGAAAGCACTCATCCTAGGAGAACAAATTGGGAAAGTGAAAGTAATGGTTGAGCCGAAGTATCAAGAGATTATTGGAATTTCGATTGTCGGGCCTCGTGCGACAGAACTGATTGGACAAGGAACTGTCATGCTTCATACGGAAGTAACAGCTGATATAATGAGAGATTTTATCGCAGCGCATCCGACATTATCGGAAGCGATTCATGAAGCCGTGTTAAAGGCGATAGGTCATGCTGTGCATGCGTGAGTAATATGGTTGGAAAAGAACAAGTTTGATATCACAAACTTGTTCTTTTTATTGTATGACGAGATTGTAAAATAATGTGGCATCGAGATATTAGAACCATATATTTGTAAGTTGAAAGTATTTCAGTCTAAAAAATCAGATTTGTCAGTTATTGATTAAATGTTATATAATAAGAACGTATATTCTCGTGAAATGATGAAATTTTATTGGGTTTATATCACCCTTTAAAGTATATTTTGAGTTGAATAAAGAAATGAAGTAGAAAACTTTTTGTTTTTAAAATAAGGAGGATTTTTTATGATATGCCATATTAAAGATGCACAAATATATTATGAAATAATTGGTGAGGGAAAACCCGTAATTCTTTTACATGGATGTTCTGTTGATCATAGGCTGATGATGGGATGTATGGAATCAGTGTTTCATAAACATACAGGCTATAAGCGCATTTATATTGATTTACCGGGTATGGGAAAATCGACTGCACCTAATTGGATAAATAGTTCTGATGTTTTATTGGATGTTTTGACTTTATTTATCGAAAAGGTTGTTCCAGATGAAAAATTTCTACTCGCGGGAGAATCATATGGCGGATATTTATCTAGAGCAATCCTTTCAAAAATGCCTCAGCGAATTGATGGTTTATTGCTCATCTGTCCTGTTATAATTGCAGATCATAAAGCCAGAACAGTTCCGAAATATAATAGGATTATAAGTGATGATGAATTTTTAAATAAACTTTCATCGGATGAAAGAAACGAATTTTGTGAGCTAGCAGTGATAGCAAATGCATATACATACAATCGGTATAAAGAAGAAATCAAACCAGGACTTACAGTAGCTAATACAGAGTTTGTTGAAATGCTTCAAAGAAATTATACGTTATCATTCAATGCAAATGGACAAAAATACGACAAACCTGTTCTTTTACTCGCTGGAAGGCAAGATATAGTTGTAGGATATCAAGACTTATTGAAGATTATGGAAGAGTATCCACGAGCAACAATTGCAGTTTTAGATATGGCTGGTCATAATTTACAGATTGAACAACCTGAGTTATTTGAGAATCTAGTCGGGGAATGGATGAAACGAACAGAGAATTCCATTCCTAATGATTCGCATGAAAAGCAACAAAAGGAATCACCTTTATAAGGATATTTCGAGGAAAAGACTGTGTAAAAAATGTCCTGTATTATAGAGTATCAAGTAATCTATGATGTAGGTTTACATTTCAGTAATTAACTATCTTTATATATATTTAACCTATGTCGGCTCTTTTATTTCTCGGTTTATGAAAGGGGAAAGAGGAAAAGGCTTATACAAAGATTACTTGATGGTGACGGCTACATCTATGATAAACTAAGATTATCAAGATTTACCACCTGAAAAAATATTCTATGGAAATAAATCAGGGCAGGCTATTTGGTTAGAATTGTAATGAATTACAAAGATTTTTACCCGTTTCAGTCTTTAAATCAACTTCATATCAAAGGAGTATACCATGATAATTAACAAACAGGAATTTTATGTAAATGGGATCCGTTATACTGTTAGATCCGCACTTGAAAAAGATGCAAAAGCTTTGTCTGATTTAAGATTACAGATTGATGGAGAGACCGAAAATATGGATAGAGAAAAAGGGGAGGCATTCATAGATATACCGGGGTTTGAAGAAATTATACAAACGGATACTGAAAGTCCGAGGAACTTATTTTTAGTTGCTGTAGTGAACGAACGGATTGTTGGTTTTTCAAGATGCGAGGGAGTGTATTTAAAACGATTCTCTCATAAAGTAGAGTTTGGAGTATGCGTATTAAAAGAGTTTTGTGGACATGGGATTGGTAAAAATCTTTTACAAGAGTCTATATGTTGGGCTGACGCTAATGGAATTAAAAAGATTGCTTTGAATGTGCTAGAAACAAACGATAAAGCTATTACACTTTATAAAAAACTAGGGTTTGAAATTGAAGGTGTATTAAAGAATGATAAAAGACTTGCTGATGGTAAGTACTATAATACCATCATTATGGGAAGATTTAATGGATAATAACTTATGAAGTTATATATATTTCTACACGAACAAATTAAAAAATAGAGTAGGAGCATACGTGTAAAGGAGTGAGAATGTTGCAATTAAGAACAAAATTATGCATTAGTATCGTGTCCACTGTTTTGTTCATTATAGCAAGTACCATATTTTTTCTAAACAATCATCCGATGAAGTGGTTATGGGTTTTCATTGCAGTGAGTTCTATTTTGCAAAATCTAGTATTATTTAGAAAGTATAAAAGTATTCATTAAAATATTCGAATTGTTAACATATTTGTGTCATCTCCTTGATTGTATTGAAAACGTTTTTATGGAGTTTTATAATAAAATTATATTTCCTCGCATGCCCTCTTAAAAATGAATCTCCAACAATGAAGAAAAGGGAGATGATAGAATGTTAGCTTCACCGTTTTACTTACATACTTGGAAAAAGTTTGTTGATGAAGGTGTACTCGATTCTGCTAGAATAAACAAAAGAATTTCAGAATCTTGGCACCGATGTAAAGAAGCAAATGTCAATCCGCATATGAATAAAGGTCAGAATATTTTAACTTCAAATACGTTTTTTGAACAAAAGAAAAAAAGCGAAATCTTCCTTGATATAGCCTTACCACACTTGCAAAATATGAAAAAAACAATAGATGAATTACAAATGATGGCCCTATTAATAGATCCTGATGGATACGTACTTTCTATAACTGGAAATAAAGATACGTTAAAGCAAGCTAAGCATATTAATTTTATTGAAGGTGTGAAATGGACAGAAGCAGCCGTGGGAACGAATGCAATTGGCACAGCACTTGCGATAGAAGAAGCAATTATGATAAGCGGTACAGAACACTATTCTGTTGCGTCTCATAGCTGGAGTTGTGCTGCTGCACCCATTCATAATGATGATGGCAAGTTAATTGGTGTTCTTGATTTTTCATGTCCAATTGAGTTTTCCCATCCGTATATGCTAGGTATGGTAACATCTATTGCACACGCAATTGAACGTGAATGTAGTATTCGTGTACATCGACATGAATTAGAATTAATTCATCGTTTTTTAGATGTAATTGATAGTGATGAACCATTGATTATTTGTAATCATCGACAAGTTGTCATTTCTGCGAGTAAACCAGTTCGCGAACAAGTTTCTAATTGGTCACGGATGAAGGTAAATGATTTATTGCAGTATGGATTTCAAAGCCGGATGGAGGTACCTGTATATAATAATGATAGGATGGTAGGGAAATGTATATACCTATCAAAAAAACAACTTGAAAAAGTGTATCACTCTTTTCAAATGCAAAAGGCAGTACATTTTCCAGGAGTTATTGGAACAAGTGATTCATTCCAGCGTACGTTAGAAGAAATTAAGCTTGTTTCGCAGACTGATACAAGTGTTTATGTTTGCGGAGAAACTGGGGTTGGAAAAGAGTATGTTGCAAAAGCGATCCATGAGAATAGTACAAGAAAAAATGGGCCGTTTGTAGCAGTTAACTGCGGAGCACTACCGAAAGAATTAATGGAGAGTGAATTATTTGGTTATGTAGAAGGGGCCTTTACAGGGGCACGCCGTCAAGGATACAAAGGGAAATTTGAGCAAGCGAATGGCGGAACGATTTTTCTTGATGAGATAGGAGAAGTTCCCCCGGAAATGCAAGTAGCACTTCTACGTGTTTTACAAGAGCGTAACGTAACACCGATTGGAAGTGCGAGAGAAGTGCCAGTGGATATTCGCGTCATTACTGCAACGCACCGTGATTTACTGCAGTTAGTAGAAGAAGGGAAATTCCGCCAAGATTTATACTATCGTTTACATGTATATCCTATTTATGTACCTTCTTTATGTGAAAGAAAAGAGGATATTCCATATTTTATTCAAGACTTTTGTAAAAAGAAAGACTGGGATGTTCAATTCCCATCTAGTATTTGTAATCAGTTTCTGCAGCATGAATGGCCAGGAAATATTCGTGAATTGTTAAATGTGTTAGAGCGCATATATATTCTTTCACAAGGGCGGGAAATATGTGAAAAACAAGTTTCTTTCTTATTGCAAACAATGCAGGCAAATCAAAAAGGACTTGAGTTAAAAGAGCAAACAAACGTTAAGCAAGAACATACATTAACTTTCCGTGAAAAAATACAGCGTGACGGAATGATTGAAGCGCTTCAAAAAACAAAGGGAAATGTATCACTTGCGGCAAAGCTATTGGATGTCCCGCGTAGTACGTTTTATAAACGAATGCAACGATTTCAGCTATAAAAGAAGCAGGTTTCTATCAATCTGCTTCTTTTATATGTAAGTGCACGTTCTGTCGGAATATGCGCTTACCGGGGAAATAGTAAACGATAAAAATTTTTATACATTTAAATTAGTTAATAGGATAAAGGTATATCATTCAAATGTGATTTTGCTGAAGGAATCGGGAAATCATATGGTATTCATTCCATACTCTCTTTCTACCGATATCAGTTAAGTGCCATGTATCTTTCGTAAGATTTCTATGATCTTGTAATGGAAGAACATCAATAGTCATGTTGCTAGTAGCAAACGCTGTTGCGATAAGCAAGAATCTCTTCATAAAAAAGGTCTTACCTACTAGTAAAATATTTTTACTTACTGTTGTTTTGGATAGGTGAAGCATTGCATTTTTTATAACATCGTTAGCGGTAGTAGCTTCTCCTGTTATTGGGACAATTATTTCTTCAGAAATGCCTAATGTAGTTAAAATTTCTTTATGAAAGATAAACTCATTTGCATTTAAAAATGCATTATGTACACTGGGAATCATAATCGTTTTAAAGCCTTCCTCATGAAATAATGAAACAATTTGTTCATTTAATTCAGTGTAATGACCAGGATGATAGAGAACAACATCTGGATTTTGAAAATTATTTTGTCTTTCTATAAAAATCATTTCACTTAATAGAGTAGTAAATTGGTTATTCATAATACATATACCTCTCTAAAGACAATATTTACTTATTTTTGAGTTATTCGTCATTATAGAACTTTCTCCTTTATGCTAACTTCAGTAAGGGAGAAACAAAGGAGAATCTGTCAAAACATGCGCTTACCAGGGAAATAGTAGAATGTTTAGAACAACATTTCCTAAGAGGAGATTACAGGTATTTCATATAAGGAGAGTTATAAGTGAAGTATGTAGAAGTTGGTATCGGAAATAAATGGTTTATCCGAACAGAAATAGAGCGAGAAGATGGAACAGAGTTTGAGCAAAAAGGAGTCGTGAAACCTATTTGTTTTGAATCATGCTATTTACGAGTTTGGTTTAGAAAAACTTGTTTGATTTTTGATTCAAAAGAAGGGTTCAAGAAAGTAAAAAAGAAGCGAAATGAGTATAAGTTCATTTTGGGAATTGTAAGTAGATTAAAATAAATTGATTAAATATCGTTACCAAGAATGTTTTGGTAACGATTATTTTTATCCCGCTATTTGCGGGTAGTGATACGCCTTGCTCAAAATCCGATGAAAGCAAAGAAGTTAGATAGGAAATAAACCGCCTGTAAAAGCCTGATTAAAGTTTCACTTTATTAAATAAGAAATAATTATAAAAATTTGCAAAAAATAAATAGAAAGTATTTAAGGAGAATGAACATGGCTATTTCTACATACTACAAACAAATACGTGAAAAATTAGGTTCTGACCTCATTTTCATGCCGAGTGTAGCGGCAATCATAAAAAACGATTTAGGAGAAATTTTATTCCAATATCCTGGGGATGAATATTGGAGCCTCCCTGCAGGAGCAATTGAGCTTGGTGAAACGCCAGAGGAAGCTGTAGTACGTGAAGTATGGGAGGAAACAGGTTTACAGGTAAAAGTGAAAGAAATAATAGGGATTTTTGGAGGGAGAGGCTTTCGTCATACCTATTCAAATGGAGATCAGGTGGAATATATAGTTGTTGTGTTTGAATGTGAAGTGGTAGGAGGAGAACTGGTAGCGATAGATGGGGAATCTTTAAAACTTCAATACTTTTCATCACATGAAAGACCGAAGCTAGCATTGTCATATCCTGAAGAATTATTTTTATAAGAATGATAGAATAGCACACTTTCTTCATGTAAAGGAAAGTGTGCTATTCGTTTTTATATAACCCTGCTGAATACATCTCTGTAAGTGTATAAACAATACCCTCTAAATCTATTTCCTCTTTGTTTCGAACGATCTCCCATTGAAACATTTCGTTCATATAAAACCAACTGCGTGCCACAATTGCTTTGTTTAATTCATTTCGTGCTAAGCCATTTTCTTGAGAATAGGTGATATCTTGCATAATTCGATTTATAAAACGCTCACGAATCTCATTCCACTTTTGACGTATTTCTTTTGAAGCACCGATGGCCTCTTCTACAACTTGCAATATATTCCTTTCTTCCTCAGCTAATTGTAAGAAGGCACGTACTTGATTTTGAATCATATCATGCGCTTCTGTTTTTGTTTTAGGAAAAAAGGATCGCTCAGCAATGTTGTAAAAGCGATTCATCACATCTTCCATAAGGACAGTGAGTATTGCATCTTTATTTTTAAAATAAACATATGCCGTACCATAACCAGTTTCAGCATGTTTAATAATTTGAGAGATTGTTGTTTTGTGAAATCCGTTTTCTAGAAATATATGCTGTCCGGACTTTAGCAATTTATTTCTTGTTTCGAGTGATCGATGTTGTCTGGATGAAAGATGTTCTTTTTTCAAAATACCACCCCTTCATACTGAAATATCTGAAAATATAACTTTATTCTAGTGGAATAGAATGTAAAAAGTCAACTGACATAATATCATTGACGTCATGTCAATGATAATGGTATATTTCAATTAGTTAGAATAAATAGAAAATTAAGAGAAGGTGAAAGAATGTATCAAGAGCCATTTGAACCATCTTATGAGTATGCAACCCAATGTGATAAACACGATGAACTTGCTGAATTTCAAAAAGAATTTTATAAGAAAGCAGATACAATATATTTAGACGGAAATTCATTAGGATTACTTTCTAAAAGAGCAGAAAAATCTTTACTTACCATGTTAAACTCGTGGAAAGAGTATGGAATTGACGGGTGGACAGAAGGGGAACATCCTTGGTTTTTTCTTTCTGAACAATTAGGTGAATTAACTGCTCCTCTTGTTGGTGCTTTACCTGAAGAGGTAATTGTAACCGGTTCTACGACGACAAATATTCATCAAGTTATTGCGACGTTCTATGAACCAAAAGGGGTTCGTACAAAGATTCTTGCAGATGAATTAACGTTTCCATCAGATATTTATGCTTTGCAAAGTCAAATCCGTTTAAAAGGGTTAGATCCAGATGAACATCTTGTACAAGTCAAGAGCCAAGATGGTAGAACATTGCAAGAGAAAGATATTATTGATGCAATGACGGATGATATTGCATTAATTTTATTACCGGCTGTGTTATATCGAAGCGGGCAAATTCTTGATATGAAGCGATTAACTACTGAAGCGCATAAACGCGGTATTCATATTGGCTTTGATTTATGCCATTCAATTGGCTCAATTCCGCATGATTTTAAGGGATGGGATGTTGATTTCGCAGTATGGTGTAATTATAAATATTTAAATGCAGGACCAGGTGGTGTTGCTGGATTATATGTAAACAAAAAACATTTCGATCGCCTTCCAGGGCTTTCTGGTTGGTTTAGTTCTAGAAAAGACAAGCAATTTGATATGGAACATACATTAACAGCAGCTGAACATGCTGGAGCGTATCAAATTGGTACACCACACGTATTAAGTACAGCGCCATTAATCGGTTCTCTTGAGATTTTCAAAGAAGCTGGCATTGAAAGATTGCGAGAAAAATCATTACACATTACCCGCTATATGCTAGATTTAATCAACCATGAATTGAAGGGGATGGGATTTACAATTGGAAATCCATTAGAGGATGAAAAACGTGGGGGACATATATATTTAGAGCACCCAGAAGCTGCACGTATATGTAAAGCTTTAAAAGCAAATGGAGTTATTCCTGATTTTCGTGCTCCGAATGGTGTTCGTCTTGCGCCAGTTGCTTTATATAATACGTACGAAGAGGTGTGGAAGTCTGTGCAAATTTTGAAGAAGATCATGAAAGATGAAGAATATAAAAAGTTTGAAAATAAGCGAGAGGTTGTGGCATAAGCGATGAAAGAATCTGATTGGATTGATATTTCACAACCATTAAATAATGAGATTGCGACATGGCCAGGAGATACACCATTTTCGTATGAAGTATCGTGGTCAAAAGAACAAAGCGGATCTGTCAATGTGGGGAAATTAACGATGAGTATTCATACGGGGACGCATATTGATGCGCCATTTCATTTTGATAATGATGGTAAAAAAGTAATAGATTTAGATATTCATGTATATGTTGGACCAGCACGTATTATTGATGTTTCAGGTATGGATAGTATTGGAATGGTAGAATTAGAAAAAATTGATTTAGAAGGTGTAGAACGATTATTATTACGTACTTCTTCACATGGAAAAGCACAAGATTTTCCAGAAACAATCCCATATTTACGTGCTGATATTGCACCGTTTCTTTCAGAGAAGGGCATCAAGTTAATTGGAGTGGATGTACCTTCTGTAGACCCGTTAGATGATAAAGAATTAGCAGCGCATCATCAATTATTCAAGCACGGTATTCATATTTTAGAAAATGTTGTATTAGATCATGTACAAGATGGAGATTATGAACTGATTGCTTTGCCACTTGCATTGACAGATGCGGATGGTAGTCCAGTTCGTGCTGTAATAAGACCACTATAAGAGTAGACAGATGATGCAGAGAAGGGGTGTTCATTTTTATGAAAGAAAATGAAAAAGTAATCATGGAAAAGGGAATTCATACGGATTTTAAAGAAAATATGACATATGGAGAGTATTTACAATTAGATAGTTTGCTAGGAAGTCAAAAAAGGCTTTCCGATCATCATGATGAAATGTTATTTATTGTCATTCACCAAGCAAGTGAACTTTGGATGAAGTTGATTTTACATGAGCTTAGCGCAGCGATTGAATCTATTCAAAATGAAAGGTTGGCACCAGCTTTTAAAATGCTTGCGCGTGTTTCAAAAATTCAATCACAAATTATTCAATCTTGGGATATTCTTGCAACGCTTACACCGTCTGAATATATCGAGTTTCGTGATTCACTCGGTCAAGCATCGGGATTCCAGTCTTACCAATACCGCATGATTGAATATGCACTTGGCTATAAAACACCACACGCATTAAAAATTTATGAAAAAGATCCAGAGTTGCATGCCCGTTTGCATAAAGCACTTCATTCACCAAGTCTTTACGATGTGGCAATTCAGGCACTTGTAAAAGAAGGATTTCCAATTCACAAAGATGTATTAAATCGTGATATTACACAGCCTTATGAAGAAGATGCGACAGTTGAAGCAGCATGGTTAGAAGTATATGCTGATGTGAAAAAATATTGGGATTTATATCAACTTGCGGAGAAGTTAATCGATATTGAAGATTGGCTCCAGCAATGGCGTTTCCGTCATATGAAAACGGTAGAACGTATCATTGGACATAAAATGGGAACAGGTGGATCATCTGGTGTCTCTTATTTAAAACGTGTTCTTGATCAACGTTTTTTCCCTGAACTTTGGAATGTGCGGACAAAGCTATAAAAAGTCAGTAGCTCTTATTAAGGTGACTAAGAAGTTCTATCTTTAGTATTCTTGTTTAACAGTACCCCAACAGAAGTCCCCTTCTTCAAACGACTCGTAAGGGTGTTAAGGAGAGGCATTCACTAGAGTGTTATCTAATTAAGGTTTTTTAATAATAAATAAAAAAGACCCTTCAAATAAATGAAAGGTCTTTTTTCGTATGGAATTCCATCAATGTAAAGATGTTTAATGAAGCAGATTATTTATTGTTACTAGACAAATGTAAAAACAAATGAAACGGTTTAGCTAGGTGAAGAGAAACATATACTAGTACAAAAAAGTATCACACTTTTAAAACAAGGTTATAAATGAAAAATTGCTAATAGCGTTGGTTTTATTTATAGAAGAACGTTTTTGTTATCTTTAGAATAAGATATATAGATGTTATAAATGTTGGTTAGGAGGAGGGAAGTCAAAATAGGAAAAAATATTGTTTCTTATTTATTTCAAATAAGGAAGTGAAAGAATGGAAGAGTTAAAAGAACTAAAACAACTTAATCAAAAAATAGATAGCTTAAAGTCAGAGCAAAAAGAGATAATGCGTGATATCCGAAATTTAGAAACGCGCACTACTATAAATGAAAAAGATATTGCGACAATTAATAAGCAATTAGAGAAAATTAGTATGAACACAACTTGGATTTTGCGAATTATTATCGGGGCAGTTGTAATGGGGATTTTAGGCTTATTGATGAAAGGTACATTGTAATACAACAACGGATTTAAAGTACAGATATTATTGTGAAAAAAGAGGGACAAGCGTCTCTCTTTTTATTTTATGAATGATCAAGAGATTTTTTTAAAAGACAAAAATAGTAGCTATTGATAATTAGTATTACTTATAATAAAAATTACTAATACATAATTGGAATGAATACCAAATATTCTCGATGTAAAACATATTGTCTAAGAAGATATGTAAAGACTATTAGAAAAAGTAAGTATTTGGAGGAATAAATATTGGATTTTCACACGTTAGAAAATATGTTTAAACTGAAGAAAGTCAATGCATTTCTTGTATTTCAACGAGGTGAGTTGACTACGAGATACTATAAAACAAAAGAATGCGCACAAAATTTATATAAAATTAATTCAATCACTAAAAGTATCATATCTATTCTAATTGGTATTGCGATAGATAAAAGTTATATAAATAACATACATACACCTATTACAAAATGGATTCCAAATGTACCAAAAGAAAAGAAAGAATTAACTATTTATCACTTGTTAACAATGACAACTGGTGAAGAGTGGAAGGAGTTCGGGAATGGAGTCGTATTTCCTAATGATTTTGTGGAATCAGACGATTGGGTAAAATACATTTTACAGAAACCATTAATAGAAGAAATGGGTACGAAAATGAATTATAACTCAGGTTCTTCCCATCTGTTAAGCTATATTTTACAAGCCGCAACAAGAATGTCGACTGAACAATTTGCGAAGAAATATTTATTTGAGCCATTACATATTGCTGAATATGAGTGGCAACAAGATCCCCAAGGAATTCATGTTGGTGGATTTGGTATGAAAATGAAGGTCGATGACTTATTAACATTAGGACTGTTATGTTTGCAAAATGGATTTTGGGATGGAAATAAAATTGTATCAGCAAGATGGATTGAAGAGTCGAGTGTAGCTCGTTTTCAAACATATGAGCATGTCGGAGCATATGGATATCACTGGTGGGTGTTAGATAATGAAAGATTTCACATACCGTATTCTATGTATTTTGCAATGGGGTATGGTGGGCAATATATTATTATTGTGCCACAGTTAGAACTTGTAGCAGTAATAAGCAGTCAAATGCCAAAGCGTGGGTTAGTACCGCTTAAATTATTTATAGAGCATTTACAAGAGTTTTCATAAACTCTTGTTTTTATGTGAATGTAAAGTTAAATGGTAATAAAAAGGGGAATATTAGCGCTAAATGAACACACTCTAAGTTTTGAGTGAAAGAATAAATAAAAATATGAAAGTTGTAATGGTGTAACTAATAAGTAATAGTTCATTTGCTGGTTGAGGTTTACATTGTTAGAAAAATAAAATTCTACTAATTATGAGTAGAATTTTATTTTTCTTTATTAATTTTTAATATCTTTGTATTATAAAATTACGATAAAAAAGGAGATGAAATATGACAAAAATAAAAATTATGTGGAGTCTACTCGTTCTGTTGCTACCATTAACATCTTGTGACATATCAGATAAAGAAATTGAGAAAAAAGCACAGGCTTATGCAAAGTCTTATTATGGTATTTCTGTTAAGCTAAATCAAGTTGAAACACATGGGGACGGAAAGAATTTATTTGGCCCAGAAACGAGAACTGCTTATGTAAAACAATTAGAAAACCCAAATCTGGAATTCCAACTTAAGGTTGATGGCCAAATTTCTCCTAAAGTAACTAATGATAACTATAAACTAAAAAAAGAAGCAAATGACTTACTAGAGAAATATAAAAAATATAATGCCAAATTGTTAAATAACAATATATTTTTATTTGATCAAATGGAAACGGGAAATGTCGTTTTTGATAAAAAAATTGTTGAGGAAGCAACTAAGAAAAATTCGAATCATTATTTTACAGCGGTTTTTAAAAGTAACGTTTTTTTAGATTTAAACAACTCTTCACATATGGAAGAATTAGCTCAAATTGCAAGGGATATACAAAGTTTTAATAAAACAATTGAACAGAGTAAGTGTAGAATTGAAGATATGAAAATTATTTGACCAGATGCTGATGAGAACTTAATACATAATCTTGTAGTAGATTATGTATTAACAGCTGAAGAAGCAAAAAAAGCTCTTGAGAAGAGAGAAACGTATGTAAAAGCTTTGCAGTATACAAATGATAAACAAAAAGAGGGAATCGAATGATTCCCTCTTTTTGTTTATTGCATGAATGAACGTCAAGAATTGAAGAAACAAAAGAAAATAGGTGGGAAAACTGTCCGTGAAATCTGGATTGGTTTACTAACCATCAGTGTAGAAGAATGCATGCTGATGGAACCTCATTTTAACTACTACTTTTCTGAAATGTAATCTTCAAAAACTTCTCCGTTCTTGTATCAAACTCTACATCAACAAAAACCCCATACTCTTTTCCATCTTCACGCAGCCATAATTTAAATTTTTCAGTTGTTATATTCACCGTCTTCGGCTTTCTCCCAATATGAAGGTAATCAATAATTTGTGCTGTTGGATATTTTTCTTTCGTTTTTTCTACCGCAAGTTTACCCCATTTTGCATAGGGTGGTTGTGCGTGAACAACAGATGAATGGGTATATGTATTGCAATATGCTGTAGCAAATACAATTCCTAATACGAAACATGCAAAAATACGCTTCATAATAAACTCCTTTTATTCGTTTTCCTTATTGTATACATGCAGTCTAAATCATATAAGTTTGGATTTTTTTGTCTTTTTTACATAAAAGCGTTTTATTTACAAAACATAACCATGAAATCATTACTACAAATAAGGAGGGAACTATATGCGTCATACAGTTATTTTTAAAATACTGATTTTATTTGTATTAATCGGTATATCTATAATTGTAAGTAGCGGGCAAACGAGAAATGTCCAAGCCTTTTCTAATCAAGTAATTCAAAGGGGTGCCTCTGGAGAAGATGTCATTGAATTACAGTCTCGATTGAAATATAACGGATTTTATAAAGGAAAAGTTGATGGTGTATTTGGTTGGGGTACATATTGGGCACTGCGAAACTTCCAACAAAAGTTTGGTTTACCTGTTGATGGCTTAGCGGGCGCTAAGACGAAGCAGATGCTCGTGAAAGCAACAAAATATAAGAAACCGACTGGTGGACAAAGTAATAAGCCACCCCAAAATATAGGTTCAAATGTACCAAACGGTTATTCAAAAAATGACATCCAATTAATGGCGAATGCTGTATATGGTGAATCTCGTGGTGAACCGTATTTAGGACAAGTTGCAGTTGCTGCAGTTATTTTAAACCGTGTAACGAGTCCATCTTTTCCTAATACAGTATCTGGCGTTATCTTTGAGCCTCGAGCTTTTACTGCGGTTGCGGATGGACAAATTTATTTAACACCAAATGAAACAGCTAAAAAAGCAGTATTAGATGCTATCAATGGTTGGGATCCTACTGGAAATGCACTGTATTATTTTAACCCTGATACCGCAACGAGTAAATGGATTTGGAGTCGACCGCAAATTAAAAAAATTGGCAAACACATTTTCTGTAAATAGAGTGGAGGTGAAAAAATGTTACGAGGTATCATAATTGTATTGTTAACAATTGGTGTAGTAGGAACAGGATATTGGGGTTATAAAGAACATCAAGAAAAAAATGCAGTACTGATTCGAGCTGAAAACAGCTACCAGCGAGCTTTTCATGATTTAACATATGAAGTTGATTTATTACACGATAAAATTGGAACAACACTCGCAATGAATTCACGTACATCATTATCACCGGCATTAGCAGATGTATGGCGTCTAACATCGGAAGCTCGTTCTGATGTAGGACAATTACCTTTAACATTAATGCCGTTTAATAAAACAGAGGAATTCCTAGCGAATATTGGTGATTTTAGTTATCGTACTGCAATTCGCGATTTAGAGAAAGAGCCTTTAAACGATCAAGAGTATAAAGCATTGCAAAATTTATATTCAAATGCAGGGGATATTCAAGACGAGCTTCGAAAAGTACAACATCTTGTTTTAAAAAATAATTTACGTTGGATGGATGTAGAACTTGCGCTTGCATCAAATAAAGATCCAGCAGATAACACGATAATAGATGGATTTAAAACGGTTGAGAAAAATGTAACATCCTATTCTTCAACTAACTTTGGTCCGACCTTTACAAGCTTACAAAAGGAGAAAAAGGGCGGATTTCAAGCAGAAGGCAAAGCAATTTCAAAAGATGAAGCAGCAAAAATTGCAAAATCGTTTTTAAATTTAAAAGGCAATGAAAAAGTAGAAGTTGAGAAAAGTGGAAAAGGTGCGAAAGAATCCTTTTATAGTGTAAAGATTCTAGATCCTAAAACAAAGAATGAAGTTTATATGGATATTACCGAAAAAGGTGGATATCCAATTTGGGTGATGAATAACCGTGAAATTAAGGAACCAAAAATTAGTTTGAATGACGCAGGAAGTAAAGGATTAACATTCTTAAAGGACCATAAGTTTACCAATATGGAGCTATATGATAGTTCACAATACGATAATATCGGTGTGTTTACCTACGTTGTTAATGAAAATAATGTGCGTATTTATCCAGAAGCAATTCAAATGAAAATTGCTTTAGATGATGGATCAATTGTTGGTTTTTCAGCAAAAGATTATTTAGCATCACATCAAAAGCGGACCATTCCAACTGCAACATTAACGGCCGCGGATGCAAGAAAGAAAATTAATCCAGATGTAAAAGTGATGGAAGAGCGTCAAGCGGTTATTGTAAATGACGTGCATAAGGAAGTATTGTGCTATGAATTTATTGGTACACTAGGAAAAGATACGTACCAAATTTTTATTAATGCGAATGACGGAAGAGAAGAAAAAGTGAAAAAGATGCAGGCTGTCGAAAAAATTTATGATTAAACATCAATGATAAAGTGGTGAGAATAATGAAAATTCTTATATACATGCTTATGATTTGTTTTGCTGTTACAGGATGTAGTGTTGGGAAGCAAAATAATGCTCAAGAAAAACCAGAGCAACAAAATATTTCCATGAGAAACGTTAACTATAAGGCAGACCAAAACAGGCCCAATGAAAAGGTAGCAGACCATTTAGCATCTTTAGCTTCTAGTATACCAGGGGTGAAAGATGCAACAGCAGTAGTTGTAGGAAAATATGCAGTTGTCGGTATAGATGTAAAAGCGAAATTGGATCGTTCTCGAGTGGAATCAATCAAGTATTCTGTTGCTGAAAGCATAAAACATGATCCAAATGGTGCAAATGCAGTTGTTGTAGCAGATGTTGATACGTATGAACGATTAAAGCAAATGGGGAATCAAATTAGACATGGAAAAGCTGGCGAAGGAATTCTTGATGAACTTGCTGCAATTGTTGGACGTGTTATGCCACAAGTACCAAATGATATGATAGAAAATAAAGAAACGAATCCAATTAAAGAAAATGACAAACAATTACCGAAAAATGAGGAAAACCAATTAAGAAAAGAACAAGAAGATCAATCGAATAATCATCTTAAAAGATAACAAAAACATCTCGTGCTATATGGCGCGAGGTGTTTTTGTTAATTATCAATATTCAGTTTATTGGAAGAGGAATATATGGTTAAATAATAATGAGGAAGTTACAATAGTTCAACAATATATAAAACCATCTGAAAATGATGAAAAATAACTAACAAAGAAGGAGGTTTACATATAAAACAAGGAAATGAAAATTCAGCTAACTATAAACAAACTTTTGCATGGAAAGGAAATACACCGTAATCATTTGCTGAGATTATCTTTTTAGATGGAAGAGTATGTTCCAAGTCACAGCAAGGATTAAGTGAGTAATGAGAAGAAATGGGGAAATGAAAATGAATTTGCAAGCAGAAGATATTCAACTTATTCCATATGATGAAAAATATAAAGAAATCATAGAAGCATTTATTTTACCTAGTGAACAAATTCAGTTTACAGCAAAACCGAGTGACTTGCTTGAAAAAGCTAAAAAAGATGTAACTCGAAATGTTGTTGTAATTATGGCAAATCATCATACACCAGTAGGAATTTTTGCATTGCAATCAGGAGCAAGGGTAGCTGAATATACAGATAATCCTAATGCTTTACTTTTAGTTGCTTTTTCTATCAATTACGAGAAACAAGGAAAAGGGTATGCGAAAAAGGGATTAACATTATTACATGACTTTGTAGCATCCCATTTTCCGAATAAAAATGAAATTGTACTAGCTGTAAACGAACGGAATATTCCTGCTCAAAAGTTGTATTTACAAGTAGGTTTTGAAGATAGAGGTCAAAGAAGAATGGGCCCGATCGGAAGACAACTTGTTTTATATTTACCATTAGAAAAGTAAATAATTATAGTAAAAAAGCTTACTGCAAAAATATTTTATGCAGTAGGCTTTTTTATTATTTTAACCGAGAAGCCCCCCTCCTCTAAACGAAGTGAAGGTGGGGGTAGTTCAATGATATCGTTTCGAAACAATAAATTCTACAAATGGAATAATAATGAATGAAGAACAAAGTGCAATAAATAAAGGGAGATTACGAATATCATCAAGTGAGTATAAGGTAGAAAATCCTTCTGACCAAATCAATAAAATAAACATAATAACGACTAATACAAAATATCCAATTTTGAAACTTTTATATGTAATTTGTTGTCCCATTTCATCTTGACTTTCTTTCGAAACACCATTTGGATCTCCCCATGTAATATGATTCATTAAATAACTAATTATTAAAGAACCAGCAAAAATGGTCCCTCCGAGAATAGTTCCTTCAGTCATATATTTATATGTGCTATATATGAGTATTCCAAATAATGATAGTACAATAACAATAAAAATAAACTTATTCTGATTCATCTGATTCACCCCTTTATACGTGTAAAAAACTCTTTACACGTAATAGTATAAAAATGGTAGAGAATAATGTCAAATATATTTTACACAAATGAGGGGATTTATAAAAATTCACTATTGATTTCTCATTGTAGAAACAAATATCAAAAAATAAAAATGAAAAAGATTTTTATTTGACTTGAATGTCAAAGTTGTGAGCCGCATATATTGGGAAGGGATGTCAGATTAAATTAGGGGGGTATATATGTCCGTACATTTAAAAGCTGGTGCAGATGCTGGGAATAACGGTTTGAAGTTAATGGTGAAAGGTCAAAAGCCGATTTATATTCCGAGTATTTATTCACTATATATTGGAGAGTCGACAGGTTTATTAGATGAAGAGGAGGTGCAGATGTCAGAATTAGAAAATCATATTGATGTAACAATTAGTTCTCCATCTCTCATGTTAAATAATGTCCGTTACATTGTTGGTCAAAAAGTTATCAATGATCAGCTGAAAGGGACAGAAGTGGAGAAGAAGTCTGATAAATCTACAGATGAATTGATGCTTCTTACGATTTTATCTGGTTTGGCAATTAGTGCTATGCGCCATAACCCAAATTCCAATCATATCAATATTCGATATGATTTATCAGTTGCGCTACCGATGCAAATTATTACGCAAGAAATAGCAGCAGAAAATTCCAAACGTTATATGGGAAATCATAAAGTTATATTTCATTATCCAAATGGAAGAAATGTTATGATAAATGTTTCTGTTGAGTTTTGCAAATGTTTACCTGAAGGAGCATCCGGTACTTGGGGGATTGTGTACGATGAAGACGGAAATGTTTTAAAACATAAAGTTGAAAGTGAACAAAATGCAATTACTGAGGTTGATTTCGTTGACAAGACATTATTGTCTTTCGATATTGGTGCTGGTACAACTGAAGAAGTTGTTTCATTTGGAGTGAATTTTAGACCGCAATTAAGTAAAGGATTGTCCTATGGAGTTAAAGAAACTTTATTGCAGATTATTACAAGATGGAATAGGAAGCATCCGAAAAAAACAATAGATAGTATTACAGAGTTTAATCAAATTTATTTAAATGAGAAACACCCAAGGCATGCTCTACTAGTAGAAGAGTCCCAACAAGCACTTTTAGGATTAGCCGCACGAGTTGCAACGGATATCATTAATAAAATTGATGATATGAAAGATGATCCATATGTATTTATCTATGGTGGTGGAGCGGTTATCATTAAAAATAGTTTGCAACTTATTTTAAAACAAAAAGGCCGTTTAAAAAATGTAATATTTGTAGATAATCCTCTATTTACAAATGCACGTGGATTATTAGTTTATACGTGTTCACCACGATATAGAGAACATAAACAAAAAGAATTAGGATTTACGAATTTAACAATTAGTTAGTTGGTGTGACTATGGGGCGCAAGCGTTATAAACGTGGCGATCGGATAAAAATACATTTAAATAAGTCTGTATCTCCTGAAATGATTGATTGGATTAATAAGCAATCTGATGTAACAAGCTTTTTCTTATACGGTGTCCAGCAATTGTTTAAACAAGTGGGACATATTGATGTATCTAAAACATTACCAACCAGTCATGCTTTTTCCATGTATATGGAACCTACGTCTATGTTTAAAATTGAAGTGAATCCTTTTCAAAAAGTAACCATGAGAAAGAAAGAATTTGTTGAACGTGTAGAAAATAAGCCTTGGGAATGTATTGATCAAATAGATTGCCCCTTCTTTTAAAACATATAAAAGAATATTTAAGACCCTCCACTGTACATATGGATTAAGTGGAGGGTCTTTTTTTCTCGTATTTAAAAAGTTAATATTAGAATACGATATCGTATTAGATACGATTAGTGAAGAAGTTCAAGAGAAAAGCTTTCAAATTTTAAAGAAAAAATGGTGTTCTTATTTCTATTGTGCATCCACCTATTGAAGAAGAAAGGGATTAAAGGATATAAAAAGACTTTTATGGTTACAGCCTAATAGAAAGCAATTACAAGAATTAAGCCGGCTCATTCAAATTGGTAAAATAAAATCAATTAGTCAGGGTTTTTTGTAAAAATTTTTTTGAAGTATATCAGGGAGTTCCAGAAAAGAGAGACCAGATAATAGAAGGAACTGAAATTATCAGAGTATTCAGATTTTTATTGAGAAATAGCGGAATCTCCCTATCTAAATTTAATATCTGTTATTGTTTAAATTAAGCATAGTAAAATATAAATAGAAGAGGGGGATATTATGTTTGTCCAAATAAAGGGAAATGAACAAGTTACAAATCTTTTAAATCAATGGTATCACTTAATGATCCAGCAGCAAGTTGTTTCGGCAAGCCAAATAAAAAAAGAAATCGATAAAAAAATTAATGATATAGAAGAGTCAAATTTATTGCTGTATTATGCTCTTTTAGATTTCCGATATAAAGTTTTAACAGATATTTTAAATATAACTCCGACAAGTTTTGAAAAAATCGATTCATTAGAAATTCCAAAAGGTAATTCCTTATCTTATTATTATCATTTTTTCAAAGCAATTCATGCCACACTTCTTACAAATAACAATGAGGCTATGGAACACTATGAAAAAGCTGAAGGATTATTAAAACTTATACCAGATGATTGTGAAAAAGCCGAATTTAACTATCGAATTTCTTCTTTTTATCTCCATACTTATCAGCCATTAGAAGCAATTAAACATGTAATGAAAGCAAAAGAATTTTTCACTAAAAAATCAGGATACGAGAATAATACAGCAGCTTGTGATAACATTCTAGGTGCAGCCTGTATCGATATTAAGCAATTTCCACAGGCGGAAGAAAGTTTTAATTCGGCTATAAACATTCTAAGTAAACAAAATGAAGAAACATTAATTTTAAAAGTACGAAGTAATTTAGGGTTATTATATGCGAGCCAAAATTTATCTACTTTAGCAATAAGACATTTATCCGAGGTTAATCATAAAATCCCTAATCAATTCAGAACTTTGTATCTAGAAGCTAAAGAGCACTTTAAATTAGGTGAAACAAATATTGCTGAAGAAATTATTAAAAAAGGATTGGATATTTGTAATACAATAGACAATGAGGAATATAAACATCATTTTGTGATTTTAGATGAGCTTAATAAAAATGTATCAGCCGAAAAACTTGAAGAAACAATTATTAAGGGAATTAATTACTTTAATAAAGAACAACTTTTTAATTACACACAAGAATATGCAAGTATATTAGCAGTTAAGTTTTATGAAGAAGATAACCATTTAAAAGCAAGTAAATATTTCTACCTTAGCCATGAAGCTAAAGGTAAAAAATTCGAAAAAGGAGCGTTAAAATAATGAAAAAAATCACATCGATTATCACAGGTCTTGTGTTTACCTTCATTGTAACATGTGGATTGAATATTTCTTCAGAAACACATCAAGCAACTAAAGATATCTCATCTAAATCAAATACTCCTATTGTCCAGTACAGCCATGCAGAAACATGGTAATAAAAAAGAGTGAAATAATTAAATAAACTTTTTAATAACATAATTAGAGCGCAAGGACTTGTATGTATGAATCCTTGCGTTTCTTATCTCTATGATCTTTATTTTATTAACCTGTCTATACAAACTATCCCATTGGAAAGATTCCCATTCATTGTTGTATAGTCCACTTTCTCATATGCTAGCTGTTTAAAATCCTTCATTCATTCCTTTACTCGTTCTTCATGATGTTGACGCAAAATATCTCCATCTGGTAATTCAAATACACCGTATGTGTGTCAAGTTGTTGCTTCACTCAAAACAGCTCAAATGGAGCTACCGATTGAATACATAGAAATGCTAGGTTTTTCATTGTATATATATAGGAAAATAGTTTTTATATTAATAAGGGGAGAAGCATCCCTTTTCTACACCGTATCTTTCATCATAACCAACCTTTTTCATCGGCAATACGAATAGCATGAAATCTTGATTCAGCTTCAAATTTTGAATGGCAGATGATAAATAATTTCTAACAGTTCCGTTTGTTACATTGAATACTGGCTGTATGTAATAGCTCACGAACGTGAGTAAATTCATTTTCGATTGATATATATTTCATATCAGTAACAAGTTTACGCACTTGTTTTGATGCAAAGCGTGATGTATCTAGAATATCGTTTAATTCTCGTTTTGCTTGTGGTGGCTTCTTTTCTATTAATCTTATTGTCAGTTCACTTTTCACTTTAATCATTGTTAATGTTTGTCCGAGTGTATCGTGAAGGTCTCTCGCGATTCAGTGTCTTTCTTCTTCTTGAATATATCTTTCAATTTGAGAGTTTGCGGCGTTTAGCTCTTTCTGTAAAGACTTTGCTTTTTCATGAATTTGGATGACAAATGGCTGTACAAGTTAAAGAATAAAGGTAAGAAGAAAAGAGAATTGTCAACAAAACTTTATCAACTATGTAATATTTCATAATTGATAGACAATTCAAATGATGTAGTTTACAGTATCTTTAAGTTAATAAATGTGATAGAGAATTGGAGATCCACACTATATAACCTTTGCGAATTGCGTAGGTATATCTTTGTGAATCTTTTTTCTATTACATAAAAAGGGGGTAAAAATGAAAGCGTTTTATTAGAGGGGTAGAAAAAAGAAAAGGGGATGTAAAATGAGAAGATTATTTTGGGGATTATTAATTTTATGTTTTATCGCTTCGAGTGTAATGCTGCCAATGCCAACGCACGCAGAGGAGGGAAAGAAAAATAACAATCCTATTATTTTAGTACATGGTTTTACGGGATGGGGAAGAGATGAATTGTTGGGTGTAAAGTATTGGGGTGGTGTACATGATATTCAAGAGAATTTAAAGAGGAATGGATACAATGTACATACCGCCGCCGTTGGGCCATTATCAAGTAACTGGGACCGTGCTTGTGAATTATATGCTGAAATTAATGGTGGAACAGTAGATTATGGAGCAGCACATGCGGAGAAACATGGACACGATCGATATGGTAGAACATATACAGGGTTTGTTCAAAATTGGAATGAAACAAATAAGGTTCATTTAGTAGGACATAGCATGGGTGGTCAAACGATACGCGCGCTCGTTCAATTATTGAAAGAAGGAAATCAAGAGGAGAGGGAGTATGCAAAACAACATGCAGATGTGAAGATGTCTCCATTGTTCCATGGCGGAAAATCATATGTTCATAGTGTAACGACATTGGCAACGCCTCATAACGGGACGACACTTGCAGATGGAAGTTTACTTCTGCCAGCCGTAAAGCAATTACTAGTTGCAACTGCTGGAATTGGAGAAAATAACAATCTATCACTATACGACTTTAAATTGGATCAATGGGGAATTAAAAAGAAAGCCGGAGAGTCATTTCTTCAATATTCAAATCGTGTGTTAAATAGTTCCATTTGGAATGGGACGAAAGATATAAGTCAATGGGATTTAAGTACAGATGGGGCGAGGGAATTGAATGAATGGGTAAAAGCGCAACCAGACGTATATTATTTTTCTTACAGTGGACATGCCACACAAGCAGCTCCTATAACAGGGCTTCACTTACCGCACATCACAATGAATAAAACGTTAATGGGGAATGCGATTTTCTTAGGATCATATGAAAGGTACGAACAAAATCAACCATTCATTGATTCATCTTGGTGGCAAAATGACGGCGTGGTAAATACAAGTTCGATGGTAGGGCCATCAACTGATACAATCATAAATAATAATGGTGCACCAGAGATTGGAAAATGGAATCATATTGAGACAAAACAAAATTGGGATCACCTTGATATGGTTGGACTAAGTGTTTCGGACTCATTAGGTTTTTCTGATATTAATACTTTTTACCGGACAATTGCTGAAAAGTTATCCAATTTACCAAAATAACTGGATTCATATTTATATTGAAAAGCAAGAACTCCCTCAAAGTATGGTGAGGGAGTTTTTACTTCGTGAATTGTATCGTACCTTCGGAGTATAATGGAGCTAACATTAAAATAGCATAATAGTTTGAGGTGATGATATGAGAGTTAACATAGTGATATCTGGATATGGAACTGTTGGAAAAGAGTTTGTGAAATTGGTATTGGAGAAAGATGCATATATAAAAGAGATGTACGGAATTGAACTTGTCTTTACTGGAATTATTGGAAGTACAGTCAATCTTTATAATGACAAGGGCTTACATATTAAAGAACTATTAATTTATGGTACTGGTTCTTGTGCATTAGAGAAATATATCAAACACTATCCACTTGATAAAAGTGAAAAAATTCCTTTTGGTAATGTATTAATAGAATCTACACCAACAAATCTTCAAACTGGCGAGCCTGGAAGAACATACATTCAAACAGCGATTAAAAACCATATGGATGTAGTGTCTATTTCAAAAGGAGCACTTGTTACGAATTGGCAAGAAATAAAAGAAAAAGCAAAACTAGCAAACGTACGTATTCGCTACAGCGGTGCAACTGCAGCTGCACTCCCAACTTTAGATATTGGACAATTTAGTTTAGCTGGATGTCAAATTGAAAGCATAGAAGGTATTTTAAATGGAACAACAAATTATATTCTTACAGACATGTATGAAAAAGATGTAACATTCCAGGAAGCATTACATCAAGCACAGCAAAAAGGAATAGCTGAAACAGACCCATCATTAGATGTAAGTGGAATGGATAGTGCTTGTAAACTATTATTATTGGCAAATAGTTTGCTGCAAGCAGAAAATTCATTGAATTGTATATCTATAAAAGGTATAGAAAGTGTTACGAAACAAGATATACTGAAAGCGAAAGAACAAGGTAAATCTCTAAAACTAATAGCAAAAGCATATAAAGATTATTCAGGAAATCTTAAACTTGAAGTCTGCCCGTGTGAAATAGGGAAAGAACATCCGTTGGCTCATGTAAATGGAACGGAAAAAGGAATCACTTTTCATACTGATACGATGGGAAAAGTTACTTCAACCGGAGGAGCTTCGAGCCCAAGAGGAGCAGCGGCAGCGGCTTTAAAAGATTTGATTAATTTATATCGAACAAATATATGATGAAAAAGAAGCTATATTAGTCGATACTGGTATGCCAGGACAATTGAAACAAATTCGTGATGTGATGAATGATGTTGGTGTGCCTTTCGAACAATTACAAACAATCATTTTAACACATCAGGATATAGATCATATTGGGAGTCTTCCTGAAATACAACAAAAAGCAGATCAACCTATTGAAGTGTACGCACATGAATTAGATAAGCCGTATATTGAAGGACAAGTGCATTTAATGAAAACAAATCCAAGTAACATGAATAAAGACCAATGGGATGCACTTCCGGAAGTTATGCAATTTCTATATAAAAATCCACCTATAGCAAAAGTAAATCAAACATTAAAAGATGGACAAAGTTTACCCTTTTTCGGAGGCATTAAAGTAATTCATACACCAGGGCATACTCCGGGACATATTAGTTTATATAGTGAAAAATATAAAGCATTAATTGCAGGTGACGCAATGGTATGCGTTGATGGAAACTTAAAAGGGCCCGTCCCGCAAACGACACCATATATGGAAATAGCTAAAGAATCGCTTAGAAGATTTTTAGAGTTTGATATTGAGACTGTAATTTGTTACCACGGTGGTGTTTGTAATTTAAATGTTAAAGAGCGGCTTGAACAATTAGTGGGAATAGATGAAAAATATTTTATAAAGTTTGAACGTTCAAATAATATTTGACAGTTCTATGAATTGTGTTATGATAAGTATCAAATTAAATAGTTAATATCGATCCACTAGGAGTGCCTTTAGATAGGCTGAGATCAAAGTATACCTTTGAGACCCTTAGGACCTGATCTGGCTGATACCAGCGTAGGGAAGTGGAAGTGATGGGACATTATATTTATAAAATATCGATGATTTCCAAAGCACTTTCTTTACGTATGTGGAGAAAGTGCTTTTTATTTTATCCCGCTATTTGTGGGCAGTAAGACCCCCACCTCAAAGTTCAGCGAAAGCAAAGAAGTTAGGTGGGGGATTAACTGCCCGTAAAAGCCCGATTCGTGAGGGCTAATAATCAGTAGTGGGATGAAGAAAACCCCCACTGATTAAAGTTTCACTTTATGCATCCATTTATATGCACTGCATGCTGCTGAAAGTCAAGTTTTGGTAAAAGGGCAAGTCGTCTAGGTACTGATAAACAATTGGTGGAGAAATCTGTTTTAGCTTTCTATTTTATAAAAAATACAGATTGTAACTATTATTTGTAATTTATATATTTATTGGGGGTCTTATAATGTCATTTTCACAGTTATTACGCAAAGAAGTTAATTCAATTTGGGAAACAAGCTTTAACCATCCGTTTGTCACAAAACTAGGAGATGGAACGCTAGATTTAGCTAGTTTCCGCTATTATGTACTGCAAGATTCATATTATTTAAGTCATTTCGCAAGAATCCAAACGTTAGGGGCGGCGAAAGCTACTGAATTAGAAACGACAGCTCGCATGGCGCATCATGCACAAAATACATACCAAGCTGAATTATCGTTACATGAGAATTTTGCAAAAAAATTAGGAATTACTGAAGATGAAAAAGAATCATTCGTTCCTGCACCGACGGCTTATGCGTATACATCACATATGTATCGTGCTGCCTATGAAGGACATTTAGGGGATATTATTGCAGCGATTTTACCTTGCTATTGGCTTTATTATGAAATTGGTGAACGTTTGAAAGAATGTCAACCCGAAGAACCAATTTACCAAGAATGGATTTCCGCATACGGCTCTGACTGGTTCCGTACTTTAGTAGAAGAGCAAATTGCACGATTAGATGCAATTGCTGAAACAGTAACAGAAGCTGATCGTAAGCGTATGAAACAACATTTTGTAATTAGCAGCCAGTATGAATATTCATTTTGGGAGATGGCTTACACATTAGAAAAGTGGCCAGTGGAAGAAAAGGGAGAAGGTGTAAGTTTGTAAGGAAAAGATATTACTCACATTGCAAAAGTAACTGCGGATTACAAAAAATGGCTAACTTAGTTTAGTCATTTTTTAGTGTACAAAAATAATCTCTACGTTTTAGAAAAATTAAATTCAGTAATTTGTTGCGGACATATTATAAAAAAATTACACAATAAAAAGAGGGAGAGTATGATTTTTATTGAAGATTCTTAAGAGGGAGGAAATAGCTGTAAAGAAAATTATTGCTCTCTATTTATCTTACAATAATTGGAATATAGATTGATATACTTCAAATTTAGCAAATCATTCACTTTTTCTTGAAAGCTTTCCTAGGGATAAGAATTTAATTAAAGGAAATAATCAACAAACGTATTTTTAGAAAATGTAACTACCTAGATTGTACGATAGTTATAAAAATTTAATATTGGAGGAATCGAAAAATATGAGAACGAGAAAACGAATAGGGAATAAGTTATTACTTGTAAGTACAATTTTTGCGATAAGCATTCCGACTGTTACATATGCGGAAGAAACAACTACACATACGAAATTCTCCATCGCACCCGGTTTGAATGAGATGAAAAATACAGATGAATTGAAAACAAGTTTTTATCCTGATTTATTTATTAATTCGTATAATAATCCATTGTTCAGCCAGCAATTAACCTCAATGTTAAAAGAAACAAACACAAATATTAAGGAAGTAGAGAATACCAGCGATGAAAACCCTTTTATATCTACTACTCTTAAATTTATCCGTGATATGAATACTGAAAATTATAAATCTGCATTTGATTTAACTTCTCGATCTTTGCAAAAGGTAATATCTGAAAAATGGTTGGAAAGCTATTGGAAGGGACTCCCGCTACAATTACAAGCAGGTCATTTTATCGGAATCGGGGAAGTGAAACAAAAAGAAACAAATTCCGTTCATACAAATGTAGAAATCGGATTAATTTTTGAACAATTCACTGTGCCTTTACTAATTAAATTGGATCCATCTGGAAAAATAGATGATTTTCAACTTAGCATGTCGTTTAATTCTGTTGCAGAACGCCCATCATATAGTAAGCCTGAATCATTTGTTGAAAAAGAAGTAGTAGTTGGAAGTGGCGCGTTTCCATTACCAGGAACATTGTCTGTTCCGAAGGGGGATGGACCTTTTCCAGTGGTTATTCTTGTTCAAGGATCTGGAGCCAGTGATAGGGACGAAACTGCATTTGCATTAAAACCGTTTCGCGATCTAGCTGAAGGTCTTGCTTCAAAAGGAATTGCTGTCCTTCGTTATAATAAACGAACGTACGAACATAGCTTAAAAACACAATTAAGCCCTTTTTACACAGTTGATAAAGAGACAACAGATGATGCCCTCCTTGCAACTCGTTTTCTGCAAAATCAACCAGGGATAGACAAAAATCAAATTTATATTCTCGGCCATAGCCAAGGGGGCATGATGGTCCCGCAAATGATTGAAAAAGATCAAAACCAAAACATTGCTGGGGCAATTGTGATGGGAGGACCAGCTCGTACGATCCAAGATGTTGTTTTAGATCAATTGGATTACTTGTTTTCTATTGGAGGAATGAAACCTGAAGAATATCAGTTTTACAAATCGCAATTTGAATTATTAAATGATCCTAATTTCTCTAGCCAGAATCCTCCAAAAGATTTTCATTTAGGCTCACCAGTATTTTGGGATTCTATCCGTAAAACTAAGGCAGCAGAAATGTCCAGGGAACAAAAGACACCGCTTCTTATTATTCAAGGAGAAAGAGACTATCAAGTTCAATCAAAAATCGAAATTCCTCTCTGGAAAGAACAATTAAAAGAGCGAGATAACGTAGATTATCGACTTTATCCAAAGTTAAATCACTTCTTTACAGAAGGAGATGGGGAATTAAGTAAACCGGATGAATATTATAGTCCTGCCAATATCCCTGAGTATGTTATAAATGATATTGCTACTTGGGTGCAAGGAAAATCGAAATAAAAATAGGAACAGTATTATTTAATAACGATTCTCTACATTTAAGATAAAATCATTTTTTTATTGAGAGACACATATAATCATAGTATGATGTAAGCAACTATAAAGAACGGAGGAATTTACCTGATGGCATTTTTTAGATTCCGATTTCATACTTTGAGCCGCTAATTGAATAGTGCTACAAAGGCTCTGCCTGTGCGCAGAGTAATCGGGATTGGTCTGCCTAATTTAAGGTAAACCCTATTTGGGTGATACGTAAAAAGAGAGCGGAGCAAAACTGCTCTCTTTTTTGTGTCTTTACAACTATAATAAATAATGCCATATGATTTATAATCACTTCTATTTTTCGGATGAGGTGTGAATCATAAATTATTCCATTTTATTCAAAGACCCTTCATAAGACTGAGAAGATCACGATTTAAAAAGGGGGATTTTTTCAGTTTATTTGTGATAAATTATTCCGTTTACTCAAAGCACAGGTAATCAGCCTGTGTTTTTTGTGCTTATATGAAGAAATTTAAAGGAGTGTTTATCTATGACAAATGCAAATGAACAGAAAAGTATAGAAGAAATTTTAAAAATCGCTGAAAAGAATGGCTTACAATTGAATAAAGAAAGCGCTGAATTAAATGAATCAGGAATGGACTTTCAAGTGGTGTTCGCTACTGATGAACAGGGGAGTTCATGGGTGCTTCGCAAACCAAGAAGACCAGATGTCATTGAAAGAGGAGCGTTAGAAGGGAAAATACTAGGGCTTGTTCAAAAGTATTTACCTGTTGCAGTACCAAATTGGAAAATCAATACAACAGAATTAATGGCTTATCCATTAGTAAAGGGTAATCCCGCTGCTGTGATTGATTTAGAAATACAAAATTATGTGTGGCACATTCAAAATAATCCACCATCTATAACGTTTGTTCGATCTTTAGCAGAATCGCTCGTCGCTTTGCATTCGATTGATCATAATGAGGCGACTAAACACGGAATTGAAGTTCTTCAACCTGCTGAAGCAAAGCAATTGTTAATAGACAGGATGCATCAAATAAAGTCGCAACTTGGTGTGTCAGGTGAACTATGGGAGCGCTGGCAAAAATGGCTTGCAAATGCAACGTATTGGCCAGAGCATTCTGCATTTGTTCATGGTGATTTACATCCACCGCATATTTTAGTTGATAAAAATGCCAAAGTAACAGGCCTGTTAGACTGGACAGAAGCGAAAGTAACGGATCCAGCTACTGACTTTACTCTTTATCTCACAATCTTTGGAGAGGATAATTTGAAAGGATTGTTAAACGAATATGAAAAAGCAGGAGGGAAAGTTTGGCCGAGAATGCTTGAACACATTATTGAACTTGGTGCTGCTTATCCGGTGATGATTGGATTATTTGCTCTTCAGACGAAGGAGGAGGCGCATATGGAGATGGCGCGTGGAGCTTTGGGAGTGAATGAGAAATAGTAAATATGCTATCGTGTGAAGTATATGCGTTATGAGTGAAAGTATAATCGTATTAAAATGGTATCTTCAAGTCTCGGATCTCTTGTTCATCACACCCTTGCAGATATAAAAATAATGACAAGCATCCCTGCTAGGTAGGGGCAGGGATGCAAGGGTAAAGAAGGCTATTTATTATTTATCGAATTAAGTCGAATTCGATAAATTAATAATATCACTAATTATTAGGAAAGTAGCATGACAGATGTGTCTGAATTATAAATAAAGTATGAAGAAATTTTAAAAAACGCGTTATTTGGTGGAAGGAGAATGAAGAATGGATAAAACAAATGAAAAAGAGTGGTGAGACGGATGTTAATTATTAATTAATCTTATAAAATCAATTAATAATTAAGAAGAATACTTTATTTTATAATATAATGTATTATAGAGTGTTTTTAATATATAGAAAAGGAATAGAAATTAATGTCTAGACAAAAGATTTTGCTACACATAATACCGTTTCTCATTGCAACATATATAGTAATTGTTGGTGGTGGGATATACCTTAAAGAGTGGTGGAAGGCAATAAACAGTTTTGGCGATATATTTTTTATGATAGGTCTGGCTGTAATTGTTGTAAAAGGGAAGCTAAATAAATGGACAGTGACTTTCTTTATAGTTCCTGTGATTATAAATGGGATAGAGGTTATAAGGTATTTTTGGCTACATAATTATGTTGAGTCCCTATGGAATATAATAACAATCATGTTGTGTTTTTATTTGATGAATGGACACTATGTAAAAAAAGAACAGAAATAAAAAGATTAAGATAATAAAAAATTAAATATTTAGTCCTGCTAGAAGAACCGGCGGATATCAAGTCATAAAGAGCATAAGCAATAATGTACTTTATGATTTGATGTTCGCTTTTTATTTTTCATTAATAATATAGACCAGAAGAGTTTAAATATGACTCAATTAACTATGTTTAAATACAATAGGGTAATTTAAAAATCTTGCTGATTTATAAATAGCGGGATTTGTCATTTCTTTATATAAATGTAGTTATCTATTGTCATTTATAGCTATGTTTTTTTGTTTACTTTTTGGCATGAATAGGATTAAGATATCTTTTAGGAATGTTTTTATTTCATTGAGCGTTAACCTATGCAAAATACATTTATGCTATAATTTTTCAGAAGTGAGTAATATGTTAGAAAAAAATAAAATTCGCTGTGCTATATAGAAGGTAGAAAGATAGCTGAAAGGGATGGAGAATTGTGAAGAAACTTGATGTACTATTAATGGTGCTCAGCTGCCTGTTTCCAATTGCAGGTATTATGAAACAAATCCCTCTAGAATTGTCATTGTATATAGGTGGATTATTATTTTTAACTAGTTTAGGAAGTTATTATGCAAAACGAATGCATTCGCGAATATTTAGTTGGATAGCTTATACTATATTTATCATATTCTTGCTGGCGATTTGGGATCAATACGTAACAATGAGCTCCTTAGTAGCAAATGCAAAAATTGCTGCATGTATTGCGATAATTCCGTTATTATTCCGATTTCGTACCTATGCAATTACCTTAGGGTTACTTGCATTATGGGGAGCGTTATTATGGGATATAAAACAAATCCAATCATTAGTAGTTCTTCAGCGTATTATGAACTTACTGACAGCAGAACGATTGTATCTGCTTCTGCTAGTAGTAGGCTTTTTATTTGGTGGATTTCTTGCAAACGCACTACATCGTGAAAATAGTAATGAAAAACAAGAAAAAACAAACCTATTCAAACAAAAAAAGAAACGAATCAAACCGAAATTTAAGATTCGTATTCCGAGTTTACCTAGATTTAAAGTTAAGATGTTAAAATTCGGTAGAAAATCTTCTATATCAAAAGAAACACGTACGTATGAACCAAATCGTGAAGAAAGAGTCCCAACGTACCATACAACGCAACCAGAGTCCAAACATCATGAAGTTGAAACACCACAAGGTCAAACAAGGATGGAACGAAGAAAAAATCGTTATAATGTATAGAGAATGTTTTTATATAAATATCTAAACCCGAAATGCTCCTTCATACAATTGATGGGGCATTTCTTGTTTTTCACTGTATAATAATTAACATATGAATAGCTTAATTATCGATGAGTTTTATTTAGAAGAATAACGATAAGAAAGGAATGCTATGAGCAAATTAAGTAATTGTTTACGAATGATAGAATTGTTACAAGCAAGAGGAAAAATACAAATTCGAGAATTGGCTGAAGAATTAGAAGTTAAAGAAAGAATGATTCAACTATATAAAAATGATCTTGAAAAAGCAGGGGTTATAGAGGGAAAAGGACAATTATACATAAAACTAAATTTCATTTCGTTCCTGGGCGATTCTCCAACGTAGAAAATTCGCCTTTTTGTTTGGCAGTTCACCCAATTATACAGGGACAATCGCTCAAAAAGTAAACAGCTAAATATTATAGCTAAAAAGCTAAGATTAAGATAAGGAGTGATTGTCTTTGTATCAACCATATTATACCTATGACCAATGTATGTTTAATTGCCAATCCGGACCTGATGGAGGGAATTATTATGAATGTAACCATATGTGTAAGAAGTATAAAACACACCCTTGGTATACAGTACCTTATGGAATAAACCAAGCACCTATAGTAGCAGTACCTTATGGCGTAACTCAAGCACCTGTGACAGCAGTACCTTATGGAATGAACCAAGCACCTATGGCAACAGTGCCTTCGAGTAGTTATACGTATGACCAATGTATGGCGGAGTGCCAAGCAGGGGGAGGGTATTCTTATGAATGTGCCCCGGCATGTAAGATGTTTGGAAGACCAAGCCCTTACGGAATAAGTTCAGTCCATGCTCTTTTTATGAATGAACGGCAAATGATAAGCCGCATTAATGGAGAAAGACAAAAAGCTGGGAAACATGGTTTATCTATAGATCAACGTTTAGCCAATGTAGCCTATGCAAAAGCAAGGGATATGGCTACTATTGGGCGTTGTCCTGCTGAACATTATAGTCCTACCTTTGGTGGAGACGAGGGGACCATGTTAAAGAATGCAGGTATTACAGCAGCGAATTTCGGTTGGATTATTTATTGTGGGCAACCTGGAACTGCTTCTGAAGCAGTAAACTGGTGGATGAATATCAGCACATATGGGCACAGAGAGAACATTTTGAACTCAAGTTTTAATCGCTTCGGTGTGGGGACTGCTGTATCACGAGATGGAAGGCGTTATTGGTCCGTGATTTTCAGTAGCTAGTATGCTGTTCAAAACAAGCCATCTACTATACACCTCAATTTTTAGTTTTGATAGCAATATAAAAAATTTAGATGAAGTTAATGTAAATGAAGCGGGAGAAATTTTATTTAGAAAAATTGATGATTTTTATAGAGAAAAAATAGAGTTGATTGATAATAATGATATATATAAAAATATATTAAGTTCATTATATATAAATCACTGTTTTTATGGTTTACATTGGTATCAAAATAAAGAATTTTATCCAGAGTTTTCCATTTGTACAACAGAAAAAGCATCATTTAATTTTTTTATTTCAAATTTAAATAACGTGAATGATAGTAAAAGATTATGGTATCCTACCCAAAAAAATTCTAAGAAAGAGTTTTTTAGATAACAACTTAAAAAATAATCATTTTTAGTAATTTGAAAGGTTCTATTTCGATTACGTGGAAACGATAAATTCTTTATTTTCCCGTATTTCGTATTAAGTGCTTGCTAATAATATCAGTTGAGACTATTGGATGTATAATTTTTGTAATTGACAAAACAAAAATAGTTCTATAATATCATAATTAAATTTCAATAATCAAAAATCGTTGACTAAGAAGAGTACGTTTAATTGATGCGTTACAGAGAGCTGGGGTTGGTGTGATCCAGTACGATAGATTATTCCGAATGGACTTAGGAGAGGTACGCTGAAACATTAGGAGTATGCGACCCGGGTTCCGCCGTTACAAGGATGAGGATATCGAATTTATTTTTCCGTATCCAAAAACGAGAGGGTTCTGAGTCTATGTGATAAAGAACCAAAAGAGGTGGCACCACGGTATAATCGTATATATCGCCCTCTACATGCATACAGCATGTAGAGGGCTTTTTGCATTTTTTTACTTTTCTCATTCAATATTTATAAATTACAAGGAGGAATTAACATGAATTTATTACAAGCGGAAAATGGATATTTCGGAGATTTTGGGGGTAGTTTTGTACCAGAACAGCTACAAGAGGCTTTACTTCACCTAGAAAATGCGTTTAATCAATACAAAGATGACCCAGAGTTTATAAATGAATATGAATACTATCTTAAAGAATATGTAGGGCGCCCAAATCCGTTGTATTATGCGAAACGTTTGAGTGAAGAAATTGGTGGTGCAAAAATCTATCTTAAGAGAGAAGACCTTAATCATACAGGAGCTCATAAAATTAACAATGTATTAGGGCAAATTTTACTCGCGAAGAGAATGGGAGCAAAGCGCATCATTGCAGAAACTGGAGCGGGACAGCATGGAGTTGCTACAGCTACTGCATGTGCGATGTTCGGAATAGATTGTACGATTTATATGGGAGGGATGGATACAGAACGTCAACAATTAAATGTATTTCGTATGGAACTATTAGGAGCGAAGGTAGTTGCTGTTCAAGAAGGGGGACGTACTCTGAAAGAAGCGGTAGATGCAGCACTTGAAGATTACGCTCAAAACTATGAAAGCACATTTTATTTATTAGGTTCTGCACTGGGACCACATCCGTACCCAACGATTGTTCGTCATTTCCAAGCTGTAATTGGAAGAGAAGCAAGAGCGCAACATATTGAAAAGGAACAACGTCTACCTGACTATTTGGTTGCTTGTGTAGGTGGAGGAAGTAATGCGATTGGGTTATTTGCCCCATTTTATAATGATAAAGAAGTAAAAATGGTAGGTGTTGAACCAGGTGGTAAAGGGATTGAAACAGGTATGCATGCAGCACCTCTTACAGCAGGAGAGCCTGGTATCATCCACGGATTTAAGTGTTATATGATGAAAGACGAAAATGGAGAAATTGCAGAGGCACACTCCATTGCCGCGGGACTGGACTACCAAGGTGTTGGACCAGAGCATAGTTATTATAAAGAAACTGGACGTGCAGAATATGTAGCAATTAATGATAATGAAGCATTAGAAGCGTTTCATAAATTGTCTCGTGTGGAAGGTATTATTCCTGCATTGGAAAGTTCGCATGCGGTGGCTTATGCTATAAAGCTAGCAGCAACCTTACGAAACGATCAAAGTATTATTGTTAATTTATCTGGGCGCGGTGATAAAGACGTACAACAAGTATTTGAAATGAACAACCAAAAATAAGCGTATATTATAAATAGAATATAAAAAAGAAAATTTCAAAAATAAAGAATACTGAATCAGTATTACCAGGAAGGAGGTTGAAAAATATACGTTTTTAATTTCACAAAACGAATGTAGAATTAGAAAGGCGATCTTTCATTCAGTCTTGAATGGAAAATCGCCTTTTTCTATGTTCTTTTTTATTTTGGTTCTTTCAACATAATCCTATTCTTTTTCAATTAGAGCGACAATTTCATTGATTTCACGTGATTTTATCACAATTATATTCAATAGTTGTTGTATTGTATTGGAACGTCAGCATTTTTGTAACTCAAACTAACGATTCAGGTGTTACTACGATGGAATTTTTTTATCATAAGGTTGGTGAGGGAAATTACAACTTATAAAAAATTTAAAAATAACAGTGGAAGTTAGTTTGAAAAATGATTCTTGAATAAGTATATTTACCAAATTCAGAGTATTAGTATCTCCCATAATTAAGATGGGTACAATCATTGTTATGGGAGATCTTTTCACAAGCTGAAACTTATATCGAAAATAAATAAGTTAAGTTCCATTATATAAAGGGAGTGTACATCATGGACATATTTTAAAAAATTCGCTTTATTTTTCATCTCAATCTTCATGTGTACAGTCTCGAATTGGATGCCCCAAATCGTTTGTGCACCATGATTGAGACTGAAATGCTAAAAAGATAGCAACCCAATTATTTGTAAATTGGATGAGAATTCCCCCATCATGCCAGATTCCGTTATCATCTCCAAAACGTCCATTTTCATCATTACCTTGGTTCATATGAACATTATGAATCCCTCTTTTTGGAGAAAATCTAAACTTGTCATCTTGACCTTTTTCAGGTCCCCACTTAGATCCATATACATAAACGATTGCATTTTCTTCTTTCGCCTTTTCTATGTACTTAATAAGTAATTCATTTAAATCATTATCTGGCCCTGAAACATTATGAGGCAAAGGTTTCATAGTTCGGGGGTCAAATAAGTTACCCCGAATATAGTCAAGCGCTATTTCTTGTCTATTACAGTAAATAATTGGAGTAAATCCCTTCTCCATTTTATGAAGTTGAGTAATAGCAGAAGCATCATATTGTTCGTCCACTTTATAGAGAAGCACAGATTCATCATCACTAGACATGACATTAACAGCGATTCTGTAATTTCTATTAAATTCACCTATCATGTGAATTTGAAAGTGAGGAGTATCATTATCTCTTTCTTCATCCCAATTTTTGACGTTTCCTTTAAATACACCGTAGTTTTCAATAGGCATGTTTGATTCCTCCCAATTATGAAATCGTATGTTTTATAACTATCTTACCCTTCAAAGATTTCGATATTCGTAATATTTTAGTATGCTCAGTATGCCTGTTCTAAAAACAGTGGCATTATTTCAAAGGTACTGTCTAATTTTAGAAAACTTCTGAGATACAAAGGATTTCCTTCCAATATTGCTCTTAAATCGTATCTTTCTATCTTTAGAAAAAATATTTTTTATATAAAAAGTTGATAAAAAGAAAAGAAGATTTTATTCTTGCGCGGTTGGTAACGAGGGTTTGATAAAAGAAAGTAATTTTTGCTACTTTTAAGTGAATTTAATTCATTATTTTTATTTTCAAGAGGTCTTTGTATGAGCTCTTCTGATATACTACAATTAACTGTAACATACGAAAGAGAGGATTATACGTGATAGAAAAACTGAATCAAATTATTAAAAATATGCCAGATGATGAAGCGAAATCTTTACTTCATCACATCTTAATTCAACTTGATTTAATGGAAACAGATTTAAGTGAAGATAGAGTAAAAATATTAACAGAAATCCCAAAACAACTCATTGAATCACAAAAACCTAGGCTACATATTAAAGAGAGTAAACATGTACATATTGCATTTGGTGACTCGCCAGCTGGGTGTATTAAGTACATGCTGAAACAAGCTAATTTAACAGAAGACTATGTAATTCTTTTCTCAGATGCATTCTCTATCGGGCCAATCCATCAATTGGAGTTAGAAGCTGGACAAGTAGGACGTCAGCAATGGCTATCTAGAAATTTAAATTCTTATGATCTTTATTTTGAAGAAGAATATTTATCAACATTTAGACAATCGATGGAAGAATTACAGTCTATTCCTCTAGATATACCAATCACAATTTGGAAAGCTGATAATGCGCATGAACATGTAGGTCTTTGTTTTGTACTTGCACATTTACAAGATCGAGATACTATTCAAGTAATTAACACATCAAAAGCATATAGAGAATTGCTTCCAGAAGCTTATGATATACGCGGGACAGGGGAGTTATCCCCAGAGCAATTAGCGATTATTTATGAGAAATATGAAAACTCCGCATCACTAACTGAAGAAGAACGAAAAGGTTTTGAACAAGAATGGAAATTATTATCTGAAACTACGGATTTATTACGAATTTGGAATAAAAACCAAGTTAAATCTGTACAAGAAGATTATTTCGATTCTTTCATCATTGAATGTGCAAAGAATTTGGAGAAAGAAAGAACAGAAGGAGATTTTTATAAGGCTCCAAGACTAATTGGCGAAGTTCTTGGGAATTTGGAACAGTCAGTTGGAGATGTTTTTCTTGAATATCGCTTGCGTAAGTTAATTCAACAAGGTGTATTTGAAATGGAGGGTACTTTGAAAGCGATGCGCTATTATAGTGTTAAATTAAAAAAGTGAAGGACAAACATTGGGACTCTATTTCAAATTTACAGTAGGTAAATTCCCAAGCTATATGACACTAAACTGTTAATATGTATAATAGCAAAAGGTGCCTATGTCACATAGGCACCTTTTTTGCATAAATGAGATTAGATACGAGAAGTTTTTATATTTAGATATCGTATTAAGATACTTCCGTTAGCTTTTATCATACTATTTCTATACTCCCCTTTATAGGAAGGAACACTAAAGGGAGGGAATGTGCCTGTCCATACTTGCTCACTTGAAACACCGGATAAATAATTTTATGTTCTAAAGTTTTGTCCGACTAGCGGAATAAAGGAGCCGGGATGTTCATGAAAAAAAAGAATATTACTTTACCCAACGGCTATTATCTTCACCAACCACACCGGAATTTGTAGCTGTTCTTTGCCCAAAATACATTTTTCCATCGGGACCAAAAATAACACGGTTGTTATGATGATCTCCAAGGCTAGGTAGTCCTGAAATAATATCCTTCTTGGAGCCATCTAGTCTTACAATAGTAATAAATCCTCGGTGCGCAACATAGATATTACCTTTGTAAAAAGTAATCCCGGTAAGTGGGGGGAATCCCGCAGCTATTACTTTTGTTCCGGTTGGAGTAAGCATTAACACCTTCCCATTTCCCGAAGCAATTCCAGCATCTGCAATTAGCAATTCCCATCGATCTGTAAACGTTAAGTTAATGGGAGTTGTAAGATTTTCAGCAAATACTTCCATTTTATATCCCAATGGAAACAAGATATCTTCTGGCTTTAAAATCCTTTCAATTGTATCACTACGATACATCAAAAAGCGCAAAGGAATGAATAGTATAAAAAGTGATGAATTGGATATTTTTAGGGGGTGTTTTAATCAATCGCTTTGTTCGCTATTGGTATCAATCGATGATAGAGACAGGTGCAAACTATGTCCATGTAAGAAAAATGGCCCTTGCAACCAAGTTAGTTATTACAGCCTTATTGAGTACATTTGCCACTATGTTTCAATCAGCGGGGGGCTTTATGCCTGGTATAGGTTTTCTGATTAGTTTTCTAGCGACATTACCAATTTTTTTAGCTACTTGCTTTTCTGTCCGCCAGGGGATCCTCTCTTATACACTTACGATTTTCCTTTTATTTATTATTCAGCCGAGTGAACTAATTATCTTTCCCTTTACAACAGGTTTATTAGGTATAGCGATGGGTGTGGCCTTTTTACATTTGAAGAGGAGAATTGTGGTTGTCTCCTTTTCAGCAATATGTCTTCTTACGGGTATTATGACGATTCTGTATGTATTCCGTTTTCCAGTGCTAGGCCCTGCTGTTGATACAACTATGGATTCAAAGGTTATTGCAATAATATTTATATTGAGTTTTCTTTACTGCTGGATCTTCGCGGAGCTTTGTAGAATACTCATGAATAGATTGTGTCAGGGATTGCCTTAAAAGTTGAGTAAAATCTTTTGGAACGAATAAGCGTTGTAATGCCACATATATTTGAAAAGAAGGAGGAGACAAGATGAAGCTGGCGTTTAGTACAAATGCATTTACAAGCTACACTTTGCCTGAATCTATTTCAGAGATTGGACGTTTGGGGTATAAGGGCGTGGAAATTTTAGCGGATGTTCCCCATGCTTTTCCACCTTTACATAATGCCCCTTGGGTTAGTGATGTGCAAAAAAGAATAGAACAATATGATCTCGAGGTATCAAACATAAACGGAAATACGGCAGCTGGATTTTTTTTGCATTCTACTGGAGAACCTACATTTGAGCCGTCCCTATGTAACGCGAGAGGAGAGGTGAGAAATCAGAGAATTGGATATACGAAGCAATTAATAGATTTAGCTGCAATGGTAAATGCAAAAAACATCAGTATTACAAGTGGTAGGTGTCTTTCTGAAAACCCACCAGATCAGGCCATTAATCATCTGATTAACTCATTAATGGAAATTATGGACTATGCCGAACGACGCGAAATCAACGTGGGGATTGAATACGAACCTGGTCTTCTAATAGAAAACGGCAAGGAATTGAGTGAACTGATTCAAATAGTAGGATCAAATAGGCTGGGAGCAAACCTTGATCTCGGGCATGCGGACGTGATAGGAGAAGATATTCCTGCTCTATTATCAAGTCTAAAGTCACGAATATGGAATATCCATTTAGAGGATATTGCAGATCACAAGCACTATCATCTCATACCTGGTAAGGGAAACATTGACTTTAATCAATTGTTTAATCATATAAAACAAATCGAATATACAGGATTCATAACAGTAGAATTATATACCTACAGTGACAATCCGGTTATGGCAGCAAAGGAATCTATCGAATTCCTTACACCATACTTTAAGAATAGCCATTTATGAGGGGGAAAACCTATGAAATATTTTGATCCGCATATCCATTGTTACTCCCGCACAACAGATGATTATGAAAATATGAGTCTGGCTGGCGTACGCGCTGTTGTGGAACCAGCGTTTTGGCTTGGAAGCGAACGCCGATATCCTGAGACCTATTTTGATTACTTCCAACATTTGCTTACCTTTGAGCCGCAGCGTGCTAAGCAATATGGAATCGATCATTATTGTTGCCTAGCTATGAATCCAAAGGAAGCAAACAACCTTGATATTGCATATCAAGTAATCGATGGACTGTCCGAGTACTTGCAACATGAGCGGTGTCTCGCGATTGGGGAGATTGGTTTTGATAGAATCACTTTAGAGGAAGAAACCGTGATGCGCAGGCAACTGAATTTGGCTAAGAAACTCCATATGTTGGTTATGGTACATACCCCCCACCAAAATAAGCGGGAGGGAACAAGAAGAACGATAGAAATCCTAAAGGAAGAAGGACTTGAACCTGACAGGGTATTAATAGATCATAATAATTCAGATACTATTGATCTTTCCATCGAGTATGGCGGTTGGAGCGGGATGACAATTTATCCGACAAAAGTTTCAACTGGCGAGGCAATTGAAATCATCGAACATTACAGCACAAATAAGATCATGATTAATACGGCAGCGGACTGGGGACCGTCTAATCCTCTTAATGTAGTAAAAACTGCGCTTGAGATGAGAAAGAAAGGGCATACGGAAAATATCATCCAAGAGCTAGTTTGGAATAACCCTGTCCGCTTTTATGAACAGTCTGGAAAGTTGAAACTAGATTCATAAGGGGTGAAAAGACCATGAAACTCGCATATAGCAGTAATGGATTTAAGAGATTTGACCTGTTAATAACAATCGACTTATTAGCTGGAATCGGATATGAAGGAATAGAAATCTTACTAGACATCCCGCATGCTTTTCCACCTGAAGTGACCAACGAGAAGATAGATAGGATTAAAGACAGGTTGAAGAAACGAAACATGACTATATCAAATTTGAATGCGTTCATGCTGTACGGAATAAAAGATAATTGGCACCCGTCTTTTGTTGAGGCTGATGAAGTAGAACGAAGACAGCGTATAGAACATACGCATAACTGCATTGACTTGGCTCGAAAACTCGGTGCAAAGACATTGTCTACCGAACCAGGGGGGCCACTCATCAATGTAGGAAGGGAATGGGCAAATAAAGTTTTTATTTCGGCAATGGAGGAATTAGCTGATCATGCCGAAAAATCTGGTGTAACAATTCTTGTTGAACCGGAGCCGGACTTGCTAATTGAAACATCTGATCAATTTATTGAATTCAAGAAGTCTGTTCCCTCCCAGGCAATTGGATTAAATTTTGACATAGGACATTTTTTTTGTGTTGGAGAGGATCCGACTACATTAGTTCATAAGTTGTTGCCCTATACAAAGCATTATCATCTGGAGGATATTGCCGAGGACCGTGTTCACGAACATCTCATTCCAGGGTATGGCGCTATTCCTATTCTTGAAGTTTTACAATCTATAAAGAAAACGGGCTATGATGGTTTTGTTACCATTGAATTGTACCCCTATGAAAGTCAGGCGATACAGGCTGCCACGGAATCTTATGACTATGTGCAAAGCATCATTAACAGCCTATGAGAAAGATTCGCACCTATTTTGAGCTCATACGATTTCCGAATACCTTTACAGCTATGGCAGATATATTGGCAGGTACTTGGATTGCAGGTGTAGTTTTGGATCAGAGCTACTTCATTCAGATTATCCTTCTCATGTTTGCAAGTGCATGTATATATGCGACAGGAATTATTTTAAATGACTTTTTTGATTTTGAAATTGATAAGAAAGAGCGACCTGAAAGGCCTTTGACATCTGGCCTCATCTCACTTCGTTCAGCGCTGCGTTTTAGTCTTGTACTCCTTACGGCTGGTGTTGTATCTGTATGTTTTGTGTCCAAGATAAGTTTTTTGATTGCGTGCATTCTCATTGTTTTGGTATTCGTTTATAATCGCTATTCAAAGCATCATGATGTTTTTGGCCCGTTGACAATGGGAATTTGCAGAGGAGTCAATTTGTTATTAGGGTTGAGCGTGGCAACAGATAAATTAGCGCAATTTTGGTGGATAGCGGGATTAGGATTTTTATATATTTTCACTGTTACTGTGATGTCCAAAGGCGAGGTTGGAAATGGCAGTCATCCGAATCGAGTTAGAATCATGGCAGGGTCGGTTTTAACGTGTGCTATTGTTATTTTATTCTTGCAATTCGACGGTACAAGGGGAGCAACAGTTATTGCTGTGATCTTTTTTTTGTTATGGACTTTTTCAGGGATTGTACCGGCACTAGCAAAGCCGACATCACCTAACATTAGAAAGGCTGTCGGAACATGTATACTAGGTCTTCCGTTATTGGATGGGGCGATTGCTGCTCCATTTGGAGGATGGCCAGCTTTTTTTTCTGTATCTTCTTTCCTAATTCTGAGTTATATCATGTCTCGTATCTTTCCGGTCACTTAGATGAAAGGATGGTATCTTTGGAGAAAAAAAACGTGGTTGTATTAGATATTATCAGTTTGACAGTGGAACATCTGAATGACGCCGAATTAACTCCGAATATTCAGGAATTATTAAAGGATGGTCAACATGCAAGAGTTAAGCCAGTATTTCCCGCTGTAACTGGTTCAATACAAGCTACTTATATCACTGGAACTCCGCCAGCTGAACATGGAATTATTTGTAACGGCCTCCCAAACTTGGATACTAAAGAAATTACAATGTGGAATCAGACGATGGTTCCAATTCAAGGCGAAAAAATCTGGGAGAAGTTGAAGAAAGAAGACCCGACAGCTGAAACAGCAGTGCTATTTTGGCAGTTCAGCAAGCTGAGCACGGCGGACTATGTAGTTACACCTGCCCCTATCCATCTCGATAACAAAATGATCTTGTGGTGTGATTCAAAGCCGAGGGACTTATACGGAAAATTGAGGGAGAAATATGGGGAATTTGACCTAAAAAGTTTCTGGGGCCCACTCTCCTCTGTCAAGTCCAGTAAATGGATCTTACATGCAGCAATAGATGTATTAGAAGACTACAAACCAAGATTATCGCTTGTATATTTACCCAATATAGATTATAACGCGCAAAGGTTTGGACCGAATAGTGAAGCTGCAAGGAGATCGGTTAAAGAAATTGATGATTTGATTGGAAATTTTATCGGGCAACTGGAAGAACGCGGATTAAGGGATCACACACGTCTCGTTGTTTTATCAGAATATAACTTCAAGTCAGTTAACAGACCTATCCTTATCAACCAAACGTTGAACAAAGAGGGATATGTGGCTATCAAACATGTTGAAAATATGGATTTTCTCGATTTAGAGATGTCGAGAGCCTTTGCCTTGGCAGACCATCAATTGGCCCATGTGTATATTCAAGACCCACATGATATAGGGGCAGTTAAGGAAATTCTTGAAAAAATCCCAGGTATAGCCGAGGTATGGGGAGAGGAGGAAAAGCGAGCTCATAAGATTGATCATGAGCTTTCAGGTCAGTTAATTGCAATTGCAGAACCCGACAGCTGGTTTGTATATTACTGGTGGCTGAATAGCGAACAGGCACCAGAATTTGCATACACTGTGGATATTCATAGGAAGCCCGGTTATGATCCAGTTGAGCTGTTTGTAAATCCAAAAACATTCCAAATCCCACTAGAACCGGATCGAATCAAAGGATCTCACGGTTTGCCGCCAAAGGACGAAGGGGATTATGTATCACTTGTAGTAACAGGGAACGATTTTGAACTTCCAGAAACATTAGAAGCGACCGAAGTCCATGACTTATTGTTACAACTTTCAAGAAAATAGAAGAGGTGAAAAAGTGACATATCAAACGGGTGTGTTATTCGTGGGGATGCTGGGTGCGGTTGCAACAACAACAATTTCAGGACTCTTTGCAGTCAATCAAAATCTTGCTCCGTTAAGGGGAGTTATTTCTTCAGAGAAGGAATTTGAGGCGCTGCAGCTAACTCCGCTTGACCAAATTGCTTTCGGTGGATGGGACATACAAAAAAATTCATTGATAGAAGCAGTAAAGAGTCATGGTATCATACAGGAACCTATTTTGCAGAAGATTGAAATGAATCTCAATGATGTTCCTGTTTGGCAAGCGCCACTGGCTAATGTGAATGATTTTGTCAAAGGAGTATATAGATTGAAAGGAGAGCCTGAGACTTTAGAGAGCGCAGTGGATAAGATACAAGAAGACATCGAGGTATTTAGGAAAAAATATGATCTTGAGAGAATTGTTATGATAAACACCGCTTCGACAGAAGAAAAAACAAAAACCCATTCGTTATATCAATCATTAAAAGCATTTGAGACCGCGTTAAGAGAGAATTCACCGGACATTCGACCGGGTATGCTTTACGCTTATGCGGCAATGAAGGCTAAATGTGCTTATGTGAACTTTACGCCGAGTGTGACGGCTGAGATACCGGCGCTGCAGAAGCTTGCAGAAATTCAGGGTGTTCCGACAGCAGGGAAAGATGGAAGGACAGGACAGACTTTATATAAACATGTTTTAGGGAAAATGTTCAAACAGCGAGGGTTGAATATTGTCGGATGGTACAGCACGAATATCCTAGGGAATCAAGATGGTGCAATTTTGGATCATCCGAGGCATTCTTCAACAAAGATTGATTCAAAATCCATTGGATTAGAACGTATACTAGGGTACAGTCATTTTGATCATAAAGTTAGAATTGATTATTTTCCTGTCCGGGGAGATAGAAAAGAAGCATGGGATACGGTTGACTTTGAAGGGTGGCTAGGAGAGAGAATGACGATGAAAATCAATTGGCTAGGCATTGATTCTATTTTAGCTGCTCCCCTTATAATTGACCTTTCCCGGTTTATGGATCATGCACTTCGGAAGGGGAAGGCAGGAATAATGGAGCACCTATCACTCTTCTTTAAATCCCCAATTGGAACAGATGAATATGCTCTTGATCAGCAATACCAAACGTTATTGGAGTATGTGAAACATTTTGAATAACAATGCTTAATCTCCTTAATTTAACGAATGTAATACATGATCTACAGTATAAGGCATCACTACGAACGTATGGTGATGTCTTATTTCATTAGAATATCAATCGATAACCTAGAGAGTAGATTGTTAGAGATGTACAGAGACAATAAAGTCTTTGCATACTGATGTGAAAAACTAAGAGCAAGGCTACAGTTTGTAAGTAGGATTGCCCTTTAAAGTTATTCAATCCGCAATAAATAAAATCGTAACTATTTAAAAAATGGATAATAAAGTTGTTTTAAAATAGATTTTACACCTTAATTGCGTTGAGTAATATAAACAGTTTGAAATTTTTATATATCCACCTTAATATCCACATAGAACCTACCAAAAACGTACCAAAATTAAAAGGAAATTTACCCAATTCCTCGGCCCTAATTTGATACTAATAGCACAGTTCTAATCATATTCTTATAAAAGAAGACAATAAGAAGGAGTGTAAAGTTAGTTGATAAAAGTTAAGGTTAGTTTACGACCCATTGTAAGTAAGATAAATTTACCTACTGTTTTGAAAACAGCTATACTTCCGGGTGACTCAATTGAAAGATTATTTATTGCAACCCAGGTAGGAGAGATCTTTTACACAGGAAACGGAGATATAAGGACTTTTTTAGATATTCGCCCGCGAATCATAAAACTAGGTGATTCTGAACTAGGTGTTTCTGGTAGTGGATATGATGAACGGGGATTGCTAGGGCTAGCATTTCATCCAGAATTTTATTATAACGGTCTGTTTTATCTTCATTATTCAGTAGCTGGAACACAAGGTCCAGGTGCTCTTCCTGAATCTTTTCAGCCTAACCCGTGTGATCCCAGAATTTTAAACCTAAGGTGGATAAATAGAGAAATTCAATATGATCATATTGATACAGTTGAAGAATGGATTTTACAATCGAATGGTCAACCTCAAAAACGACGGACATTACTTAACTTAAGAAGACCATTTTTTAATCATAATGGTTTCAATAGCTTAAACTTTTCACCTGAAACCGGAAAACTTGTTTTAACAACCGGAGATGGTGGTTCAGGCTATGATCCATTTAATTTAAGTCAGGACGACATGGAAATGGCTGGTAAAATAATTGAAATTGATGTAGTTAAGAATACATTTATCTCTAATCCCCCCGTAGTCACACGTTTTAATGAACTTCCCGCACCTATTCAGGAAACGCTTACAGTAATCGCCAAAGGGGTTCGTAATATACCAGGCATTTCATTTCAAAAGCTTTATAATCAATATATTAAATATGTGGGAAATGTCGGACAGGATTTGGTAGAGTCGATTTTTTCATTCGTTCATTATAAACAAATACCGGTTACACAGCTTATTCAAGCTTCATTAATGAACTCTACACCTGATCAAGAAGGATTTATAAACTTTGGCTGGCGAGGGTGGGAAGGTGCTTTTCCTACTTCGTTTATAAGGGGCTGCACTGCAGATCCGGCTTTGGATGAAAAAACAATCGCTTATTATGATGAAGCAGTAAAAACTTCAGTGAGGCGTCTTCAGCCTTTAACTAGTTATTTTCATAAAGATCCCCGGCCCAATAAGTTTGGGGGAACTGCACTTACAGGAGTCCAGCCATATATGGGGAATGGAATCCCAAATTTAACGGGAAGCGTTGTATTTACCGATCTTGCCCGGTATGAAGAATCTCGGCCTCCGGTTAGAGGGGTTTTAGCCTATACCAGAGTAAGGACAGATTGTAAACTAAATGATTTTAGTGTTATTGAAATCGATTATAATTTTGGATCTCAATCAGCTTATTATGTTAATTTGGGAACGAATCTGGATCAAACCAGACTATATTTAGGGGTTTATGGCTCTATGAAAGTGACTGATTTTAACCGAGGTACTGTTTTTGAAATTGTTCCGTGATTTATAATTATAAAATTCGACGGCTGGAGTATTTGTCATGCATTTATGACGATAAAGACAAAGAAGGAAAAAATTTTAAAATAGAGTGAATTGTAGCTTTGATATAAAGTTTGTTCAAAAATGTAGTTCTGAAAAGAAAATAGTAAAAGGATTAGTTTTACTGCGAATCAAATAAACCTCATGTTATCCATGAGGTTTATTTGTGTTGGACTAATAAAGGCATTTAATTCTGTTCTTTGGGTACTATAAAATTTTAGCTTGATGGTTATGGGGCACTCCACTATTTTGGGGACAGGCTCTGTACGCCTTACATAAATCCCCATAAGTTTTTAAATAACTTCTCCTAATAGTGGGGTACTTTCCAATAAAAACTTCTATTGTTTTATACTCTTTCACGTATAGTATGTAGTCTTTTATTATTAACTAATTTATTATTAAAAAATTATAGAAACATCGTGACTCTATTTCAAATTCATAGTAGTGATAAAACGAAGAAGAAGTCATAAAAAATAAACGTATCCAGCAAAGTGTTGATACACCTTAAAACTTCATTTTTAAACAACATGCTTCGTCGTGTAGTAATACTTATATTTCTTTAAATATTTTAGATTCAGTATTACCTATTAATAGGAGTCTTTTTTACTTCAAGATGAGAAGATGGGTTGATTGAACACTTAAAAATCTCCTCGTTATTTTGGGCTATATAAATAAGCTACATATAAAAACGATACGACATATGAATGGATAGAGTGATAAATCATAAGAGGTGATTTTTTCTATGTATAATCAACCAACGTATTTTCCATATGTAGAGTATAATCAAACACCGTATTATAATCCACACAACTTTGGATATGAACCATCTAGTGAAGTAAGAGAAACTGAGCATGAAGAATATCGACCTGATGATGCTGAAGACGCTCCAACGTCACCACCACCATCACAAGCGCCTTCTGTACCATCAACATTTGCTGCTCCTGTACAAAGCAGTAATATAAAATCATGGATGTGCAATTGTCTAGGAAGATGGGGATACTTACGTTTACATCGACCAGGACCTTTTGGAAGAGATTTATGGTTTTTCCCAACTGAAGTGAGAAGGAATGGAGTATCAGGGTACACTTGGCAAGACGGGCGTCGCCGGAAAGTAAGTTACCGATATCAACAAATTAGCAATTTCATGTGTTTCGCTTAGCAATAAAATAAACGGAGGGAAAGAAACTTTCAGTAGGCGAGAGGAAAAGACATTCTTCTTGCCTATTTTTTTGAAAATGTCATCGTTTTATTATTTTTCAATACTTAAAGTAAGATCATAACACTAAATTTACAATTTTCGCATTTTTATTAAGTTATAATTCATATATTGAAGTGATTTTTACAAATATATGAAAGTGAGGGAGTACAATGTCTTCTAAAAACAAGGTTGGTCAAAAAATAACAGATGGTATTCAGTTAGCTTCTCGGGAATTTAAAGAAGATGCCTATGACATTTATAAGGAATCACGCAAATTACAACCTATTTTGTTTGTATATAAGGGGGAATTGGGTACTGAATGGCTTATTACAAGATATGAAGATGCATTAGCATTTTTAAAAGATTCTCGTTTAAAGAAAGACCCTGAAAATGTATTTGAAAAAGTAGAGATTAATCCATTTCTTTCTGTAGACAATGGAGACTATTTAACGACTCATATGTTAAATTCGGATCCGCCCGATCATAATCGATTACGATCATTAGTCCAGAAAGCATTTACTCCCAAGATGATTTCACAATTAGATGAACGTATTCAGCATATTGCGGATAATTTATTAGATCATGCCGAACAGAAACGCTCTCTAAACCTTGTTAATGACTATGCGTTCCTATTACCAATCAATGTAATTAGTGAAATGCTTGGTATTCCAAAAGAAGATCAAGAGAAATTTAGAGTATGGTCTCATGCGGTAATTGCTTCACCTGAAACACAAGAGGAAATAATGGAAACGGAAGAAAAACTATCTGAGTTTATTACATACCTCCAATATTTAGTTGATGTGAAAAGAAAAGATCCAGAAGAAGATTTAGTTAGCGCATTGATTCAGGCGGAAAGCGAAGGAAGTAAATTAAGTGCACCGGAGCTTTATTCAATGATTATGTTACTCATTGTAGCTGGGCACGAAACGACTGTGAATCTCATTACGAATACAGTACTAGCATTATTAGAAAATCCAGATCAATTACAGTTATTAAAGGAAAACCCAGAGCTTATTGATTCCGCAATTGAAGAAGGATTACGTTATTATTCTCCTGTTGAAGTTACGACAGCACGCTGGGCAGCTGAACCTTTTATGATACATGATCAAGAAATTCAAAAAGGGGATATGGTGACTATTTCATTAGCTTCAGCGAATCGTGATGAGAATGTTTTTGTAAATCCAGAGGTTTTTGATATTACAAGGAAAAATAACAGGCACATTGCCTTTGGACTTGGGAGTCACTTTTGTTTAGGAGCACCGCTTGCACGTTTAGAGGCGAAAATTGCAATTACTACATTGTTAAAACGTATGCCTAATATACAAATAAACGGTGAGCGAGAAAAAATTAAGTGGCAAGGTAATTATTTAATGCGTTCTTTAGAGGAATTACCATTGTCTTTCTAGAATAAATAAATTGAGACACGCATACATGTTTGGTGACTTACATAAAGTATGTATGTGTGATTTTAAATCGAAACGGAAGGGTGAAGACATCCCAATGATCAACTAATTCTATTTTTTAAGAAATCTTCGTTATAAAACGAAATATTCTTCTGAATAGGATTAGTATGTACATTTTTATATGTAAAAGGGATGTATTTTCGCACTGCGAATAAACTGACTTTTATAATATGATGATGGTGCTGCCTCCTGTTCAGAATGTAGAATAGGGGGCTTTATTATGTCTATGAATGTAGAAGCGAAACAAAAGAGTAGTATGTCTGTAGTATTAAAAAATCGATTTGTGCAAGCAATTATTGCTTCAGCATTATTTCTCCAGATTGGAATTTGGATCCGAAACTTTGCGGTACTGCTGTATGTAATGGATATGACGAATGGTGATGCGTTTGCCATTTCTATGATTTCAGTTGCGGAATTTGCACCAATTTTTATTTTTTCATTTATAGGAGGCACATTCGCGGATAGGTGGAAACCAAAAAGAACGATGATTTGGTGCGAAACTTTAAGTTCATTATCTGTATTTGCAGTTCTTTTCACACTTATGTTTGGTACGTGGAAAGTTGTATTTTTTGTTACACTTATCTCTGCAATTCTTTCGCAATTTTCACAGCCTTCAGGTATGAAATTATTTAAACAACATCTATCTACAGAAGAAGTACAGTTGGCTATGTCATTATATCAAACCATTTTTGCGATTTTCATGGTATTAGGTCCTATACTTGGAACATTTATATTTCAAGCCTTCGGAATTTACACTTCTATTATTGTGACAGGTATTGCTTTTTTATTTGCGGCTTTAGTTTTGTTATTTCTGCCAAAAGATGTTGAAGAACAAGAAGAAAAGAAAAAAATGAGTTTGCTGCAAGAAATGGTGGATGGAATTAAATATGTAAAAGCAAAGAAAGCATTAACATTACTCGGTATTTGTTTTATGGCAGCAGGATTAGGGATTGGTTTGATTCAGCCACTCGGGATTTTTATCGTGACAGAACAATTAGGTTTATCAAAAGAAAGCTTACAATGGCTGTTGACTGTAAATGGAGCTGGGATGATCATTGGCGGAGCTTTAGCGATGGTATTTGCGAAAAATATCGCTCCGCAAAAGATGTTAATTTTAGGGATGTTTGCACAGGCAATTGGCATTGGTATCATTGGATTTTCGACAAATATATGGATCACACTTATCGCTCAGTTTTTCAGTGGCCTAGCTCTTCCTTGTATCCAAATTGGGATAAACACACTAATTATTCAAAATTCGGATACAGACTTTATTGGGCGAGTAAATGGGATTTTAAGTCCATTATTTACAGGTTCAATGGTGTTAACAATGAGTGTAGCCGGCTCATTAAAAGAAGTATTTTCACTTAGTACAATGTACGAAGGAACAGCATTACTATTTATTATTGGTTCATTATTTATTTTGCCAATATATAATTTGAAACCAGTAGTAGAAACTTCAAATGAAGGTGGTGCTGTCCAGCATGAATCCTAATTCGAATGTGAAGTATCCTATCGAAGGAAACAAAAGTGTTCATTTTATCAAAAATACAATAATAAAACCTAATATTATCGTTGGAGATTATTCTTATTATGATTCGAAAAATGGAGAAACATTCGAAGAGCAAGTACTATACCATTATGAATTTTTTGGAGACCGATTGGTTATGGGGAAATTCTGCTGTATAGCACCCGGTGTTACATTTATTATGAATGGCGCAAACCATAGAATGGATGGGTTTTCAGCATATCCATTTAATATTTTCGGTCATGGCTGGGATAAATTCACGCCTACACTTTCTGATTTACCGTTTAAAGGAGATACGGTAATTGGAAATGACGTATGGATTGGAATGGACACAACGATTATGCCTGGAGTTACAATAGGGGATGGGGTCATTATTGCTGCTAAATCTGTTATAACAAAAGACGTTCCACCATATACAATTGTTGGTGGTAATCCTGCTACTGAGATAAAAAAGAGATTTTCAAATGATGTAATAAATGAATTGTTAGAAATAAAGTGGTGGGACTTGGACATTAAGACTATTTCTAAAAATATTGATGTGATTGTAAGTGGAAATATGGATGCGTTGAAAAAATTATCAGACGCTTAAGTGTGAAAAATATGCAAAAAAGGATGACTCCATTATGAAAGGTGAGTCCTCTTTTTTTCATTCACTTTATCAATTTTATAAACAAAACCACCATCACACCAAAGATCATAATTAAATGTTTCTGGTTTAGATAGAAGGGTTTTGGAGCGTTCAACCCATTTTAAAATATCTGTATTTGTTGAACTTGCTGCACTTTGTAAGATGTTTTGAAGGTATTGTAAATCATATGTGTTTCCGTCAGTCCGAATAGCATCTCCAACTAATAGATATAAACAATGAAGAAAAAAAGTTTGATTAGGACAATTTGTATCACTTGCAATACTCAGTATAATTTCTGCTGCATTAGTGATAGTACAAACCGATAAGTCCCAGTCTTGCTCAGGGAAAACAGCATGTTCTGTATAGGCCCATTCCATAATTTCTTGTGTTGTAGGGTTCCACGGATCTTTCATTACACAATCTCCTTTATGATTTATTAAATAATAAATCAATTATATAACAGAGAAAAAGTTTGAGGAAAATGTTTTTCTTGTCCAATTTTTCATGATAATTAAGCAAGCGTAGTATCAATACAAAGAAAAAAATAGAAGTATCATACCTCCCAAATTTGTTAATGATAAAAGAATAAGGAGGTGTGATACTTATGGCACAAGATGTTTTATGCGAAGTAAATAACTGTAAATATTGGGGTAACGGAAACAAATGTAACGCAGATGCAATTTATGTAGTAAGTCATAAAGGTAACCAAGCATCTACAACGGAAGAAACTGATTGCAAAACATTTATTCCTGAAGCTTAAACGATAAAGGGTAACCGCAGCTGGTTGCCCTTTTATTAATTATAGTATTGATAATAAATTTCATTTTCATTCATTGTTTTTTCTTTTCTTGTTATTTTTTATATTTTTTTCATGAGAGAAGTAATCCAAGCTAGCTCATGTTCAATACGTGATTTACTATGCTGTACGACCTCAGAAATAAAAAGTGATGTTTCAGCTAAAGATTGAATGGAGCTTAATTGTGTGTATAGCACATTTTGACGAGTCATTAAAACTTCTTTTCGAGCTTCGTAATCCAGTTTCTCAAACAGTGCAACACGTACAAGAAATTCAGCATCATTAGCAGCTAGTTTCTCAGGGAACTCTCGCATCATTTCATAAAAGATTTCTTCACCTGTAGGAGTTAATGCATAAATGTTACGGTTTGGTTTACCTATTTGTTGATGAATCTTTTTTGTAATTGCTCCCATATCTTCAAAACGACGAAGAGTAGGATAGAGCATGTTATGATTCAATTCAAAATTTTCTCCAAGACGATTTTGAATATTTTTCTTTATTTCATAACCATACTTTGGACCAGAAGTTAATTCTGCGAGTAGTAAAATATCAACATACATATGTATCCCCCTAATTTTTTCTCAAGTTTATATCCGTAAATATCTCCTTTATATATGTTAAAATAACATATGTTAGTCTATACATCTTTGAACTGCCTACCTATTACTTTTTATTTTAAAAGAAAAGGGAGGAAAGAACTATGAATTCGCCTGAAAATGTGATTTTGGTTCATGAAATTTCAAAACTCAAAACAAAAGAAGAGCTGTGGAATCCTTATGAGTGGTATAAGCATATGAGGGAAAATCATCCGGTCTATTATGATGCGGAGCAAGATGTATGGAATGTTTTTTTATATGATGATGTGAACCGTGTTTTATCTGATTATCACCTATTTTCAAGTAGAAGGGATCGTCGTCAATTTTCCGTCCCGCCTTTAGAAACAAGAGTAAATTTAAACTCTTCTGATCCTCCAGAGCATCGAAATGTTCGCTCTATTGTTTCAAAGGCATTTACCCCAAGAAGTCTTCAGCAGTGGAAGCCACGGATACAAGCAATTGCAAATGAACTTGTACAAGATATGAATAATTATGGTGAAATTGATATTGTAGAGCAATTTGCCGCACCTCTACCTGTAACCGTCATTTCTGATTTATTAGGTGTTCCAACAACAGACAGGAAAAAAATTAAGATGTGGTCAGATATTTTGTTTATGCCATATAGTAAAGAGAAGTTTAGCGATTTAGATAAGCAGAAAGAAGTTGCTTTACATGAATTTAAAGCCTATCTTCTCCCGATTGTTCAAGAAAAACGATACCATCTGAAAGAAGATATTATTTCAGATCTGATCAGAGCAGAGTATGAGGGAGAAAGATTGACTGACGAGGAAATTGTTACATTTTCATTAGGGCTTTTAGCCGCAGGGAATGAAACCACTACAAACCTTATTATTAATAGCTTTTATTGCTTTTTAGTAGATGCACCTAAGGTATACAAACAACTAAGTGAAAGTCCAGAGTTGACTCCTAAAGCGATAGAAGAGGTACTACGTTATCGCTTCCCAGTTACATTAGCCCGTACTATAACGGAAGATACAACAATATTTGGACCAAAAATGAAAAAAGGTCAAATGATTATTACGTGGATAAGTGCTGCCAATTTAGATGAAAATAAATTTTCACAAGCAGATTGCTTTGATCTACATCGGCCTGGAAATGAAAAACATTTAACATTTGGCAAAGGGCCGCACTTTTGTTTAGGTGCACCACTTGCTCGTTTAGAAGCCGAAGTTGCATTAACTACATTTATTAGCAATTTTAAAAAGCTAGAGCTTTCTCCATCCTTTCATTTAGCGAACTGTATATTAGAGAATGAACAAACGTTAAAACAGCTTCCTATTCTTTTAAAGAAATGAAGCATAAAAAATAAAAACTCCTATTTTAAGTAGGAGTTTTTATTTTTTATAATATCTAAGATTTTTTCAAACGAACTGAAAAATATCCCTTGACCTGAAACGCTTTTCATAAATTATAACTAAGGTGTGCTTGACGATGCGAACATGGAAACGATACCTCGTTTGTGTATTTATACAAGTATGTTTATTTATAGAAAGTGGTGACGGAACAATGAAACTAATCGCAATTGATTTAGATGGAACTCTTCTTTCCGGAAATAAAATGATTAGTAAAGAAAACGCAGAAGCTATTCGGAAATGTCAGGAGCAGGGGCATATAGTAGTGATTTGTACAGGACGTTCTATAGTAGATATTGAACGTCTATTACTCGAAGCTAATTTACAATGTCCTATTATCGCAGAAAACGGTGCTCTTATTTATACGGATCAAAAAATGATGAAGCGATACCCAATTCAAAATACACAAGCATTTGAAATTGTCGAGTATCTTGAACGAAATCGTATGTATTATCAACTATATACAGATCGAGGTGTATACGTTCCGGCGTATGGTGAAGAAAGTGTAAATCAGGAAATAGAATGGATAAAAAGGTCAAAAAAAGATATAGATCAAGAAGAGCTAGAAATCATCGCAGCATTGTATCTTGAACATACAGCATTTCATATAACAGAAAGTTGTAAACTGATATTAGAAGAAGAGATTTATGTGCATAAACTTTTACCATTTTCCTATAATATCGAGAAATTACAAAAGTTAAAAAAGCATTTTCAACATAATACAGAGCTAGCAATTACTGCTTCGTATTGGCATAATTTAGAGATAAACCATTGTGACGCCCAAAAGGGGAATGGTTTATATACTTTAGCTGAACATCTTAATATTCCAGTGGAAAATACTGTTGCAATTGGTGATGGGTTAAATGATATTTCTATGATGGAAAAGGCACATATATCTATCGCAATGGGAAATGCAGTGGACGAAATTAAACGGATTTGTCACTATGAAACGCTATCGAATGAAGAACACGGAGTTGCACATGCTCTTTATCAATATGTCATGGTAAAAAAGTAAAAAAGAATCCATCAAGGATTCTTTTTTACTTTTTTATTAGGGGTAAGGTATTCTATGAGATTCATAGAAGCCTTATTACATTTTATTTTATAGAATATACTGGAAGAATTGTATATATTTTTTTGAATATTTTGTGAATTATTTGTGAATATCACATTTATGGCAATTGAATTATACACCATTTTAAACAATTTTTTATTGAAAAATAAAATTTATTTGAATAATTATGCTTCTACTATATACCTACGAGAACATTATTCGTATAATGGAGAAGCGTGAATAAAAAATGGTATTAATTTTACATATAGAGGTGGAAAGAGGATGAATGCTCGGCTATTGGAACTCATTGATGTGAACACAATAGAAACCATGGCAGAACAATTTTATAAATTAACAAATATTTCGCATCAACTTATTGATCAAAATATGGAATGTGTTTTTTCATTCGGTATCGATCAAAAAGAAAATATACAACTTACAAAGATTGAAATTCCGTTTTTTTTACATGAGCAACATCTTGGATCATTTGTTGCTTATTCAACAAAAAATGACATCCGTACTTGTCAAAAATACTTCGAAATGCTTTCAAATCTCATTGTAGATAGTGCAATGAATAAACTTCAAAACCAAACAAAAAATATACATTTACTTTCTCAAAAAGAAGAACAGCTACATACCATTTTACAAAATATGCCTATTTTAGTCGATGCTCTCGATAAAGATGGAAATTTCATATTATGGAATCGTGAATGCGAGCTTGTAACGGGCTATGTTGCGGAAGAAATTGTTGGAAATCCAAAAGCACTTGAATTGCTATACCCTGATGAAAGCTATCGCAAGCAAATCCAAAAGAAATTTTCTACTCGCGGAAAAAGTTTTCGAGATTGGGAAATGAATTTAACATGCAAAAATGGAGAAATAAAAACAATCATGTGGTCAAATATTTCAGAGCATTTCCCAGTACCTGGTTATAGTTATTGGGCAGTTGGCGTTGATATTACTCATCGAAAAGGAATTGAAGAGCAATTAAAACAACAAACTTCTGAGTTAGAGCTTATTTTCAAAGCATTACCTGATTTGTGTTTTGTAACTGAAGCTGATGGAACAATTATAGATTATAAGGCCGGTTCAACAGCTAAGTTTTATGTACCTGCAGAATCGTTTATGGGGAAGAAGTTTTACGAAGTCTTGCCATCACCTGTAGCACAGCAATTTCGTGAAGCAATTCACCAAGTACAACAAAAGGAGTCGACAGTCATAGTCGAATACCCGCTTACACTCAAGGGGAGTATTAGTTTTTTTGAAGCCAGGTGTTTACCAATGTTAAAAGATAAAATTATGATAATTGTTCGGGATATTACAGAACGCAAAAAGACTGAGGAGTTATTGAATAAATCAGATACACTTGCAGCGATTGGACAATTAGCTGCAGGCGTAGCTCATGAAGTAAGAAATCCGTTAACAGTGATTAAAGGATTTATTCAATTATTTCAAATTAACCAAGAAGAACAAGATAAATATTTTGATCTTATGCTATCAGAAATTGAGAGAATTGAAGCTATACTACATGAGTTTTTATCGATTGCAAAGACTGATGTCATTCCAACTGAAAAGAAAAATATTTGTTCGATATTAAGAAATGTCGTTTCGTTAATCAACACAAAGGCAATCATGACAAATATTCAAATTGATCTGCATATAGAACCAGAAGAATTAATGATTGATTGCTGTGAAAATCAATTAAAACAAGTTTTTATTAATATTTTACAAAACTCAATTGAAGCAATGCCAGATGGAGGGGAAATCTCTATTTTTGTGAAAAAATCAGAGCGTGAGGAAGTTATTATTAATATGGTTGATGAGGGCGTAGGAATTCCTGAAGAAAGAATAAAAAGGCTTGGAGAACCTTTCTATAGTACGAAAGAAAAAGGAACGGGTATTGGGTTAATGCTCAGTTATAAAATTATTGAAAGTCATCAAGGAAGAATTAGTATTATGAGTGAGGTGGGAGTAGGAACATCGGTTACTATTTATTTACCCCTGTTTCAAAGTGAGCAGGTTACTTTTCATTCAGCTATGCCCTCTATAACAGGCGCTTTGCAATAGAGATTAATGAGGAGATTATTTTCCCATTAATATAGGGCAATAATAAAGAAAAGAAGCTATCTTATCATTTGTAAGATAGCTTCTTTTCTTTATTATCCAGCGAATTGCACTGCAGTTTTAGCATGTAAAAAAGCAGTGTCAAATACAGGGATAGAAAGATCTTTCTGTGAAATGAGTAGCGGTATTTCTGTACAACCTAATAAAATTCCTTCTGCACCATTTCCAATGAGCTTTTGAATGATTTGTAAGAAACAATCTTTGGATTGCTGTGAAATAATGCCTTTACTTAATTCTTGAAGAATGACATGATGAATGAAATTTCGTTCTTCTTCTTTCGGAATAATTGTTTCAATACCATAATTAGCTAGTCTTGTTTTGTAAAAATCTTGTTCCATTGTCTGTTTTGTTCCAAGTAAACCAATCCGTTTCACATCATGTTCAACAATTTCTTCAGCACTTACATCACCAATATGAAGAAGGGGGATAGATATTGCTTGTTCTACTTCTTCCGCAAATTGATGTACTGTATTTGAACACATAAGTATACAATCTGCACCAGAATATTCTACTTTTTTTGCTACTTGAACGAGTTGATTTTGCACTTCCTCATATTGTTGATTTTGTAATAAATTTGTCACTTCACCAAAATCCATACTATATAAAACAAGCTTTGCATTATGATTATATTGAGATAGAGTTAGCGTATTAATATGTTTATAATAAAGAGATGTTGATTCCCAACTTAATCCACCAATTAATCCAATTACTTTCATGTCCAATTCCTCCCGCTAACATGTTTGTAACGTTAATTATTCCATAATTCCGATAAGAATACAATGATTTGTTTGATAATTTCACATAAAAGTAAAAATAATAAGAAAAATATTGAAATCAATTTGCATTAGTACAATAATACAAATTACAAACGAATACTTATCTAGAGAGGTGGAGGGAACGGCCCTATGAAACCTCAGCAACCCTTATTTACTACAAATAGGAAGGTGCTAATTTCGCAAAGGACAGATTGTCTTTTGAAAGATAAGAGGATCATATATTCATATGCAAATGGCCTCTTATAGCAGAGGTCATTTTTTATTGGGGGGAGGGCAGTGAAGACTCATAATTCAGTATTTTTTTACATAGGACTAATAGAAACTAACTAGAATGAGAGGGGAATTCATATGAACAAATTATCTACAAAATTAGTTGTAGCAATCGGAATTGGTTCTGCAATATATGGTGTACTAGGTCTGTGGGGGTTTTCAATTGCTCCAAACACATTTATTAAGCCTGCCATAGCTATATTAACGATCTTTAGTGCAATTTTCGGGCCATTTGCAGGACTTTTGATCGGGCTTATCGGTCATACGGTCACAGATACGATTGCTGGATGGGGAATTTGGTGGGGATGGGTAATTAGTTCAGGTATTATTGGATTTACGATGGGACTTGTACAAAAGCGAACAAGTTTCAGCGTAAAAAATGGAACATTCCATAATCGTGATATTTCATATTTTGCTGTAACAGGTTTAATTGGGATTGTCATTGCAATTATATTTGCCGGTGCTTTCGATATTATCCTCATGGGAGAGCCTTTCGATAAAATTGTTATTCAAGTACTTGGTGCAACGATTGCAGATGTCCTTGTTTTCTTAATTCTTGGTTTACCAATTACACTTGGATTAGCGAAAGCAAATAAAAAACATACACATTTAAAAATTGAAAAGTAGGGATATTACTATGAATCCGATTATTTCTTTTGAACAATTTACATTTCAATACCAGCGGGTAAAAGAGCCTACTTTAAGGGATGTTTCATTTCATATTTATCCAGGAGAAAAAGTGTTGATTGCCGGCCGAAGTGGATCAGGAAAATCAACATTGGCCCATTGTATAAATGGGCTTATCCCTTTTTTCTATGAAGGTTCAAGCACTGGAAGAATTTCAATATGTGGTAAAGATCCACGAAAAGGCAGTATTTTTGAGCAAAGTAAGCATGTGGGAACTATTTTACAAGATCAAGACTCCCAGTTTATTGGTTTAACTGTAGGGGAAGACGTTGCTTTTTCGTTAGAAAACGATTGCGTGGAACAGAAGAAAATGAAGGCTGTTGTTATGGACTCACTGCAGAAAGTACAGATGCATACATTTCATTCACGAAGCCCACATGAATTATCTGGTGGTCAAAAACAAACTGTCTCTCTTGCTGGACTACTAACGACAGATGCTGACATATTACTATTTGATGAGCCATTAGCAAATTTAGATCCCATAAGTAGTTTGAAAACAGTAGAACTTATTCAAAAGGTACATCAACAATTAAATAAAACAATTGTTATTATTGAGCATAGAATAGAAGAAATATTAAAATTAGACCTTGATAAAATCATATTAATAGAACAAGGGGAAATTGTAGCAATCGATTCACCAAAAAGGATTTTACAAACAAATATTTTACAAACTATAGGGTTAAGAGAACCTGTATATATTGAAGCGTTAAAAAATCTAAAAATGAATATTTCAAATGAAGAAATATATCCAATTGAAACTTTAAATAATGAGAAGTTAAATAAAACGGTGAAACAATGGATGTTGAACGCTACTGCTTCTAAAAAACAACAAAAAAAAGAAATCTTATGTCAAATAGAGAATCTCTCATTTTCATATTCTCACAAAAATTTTACATTAAAGGATATAACACTCCCTATACGAAGGGGAGAAATTTTAGCATTATTAGGTCATAATGGTGCAGGTAAATCTACATTTGCCCATATATTAACGGGAATGAACAAAGCTAAGGAAGGAAAAATTATAATTGATAATGAAAATATAACTTCATGGTCTATTCGTAAGCGTGGAGAAGTAATCTCATACGTCATGCAAAATCCTAATCACATGATTACACAATCTACAGTTTGGGATGAAGTTGCTTTTTCATTAAAATTACAGAAGGCTTCTATTGCAGAAATAAATAAACGAGTGGAAGATGCATTGCAAGTTTGTGGGTTATATCCATTTCGAAATTGGCCGATTCAAGCGTTAAGCTACGGGCAAAAAAAGAGGCTTACCATTGCATCAGTTTTAACATCAAATCCAAAGCTTATCATATTAGACGAGCCAACAGCAGGACAAGATTATTTTCATTATAAACAATTTATGTCTTGTATAAGTCTATTAGCAACACAAGGCATATCATTTATTTTTATTACACATGATATGAACCTAGCTTTAGAATATGCAGATCGTGCGGTTGTCCTTCATAAAGGGAAAATACTTGCTGATGATACTGTTCCAATCGTATTAGCAAGCAGCATAATATTACAACAAGCTAATTTACAGGAGAGTTCGCTAACAACATTAGCAAAATTAAGTAAAGTTCCTTTCCCAGAAGTTTTTGTACAAATGTATATGGAAGCAAAAAGGAGGGGGGATTATGAGTAAATCAGATTTATTTTATATAGACAATCATACATATTTTCATCGTATGGATGGCGCAATTAAATTGTTATTATTTATAATTTGGATGACTCTTACGTTTATATTTTTTGATTTTCGTATTTTACTATGCTTGTTTTTCATTGGTTGTTTAGGATTAGTGGTTGCTAAAATCCCTGTAAGAAAAATTGGCATTATTTTTAGTTTCTTTTTCACATTTAGTATGCTAAATTCAGTGATGATTTTATTAATTACACCAACCCATGGATCTGAGTTAACTGGTACAAGTACTGCATTCTTACATATTGGATATGCTACGATTACATTCGAAACATTATTCTATGCTCTTACGCTCTCATTAAAGTATTTTACGTTATTACCATTTACACTTATTTTCATATACACGACACACCCAAGTGAGTTCGCAAGCAGCTTATATAAAATTGGTTTACCTTATAAGATTGCCTATGCAATAAACATTGCGCTACGTTACATACCAAATATACAAGCGGAATACAAGTTGATTAAGCACGCTCAAGAAGCCAGAGGTGTACCATTTGAAAGAGGAGAGGCAAATTTTTGGAAATGTATTAAAAACCGGGTACTCATTTTTTGGCCACTTGTTATTCAATCTTTAGAGCGAATCGATACCGTTTCAAATGCGATGGATTTACGAGGATTCGGAAAAAAAGAGAAGCGAACATGGTATTTTACAACAAAGGCAAAACAAGAGGATTATATAGGACTCATTATTGGCATTATAATTTTATTACTTGCCATTTATCTAAAATTCAATGTTTTCAAAGGGTTTTGGTATCCATTGTAAGTTTTTTCGTTGTTATGGGGATAAAATTTAGGCGCTCAGCGGAGTGTCTTTTTAATTTTATCAAGACATGCTCCAAAATCACATAGATACATACTGTATAATACGAACCCGTTAATAAACGATTAATTATCCATTAGCTTTATACTAAAAGGAGGAGAAAATATGAGTTTCGGTGGTTCTTGTGGTTTTGGAGGAAGCTTTGCGTTATTAGTTGTGTTATTTATTTTATTAATTATTGTTGGATGCAGCTGCTGGGGCGGAGGGTATTAAAACACATACGATTTTTTAATCATTCGTCACAGAATCATGTAATCAGAAAAACTATTAAAGATACTTTTTTTAGTATTAATACGAGATTCAACATGAAAAAGGAGCTATCATGCTCCTTTTTTCAATAGAAAGTTTCTAGAGTTTTGAATTATTTTTGTGTACCGGTGATTGATTCTAATTGAGTTTTACAAATAAAAAACTTAATGAATAAATACGTGAAGAGTGGTACAGCTATGATTTAAATCAAAATGTTACCGAAATGACAAAGTTTAATTTCACATGATTTATGTTGCAATATTTTATAGGAATTTATGATGCTAATCCTTTTTGATTCTTTTTCCTAAAAACCCTAAGTCTACTTGTAAGGCTCACTCATTACAAAGAACAACATGTACAGATTAATAAAGATTTTAAATTCATTTACATAATGTTTATTTAATCAATGAGATGAAGTTACAGTAGATGAGATTAAAAATGATGATATTCATTTTCTATGTAATTTATGGAACAAAATCCATCGTAATTTATTCTAAATAGTTGCCAGAATAGAAAAAAAGAAGTACCACATAATAACAAAAGTGAGTGAAAAGACACATCGTCAAGTGTACTGTAAGAGGTGATTTATAGCACAACATTTAAAACAACAAACCATCTGTTTTTCTATCTAAATAAAAAGATAAAAAAACTTAAGGAGCAACTAAATTTATTTTTTAAAAACGAAAATCAGCTTCAACGTTATCAAGAACGTATAACAGAATATCATCACCAGCTTATGGCTAACAAATTATAAAGGAATTAATAATAAAAGGAGAATGTTCATGTACTAAAATTAATTTTTTATATGCGTCATTTTTTTAGAGCTACTTTTTTGAAAAAGAGTCGGGAATGATTACAGATTGTTGAGGTGATTATATACATGCCAATGTTAGATGTGGACGGTAGTAGTTTGTATTATATCGTTAAGGGAAAAGGGGTTCCTATTGTTTTTATTCATCCTCCTGTACTTACTTGTATGAATTTTGAGTACCAAATAGAGGAATTATCCCGAAATTTCAAGGTGATTGCTTTTGATATTAGAGGACACGGAAGGAGTCAGTATTCAAAACAACCGATAACCTATCGGCTGATTGCTGAAGACATTAGATGTTTGTTGGATCATTTGGAGATTAATAAAGCATTTTTATGCGGATATTCGACTGGAAGCTCTGTCGCATTAGAATTTTTGCTGGCTTTTTCTGAAAGAGCATTAGGGGGTATTCTAATCGGGGGAATGTCAGAAGTGAGGGATGGATATTTAAAGAATAAGATTTCACTTGGCGTGAAACTTGCAAAAGCGGGTGCAGTTTCATTTTTAGCATTGTCTATTTCATGGGGCAATTCAAATACACATAAATTGTTCAGAAAGATGTTTAAAGAAGCACGAAAAGGGAATGCCAAAAATATAGAGCAGTATTATCGTTATAGTTTGCATTATAATTGTACGAATCAGCTTAGAAATATTCAGCTTCCGGTTTTGTTGGTTTATGGTAAGAAAGATAAAGTATTTTATAGTCATGCGAAATTACTGCATGGAGAATTGCCATGTAATGAATTAAAATTTATTGATAACGTAAAGCATCAAATTCCTACAAAGGCAGCGAAGCACTTAAATGAAATGATTCAGCAGTTTGCTTTTATCCATACTGAGATGAATAAGAAAGAGACTTTTTCTTTACCCATAAAAAGGTAAATTTATTTCGAAGTTACATACATCTATTGTGTCAGAAATTCAATGGGAAGGGAGCTATCATGCTCCTTTTTATACTTAACATTTCAAATTTTTTTGTACAGGTGATTGTTTCGGATTGAGTTTTTTATAGAAAAAATAAAAAGGAGCATAGAAGCTCCTTTTTAATCAAGATGTTATTTTATTAAGCAATCTCATTATTTTGTGGAAATGTAATCGTTAAAGTGGTTCCTTTATTAACGATACTCTTTATATTTAAAGTGCCATTCATCGTTTCAATGATTTTTACTGCAACCATAGTACCTAAACCTGTTCCTTTTGTTTTTGTACTAAAATATGGTTCGCCAAATCGATGTATTTGCTCTTGTGTCATACCAATTCCGCTATCTTTAATGACAATAGTGACTTTGTTTTCAAAAATAGATGACTCGACACTTAGTTTTCCACCATTTGGCATCGCTTCAATGCTATTCTTTATTAAGTTTAAAAAGCATTGCTGGAAATGTTGTGTATTCCCGGTAATGGAACCTGTCACTAATTCCTCAGAAATATTTATAGAATTCATATTACATAATGGCATCATCATACTTATTACTCTTTTTAATTCTTGATCTATTACAATGGTATCAAGTTTTTGTGATGCAGGTTTAGCAAATGTTAAGTAGTCATCAATGATAACCTGAGCGCGGTTTAGCTCTCCAAGAATATGTTCAATATATTGTTCTCGCGACTCTTGTGATAAATCTGGAGTTTTCAGGAGCTGAGTAAATCCTTTTACTACAGTAAGAGGATTTCTCACTTCATGTGAAATACTCGCAGCAAGTTGACTCACAATCTCCATCTTCTCCATTTTTACTAATTTAGATCTCATAAGAACTGCATCTCGTAAAATTTCGTTCATGTATACAACAAATAGCATGACAATTGGAGGCAGTAGAATAAAATAAATAATATATGATTTTGTAACTGGAAAATCTGATAAAATCACAACGATAAAGGTTGTAATTAAGGCCAGTATAAAAGGTAAAGTCATAGACATTATAAGCTTTTTCTTTCTATTTAATTGATTAAATTTAGAAGAAGAAAAGGCAGTGAAAATAAGCATTGTAATATAAACAATAACCGTTAAAAAGTTCACACCATAAAAAATAAATCGAATCAATAACATAATAGTTAATAAGGCAATCCCAACTGGTAAACCACCATAAAGCGTACCAATTAAAAAAGGGATCTGTCTTAAGTCATGAACGCAATTTTCATCGATGTATATAGGGTATTTCATGCATAAAATCAGTGGTACACTGGTACATATAATAATAAGAATCTTTTTGTATTTTTTTAAAAACATTCCGTTATTATATATAAAATAAAAAACAAAGACGCTACTTAAAATGTAAAGCAAATTATTTAATACGTTTTGGTTGATGTATACAAAATTCATCTAACACGCCTCATTATTGTAGTTTTCAGTACTATAAGTTATTATACAGAAAAAATGTAACTTCTTCATGTATTATTATTTTACTAAAATGAAGAGGGCGTTACTTTTAAATGATCATTTTGTTACGAGCAGATTTCCATGCTATGTAAAATTCCTCCACCGAAGCATAACGCTGATTTCTATTTTTTTCTACCGCACGAGATACTACGTCATACAGTTCTTTTCCTGCTTCCCATTTAGTGCAAGAGCGATCACGCTCTCCTCCTAAGAGTGCAAAAGCGATTGCTCCCATATTAAATACATTCGTTTTCCCATCAATTACTGCGCCTAATTCGAATTCCTCTGGTGACATAAATCGTGATGACCCCCAAAGTCTTCCCATTGTATTGATATAAGGTTTCTTTTTATATAAGTCGATATCACAAATTTTCATTCTATTTGTTTCAAAATCATATAAAATGCTCCCGTCATAAAAATCAATTGCTACATAATTTTTTCTTTCAACATGAACATGGAAAGAAAAAATATGATCTAGTGAAATAAGACGTTCTTCAACTGATAACTGTTTATAGCGATAAAATGGGGAATCTGGATTACTATATTTCGCTGGTGGTGGAAATGACCAATGTGAATGAAGGCATTCCCCGTTAAACCAATTAAAGATTGCCACATAGCCATTCTGTACTTGAAAATGATCTACTAATTCAACTAAATGGTTATGTTTTAAGTTTTCATAAAGTAACACGGCTTGTTTTAAATTCGCAATTGCATCAACTGGAACTCCTGTATACTCCATTGTCTTTGCCCCAGCAAATTTAACAAAACTTTTCTTTCCGTCCTTTTCAATACCAAAGCAAATATTTCCTGAATCTTGTTGATCAAAAACTGCAAATACTTTACCAAGATTTACAAGCCAACTGAAGTCTTGTTGTTCTTTTAATTGAAAAGTGACGTCATCTAAATGAATTGTAATAGGAATTTCGTTCATTTTACACCTCTTATTTTGTATAATCAGATTAAACATTAATATATTCGAGGGAAATAATGAAAGTCCTGTTTCGATTAGTTAAAAAAGATTGCTTATAAAATTAGATACTGAGTATGAAAGGAGAAAAAGATGGATAAAGAAATTATCATTGAACCATATAATTCAAATTGGCATACGGAATTTATGAAAGAGAAAGAAAAATTTATCACATTACTAAAAAAGGAAATTTTAGCGATTGAACATATTGGAAGTACGTCAATAGAAGGTTTAGGTGCAAAGCCACTTATAGATATGATGATAGGTGTAGAAAATTTAAATGTAGTTAATCAGTGGATAGACCCACTTCAAACAATAGGATATGAATATGTATTTCATAAAGAATTCCCAAATAGGCGTTTTTTTAGAAAAGGGAAGTGGAGAGCGGGTACGCATCATTTACACGTCTATATGTATGAAAGTGAGGAATGGAATAATAACCTGCTATTTCGTGAGTTTCTGAGAAAGAATGAGTGGGCTCGTGCAGAATATAGACAAGTAAAGCAGGATCTCGCTGCGAAATATCCATTTGATCGAGTTGCGTATACAAAAGGAAAATCTCCATATATTGAAAAAATCATTTCAATAGCACAAGGGAATTTAGATGAAAGCACTAATTAAGTATAGTCTCTTCTCGTATTTAATGAAATGATACATTTTATCGAGTGACTTGATAACTGTATAGGAATATAGCTGATGTATTAATATGTTGTTCAAAATCTTATCTCTAAGTAAGAGATTCCCGTGAACACGTTAGTTAGCAGGAATCTCTACTTCCAAATGGGGATAGTTCAAGGGTTTGTATACCTCATCCATCCACTCTCCGATCGTTTCGCTTTATACTTACCGTAAGACAAAAGTTTCATTGCTGAACGAGTAGCTGCGTGAAAAACTAAACTTATCTTCCATTCTTCCTCCATTTCATTAGGATAGGACGTGGACTCGTAAACATAATAGGCAGCCATGATGCACGGGATTACTTGCTCCGGCTCAAATTCATATGCAGCTACATCATCAATAATTAAATCAATGATGCAGTGGTTCCCATCTTTAACTTTTTTCTGGAGTAACGTTTTTACCGCTTCTGGTACTAATTCTAATACCTCGTCTTTCATAACAATCACCTCATTCTTTATGATGTCCAAACAGCTTTAAAAAAATATGAACGTCTTGTATCAAATTGGGTGAAATTTGAATCTTAATTTCGCAGGTTGAATAGAAGCTTAAACATAACGTGTAAGCTTCTTGAATTCATTTTATTACTGTTTCTAGTAATAATAATCGCTTCTTCCATCAGTAATGGATACTCGAGCAGTAACCGCCGATGGAAGAGGGGAATGATCATACAGAATCAGAGGTAACAAGAATTCTTGATGGGCCACCGAAAAGAGAATGTCACTTACTTGTTATTTATTAGTAAATGATATCAGTGAAAATTATTAAAAATGAAAAAAGCCCTGAAAAAAATCCAGGGCTTTTTTCATTTTTTCTTCGGTCTTTCAGCACGAAGAACAGCGTCATTCGTTGGTGTGTTAGGTACAAAATTGCCATGGTTGTCGATGCTGTGCGCTTCTTTATCGTATTGTCCGTTAGCATTACGCTTCTTTGTTGTAAACGGGTTTTGATTGTGTCCCATGATTGTCACCTCCAATAAGCATAGTATGCGCCAACAAGAACGTGTTTTGTCAAAAAGAAAGTTCACAAAAAGTGGAAAAATGGTTGTAAACATCATCGATTCATAGTGCATTAGACTAAAAAGATTAAAACGATGAACAAAACATACACTTTTTGTATCCCTTAAAGAAATGAATAAATTTTTTTATAGAATAATATGAGACTACACTTACGAAGTAATCTGTATTAAATAGTTCCTTTTGTACAAAATAGGTACGAATCTTAATAAGAGGAGGATAATTTATGACTAATCGAAATGATAATCGAAAACGCAAAAACAAATATCCGAATAACCTAAAAAGCGATACTGAATTCTCAAAAGATGTAAACATTAGAAGTGGAGTAACCAAAAAAGATTTAAATAAATAATGTTTAAATTGAGAATATAATTGAGAGTAATTATAGAAATTGACACAGTATTTAATTAGTCTTGAGCATAGAGAAAAAGAAAAGATGTGCAAGCTGACGTGAGCTTGTACATCTTTTCTTTTTTGATTAACCTAGTCAGAAGGGTTTCTTGATTCAAACTCTACACCATTGCTATTTCAAATTTCATTTACCGTATTTTTACAATAAAAATAAATTGTGTATTTATTCCACATGATTACCATCAGTGAATTAGAAATAACTACTATATTGCAAACGATTCTAATTCAAAAGAGTATGCATGAAAAAGTTGTAGTATGGAATTATATTGCATAAAGGGTTTATAAAACATTATTGAACAGAAGAATGGGGAATCTTATCATGAAACTAACACCAGAACAACGGATTCAATTACATGGATTTAATAACCTCACAAAATCATTAAGTTTTAACATGTATGATATTTGCTATACAAAAACAAAAGAAGAACGAGAAGCTTATATAGAATACATAGATGAACAATATAATGCAGACAGACTAACCAAGATTTTGAAAAATGTCTCGGACATTATAGGAGCACATGTACTAAATATTGCTAAACAAGACTATGTACCACAAGGGGCAAGCGTAACTATATTAGTATCAGAAGGCCCGGTGGTAGAAGTGCCGACGGAATCATTCACTGAATCTCCTGGACCTCTTCCTGATTCAGTTGTCATGCAGTTAGATAAAAGTCATATAACGGTTCATACCTATCCTGAATATCATCCAGATGAGGGGATCAGCACTTTTAGAGCAGATATTGATGTAGCTACATGCGGTGAAATCTCACCTCTTAAGGCATTAAATTATCTTATCCATTCATTTGATACAGATATTATGACAATCGATTACCGTGTTCGGGGATTTACAAGAGATATAACAGGTAACAAATTATTTATTGATCACGAAATAAGTTCCATCCAAAATTACATTCCAAATAACGTGAAAAATCTCTATGATATGATTGATGTTAATGTCTATCAAGAGCATATCTTTCATACAAAATGTAAACTAAAAGAATTTGACTTAAACAATTATCTATTTGGATATACACAAGAAAAATTATCCGTAAAAGAACAAGAGGAAATTACAAAAAAATTAAAAACAGAAATGGATGAAATTTTTTACGGGAAAAACATGAATCATGGATTAATTGAAGAGGATTTGGACGATAATTCTTTTTGAGGAACTACAAATAATTCATAAGCAGATTTAGCGATTGATTAGAGAAATGCCAATAGAAAAAGCCTTGCTAGTACATGAAACATAGCGAAGGCTTTTTCTATTGGCTAACTTTTGAAAGAAAAGATGAATGTAAAAAATGTTTTAAAGGTATATCCATTTTCATTTACATAATTTTCGTTATTCGTAGTAAATCTTTGAAACTCTAAAATATAAACACTTATTTTCCAGCATATACTTTGGGACAATCAGAACTCGTTGGTTGATAGAAACAATGTTCTTTGTATTGTCCTGCTAATGTCTGGTTCCACCAAACAGGCGGACAATTTCCTACGGGATTAAAAAACCAAAGAGAATTGGTTGCGGGATGCCCTCTCCAATATTCCAAGCATTTTCTCGCCAACTCTTTGTCAATTTCTCTTGCACGTTGATAAAAATATCCTTTTGTCACAGCTTCGAATGAATAACTTCCGCCTTGTTGTTGGTACACCATTTGTTGGATATTTGTAATTCCTTTAAAGTCTAAACAATCGCACATTACTCTGTTCACACCGACATTTCCAACATCCAACATTCCTTGCTGTCCTTCTCCTTCTGCTTCTGCTCTCATTAGACGAGCTAACAAGTCCACATCACTTTCTGTATATGCAATTCTCATTTCTGTCCCTCCATTCTCTTTACAAATATATGTAAAGAGAATTAAAAACACGAATTTAAAGTTCACGCAAATAGGGAATTTCACGCACCGTATTTGTAAGAGAATAAAATAATTTAAACCAATAAGCCAATATAAATATCTATTTTCCGTAAATACCACATTTTTTATTCTAATAGTTGCTACATAAAAAAAGGTTGCATAAACTATAATTAGAACAGCCGTTCAATTATTAATAAATTTAATCGAAAGGAGAAAACCGTTGAATAAAAGGCGTTATGACAGTGAACAAGCAAAACAAGTAATAGCTGAAAAAGCAACCGAATTATTTTCTATAAAGGGCTATGCAAAAACTTCTGTGGAAGATATTGCGAAGGCCTCTGGTTATAGTAAAGGACATATTTATTATCATTATCAAAATAAAGAGAACTTATTTATATATTTGGCGCAAAAGGGTATGCAGCAATGGGATGAGAAATGGCAAACAACAACAAAGAAATATCACACAGCAACAGAAAAGTTATATGGAATGGCTAGACACGTCCTTTATAATTATAAAACCCCTTTATTAAAAGCTGGGCAAGAACTTGCATCAGATCCTACCACCAATCCTACTACAGTACAGAAACTGTACGAATTAGCAATTACTCCCATACAAGCATATCAACATATTTTAGAAGAAGGCATTAGAAATGATGAATTTAAAATAGATGACATTGAAAAAACAAGTATTCTATTAGGATCATGGCTAGGAGGTTTATGCCAATTTATATACACAGTTGAAACTGAAAAATTAAAACATTTATTTGAAGAAGCCATCACTATATTTTTGTTATCTATTTCTAAAAAGAATTCTTAATTCATTCTCGTCTTTTATTTCGATTTCATAAAAGAAATATGAATCATGGAGGAGAAAGAAATGAAAATAGCGTTATTTGGAGACAGCTTAACTGAGGGAAGACCAGGCATTTCCTTTTACAAAATATTAAAAGATCAATTTCCAAACGATACGTTTTATAACTTAGGAAAACCTGGAGAAACAGTGACAAGTTTATATAATCGAATCAAACAGTCTAAAGATGATGACTTATTCGATATTTCTTTTCTTTGGATAGGAGTAAATGATATTTACGCCAAAATATTAGGTATAAAGTTGCAACCAGTGGTATCCAACCAAGAAAAGTTTACTGAACAATATCAAAAAGTTCTTGAAAAGATTCTTAATAGGTCAAAAAAGTAGTTGTAGTATCCCCTACCATAATTGGAGAAAAATTAGACAATGAATGGAACAAAAAAACATATGAACTAGGAAAAATTATTTGTTTATTGTCTCAACAATATCAAAACGTATATTATCTTGATTTACACAAAGAATTTACAGAAACACTTGCAAATTGGAATAGCTCTGAATATGTTACAACAAAACCAATTAGAGTAATTTTAGATGTGTTGTTATTAAGAAAACAAAAACGGATTGAAGATATATCGAAAAGGCGTGGACTACATTTAACATTAGATGGTGTACATCTAAATAGTAATGGAGCGGCACTTGTTGCGAATCAGTATACACATATGATCCAAAAGCTAATGCATAAAGAGAATTAAGTTTTATACTTTTATTTTTCGTTAAATTAGAACAATCGTTCAATTTTTAAATTCAAAACAGTAAACCGCTTGCATTATTACAATGTCAGGAGGGTTCTATGTTGAAAGAACAGAAAGTGGCAATTGTAAACGGTGGAGCTTCTGGGATTGGTCGGGCTTTATGTATAGCATTAGCAAATAAAGATATATTTGTGATTGTTGCTGATATAAATGAAATAGAAGGAGAGGAAGTAGCGAATCTAATTAAAAATAACGGAAAGAACGCAAGGTTTGCTTTCTTAAATGTAACAAAAGCAGTTGATATTGAAACACTTGTATCAGAAATTTTTCATGAGTTTGGAAGAATTGATTATATGTTTAACAATGCAGGGATTGCCATGTACGGAGAGGTGCTTGATATGTCACTAGAGGATTAGCAAAAAATTATAGAAATCAATCTTCTTGGCGTAATTTATGGTATTCAGGCTGCATATTCACTTATGAAAAAGCAAGGGTTTGGCTATATCATAAACACAGCTTCAGCAACAGGATTAGGACCTGCTCCACTCTGTGCTGCGTATGCAACAACTAAACATGCAATTGTCGGCTTAACAACATCATTACATTATGAAGCGGAAACGTATGGTATTAAGGTGAGTGTATTATGTCCAACCTTTTTGGATACTCCCATATTCCAAAAAGCAGAAGCAATTAACATGGATAGGGCACTCATTATGGAACAATTAAAAGTGAATAAGCCAATAACAGCAGAGAAGTTTGTAAAAATTACCCTTAAAGGTATAGAGCGAAATCAATTGATTATTTGTCCAATGCCTTTAAGAAAAATAATGGATATATGTTTTACACTCTTTCCGTTTCTTCATAAAAAGCTAATGCGATTTGTTTGTCGTATTGCTCGAAAAGCAAAAATGAAAACGGAATAAATAATTTGATTATTTTTACTTTTCGATTTACAATATCAAGCACCTGTGATAATATGTTAAAAAATTACATGCGATGAAGAGAAGAGTAAATAAAGTGCATTCTTCACAGAGAGCTCCGTTAGCTGAAAAGGAGCAAGAATTTTTTATTGAACCAAGCCTCTGAGCATCGCACCGGAACCTTAAAGATGGGGGTGGTGTGACGGGAGCTCCCGTTATAGAGCTAAGGTATAAGCATTTTTGAAATGTCGTACCTGATAAGATTAATATGGTGACATATTAATAAACTGGGGTGGCACCGCGATGATAAATCTCGCCCCCAAGACTTTAACGTCTTGGGGGTGGGATTTTTTTATTGGACAAAATGAGAATAGCTAAAAAAATTTATTAGAAGGGAGATAATAAAATGAAAAAAGTATTAGAATCATGGAAATATCCAGCGCTTTTATTGTTTGGGATCGGCATTGCAAATCTTGGTGCATGGATCTATTTACTCACACTGAATATTGTTGTTTATAACATGAGAGGTTCACCTTTAGCTGTAGCTACACTATATGTCATCAGACCATTAGCTACTTTATTTACGAATGCTTGGGCAGGAAGTATGATAGATCGTCTAAATAAGCGTAAATTAATGATTCACCTTGACATATATCGTGCATTATTCATCGCTGTTTTACCATTGCTTTCATCTATTTGGCCCATTTATGTGATAGTTTTCTTTATCAGTATGGCTAGCGCAATATATGAGCCAACAGCTATGACATATATGACAAAATTAATTCCACCAGAGAAAAGACAACGTTTTAATTCACTTCGTAGCTTAATAAACTCCGGAGCATTTCTAATCGGACCAGCAATAGCAGGAGTACTTTTGATGATTAGTACACCAGGATTTGCTTTATATATAGATGCTATTGCATTGTTTGTATCAGGAATGATTACATTACTTATGCCGAATCTAGAAAAAGAAGCCTTTTCAGATACATCCAATAACAAACTATCTCTTACATTATTGAAAAAAGATTGGAGTACAGTTTTACATTTTAGTAGACAATATGTATATATCGTATTAATTTACTTTTTATTTAATGGAATGATGGTACTCGTCACAGCAATGGATTCACTTGAATTATCTTTTTCTAAAGAAATTCTTTTGTTATCAGATAGTCAGTATGGATTTCTAGTAAGTATTGCTGGGGCTGGCTTTATTGCTGGAGCCCTAGTAAACACCATTTTTACAAAGAAATTAGCTACTTCATTTTTAATTGGTATAGGGTCATTATTCATCTCAGTTGGATATATGGTTTATGCTTTCTCAAATCATTTTTTAATGGCAGCTATCGGTTTCTTTATCCTATCCTTTTCTATGGCCTTTGCAAATACAGGATTTTATACATTTTATCAAAACAATGTACCTGTAAATATGATGGGGAGAGTGGGGAGTATGTATGAATTGCTTATAGCAATCCTCTCCATTCTTATAACCATTGTTTTTGGCATTGCTACAAAATTCATTTCCATTCAAGTGATAGTGATTGCTGGTGCATTTATAATGCTATTCATAACGATTGTTTTAAGTGTATTAAATTTATTACCATCAAAGACAAAATTTTATTCGTCTCATCCATTAAGTTTTAAAGAAATTTGAAATAGAGAGGGAGTTATCGTTTAAATATTGAAGGTATTAAGGAAAAAAATCACTTAAAAACGAGGAATGATATCATGCTAAAAATGAAGAAGGAAATTGATAAGGCTATAAAAGAAATCACTGACAAGGTAGAGTTTTCAGGGGTTGTATTAATGAAAGATGAGAATGAGGTGGTCCTTGAATCAGCATTTGGGTATGCGAATAGATCGGAAAAGCTACTTAATACGATTCAAACAAGATTTGGAATCGCTTCAGGATCTAAATTGTTCACTGCTATTGGAATTTGTCAACTGGTTGAAAAAGGTATGTTAACCTTTGATACAAAATTGATAGATTGTTTAGATATACATTTTCCTAATTTCGATAAAGATATAACGATACATCATCTTTTAACGCATAGCTCTGGAATCCCAGATTATTTTGATGAGAGTGTTATGGAGAATTTTGAAGATCTTTGGAAGGAAACACCGATGTATTTATTGAAGAGTCTACATGATTTTTTACCTTTATTTCAAGAAGATAAAATGATGTTCACACCTGGGGAAAGGTTTCATTATAATAATGCAGGTTTTATCTTATTAGGATTAATTATTGAAAAGCAAACAGGTCTTGATTTCACTGAGTATATTAGTAGAAATATATTTCATGCGATTGGTATGAAATATTCAGGATATTATTCTTTGGATAAATTACCAATCAATACAGCCCTTGGGTATATAGAAGATAAGAAAAATCAAAGTTGGAGAACCAATGTATATTCTATCCCTATGAAAGGTGGGGCTGATGGCGGGGCATTTATCACAGCACGAAATATGATGGGATTTTGGGAGGCGCTGTTTAATCACAACCTATTGAGTAAAAAATATACCGATATCCTATTAACTCCTCATATACTTGTAGCAGATAATCATTTTTATGGATATGGGGTATGGATAGAAAAAAGAAATCAAGATATCTTTAAATATCATGTGATGGGATATGACCCTGGAGTTAGTTTTCGTTCAGCAGTCTATCCTAATTTGAAAATTAAATTGGTTATTCCGTCAAATAGAGGATTTGGACCAGAGCAAATGATGAAAAGGTTAGAAAAAATTTTTAACATGTTATAGCTATTTAGGGTAGATTTTATGGAAGTTCGATCATACAGACTAGAAGCTAATAAATATTGGCTAGTTAGTATTCATCTAAATTCTCTAAGGTTTGAATGCTTCTGTATCAGGAAATTTGAAATATAAATCATAGAAATATAAAAAGACGTGCGAATCTAAAAGTACGCCTTTTTATATTCGGTTTTTTAAATGTTTTTATAAGAATAGTTGCGTAGTTGAGCAATTTAACACTTGTAATAAAAATAATAGAAATTTTCTCGTTTAAAATTAATTTTATTATTGATATTCTGAATATTAAAATGTAATATAGAAAAGCATGTGTATTAAAATGATTATTTTAGATAAAAGAAATGTATCTAATTGATTAGGGGCAAGGTTTTAACGATTATACATATGAATCTTAAAGTTTATCTAAATGTAAAATATGAAAATAAACTAACTAGAGTTTAAAATGATCAACAATGCATACAGTTTCACTGTAAAAGTTATATGGAGGTTTCAGGAATGGAAAATGAAAGTAGGTTTCAAGAAAAACAACAAATTCGTCGACAGCGCGGTTTTGTGAATATTGGATTAAGTTTAGTGTTATTGACTGTTAGCATGATATCTTATCAATTATTTTTCACTACTCAAACAAAAGGAAAAGAGCATTCAGAAGAGAAAAAAGCAGCCCAAATAGCATCTAAAGAGGAGAAAAACAATAAATTAGATGATCGAGAAACAAAACAATCAGAAGAAGAATTATCAAAAGAACAAGAAAACAAAGAGATTGAAAAACAAAAATTAATAGAGCAGCAAAATCAAGAGAAAGAAAGTTCAAAAATACAGGAACAAGAAAAACAGCGTAATGAAAATCAAGTAAAAAAACAAGAAGAACAAAATAATAATAAAATAGAAGAGCAGAAGGCTAATGAAGATGTAATAAATAAAAATCAACCTGAAAAAAATGCGGATCAAACAGAACAAAATAAGCAATGGAAGCCAATTGGTACAGAGCAAGGGACAAAACCTGCCATGCAATTTAAAGAGGGAACGACGGATTGGAATGAGATGAAAAAAGCAATTTCCTATGCTGTTGATGTTCCTGAATCACAACTCATTTATGATTTTATCGGAAATAATGGAACGAATAAAGCTTACGGTAATGTGCGAGATAAGCAAAGCAATAAAAAATATAAAGTATATATTGATTGGGTAGAAAATAAGGGGTGGAAACCAGTATCTGTTCAGGCTGTGAAATAACTATAACGAACTATATTCTACTGTTTGTTTATCAATAAATTATATCTAGTAAAACACTATTCTTTTTATTAAATCAAAAGAATAGTGTTTTTTCTGTTCAGTTTTTCTTTTAAAATGTAATAAATGTTTAATGTTTTTGTGTATCCAACAAAAAACAATGAATATAATTTTTATTATTATAGTATGGAATTGGAGGATAATATGGAGATTATTCTCATTATTTTTATCGTAATTTTAATACAAAGAAAAGAATGGAAAGTAAAAAAAAATCGACTTTGGTTCGTTCCAGCTTTACTTCTATACGTTACGAGTCAATCGATTATGAATATGAAATCGATCACTTTATGGGAAAGTGTAATCTTTCTTTCCAATTTCTCAATTGGTTTAGGTATCGGTGTTATAAGGGGAAGAGTATTAACCTTTCGATTAGATAGTGAAACAGGAAATGTGTTACGAAAAGGAACTTGGCTAAGCGCTATTATTTTATTGTCTATTTTAATTGCAAAACTTTTTATTAAGTAAAGTGTGTTTTCTAATAGTACACAGTATACATTAAACGTACTAACAAATACTTTTTTATGTATGACACTTGGTACCGCTATTAGTAGAAGCTATTATATATGGAGGAAATATCGAGAATTAACAAATGAGATATAAAAATATATCATTCCATGATTAGTAAATATTAAAATGGAGATACTAATATACATTGAATGCATATGACAAGGGATGATATGATGATTTATATATATACTGACTTTGGCGGAACACATACAACTTCACTTGCAGCAGCATACCATTTAAATAAACTTCCAACCAATCGAAGGCTGACTAAAGAAGAAATTTTAAATGTGGACTATTTTAATAAACTCAAAACTTCCGATATGGGAAAAATCATTTTTCGCGGGCGAGATGAAGAAGGAAATCCGGTTTACACAGTAGGGCACGGGACATGCAAGATAGTTGTTCCAGCTATGAAAAATTTAGGGGAGATTCTTCAACATCAATATCAAAACAATGAAAAAATCATTTTTTCAAATACATCACCAACAGTTCCGCTTCCTATGACGTTAGGGGGATTGTTTTCAAGAAGGTTGCATATTGATTTTATTGGTGTTCCATTACTTGTATGGGGAGCGAAATTGTGTTGTGATAATATACAACGACTTGTTAGTTATACAAAAGAGGCTGGAAGAATGACTAACGATTATGTTGTTATTTTAGATAATGAGACTTTCAAATAAAAAATGCAGGATTGCAATATATCCTGCATTTTTTCTATATCAACTCGACTTTTTTTCGAATGACAATCTTATCAATCTCGTCTTCTTCATCACCAATATATAAGCCACGTTCTTTTAAATATGTTTCAAAATATAAATCTGCTTCTGCACGTTCATCATAAGGTTTTACAGATAAAACAAACCCTAATTTATTTTGTTCCTCTAAATGCGAAGTAGAGATATAAGCCGGAGTATTATGACGTAAAAAAAGCTCCTTAACAGGAATTATCATATCCTTCATTAGTTTTGATAGCATGCTCATTTCAAAATCAAAGTTAAATCGTTCAATACTAGATAGATCAGCAAATACAACCCCGATAAAGCCGGTATTAAATACTTCTTGAAATTCGGCGTCTTGATTGTCGTAAAAATTTTTTTCGATTAAGTAGTTTTTAAAATAAGCAACACCATCAGCTTGTTCGAAAGGCTTTGTTGAAAGAACAAAGCCGATTTTTTTTTGTTTATGTAAATACACACAAGACATATGTGCAGATATATTATGCTCTTTAAATAAAGAACTTGTTGCTCCTGCAAGACCATCTAATACATGATGGACAATTTGTAACTTTTTACGGGCGAAATAATAGGATTTTTTTTGTAGTTCCAATGTATCAATAAACACAGAACCGATAAAGCCTGTATTTGAGATAGTAGGTGTATGCTTTTTTCTTCCTCTGCGCTTGTTTTGAGCCATTGTAAAAATCATCCCTTCAAGTACGATTGAAATAAAAAAAGAACGTTTGTTCGTATATTTATATTTTACTATTTAATCGCTATAAAGTAAAGGGATTTTAACCAAAAAACAATAAAAAAGACACCTTTTAAAAGGTGTCTTTAACGTGATAGGGAAGAGGTTTCAACCCACTTTATTTGTAATTTATATTATGAAACAGAGACAAGTTCTTCTGCATCGTCTACATCTAAATGACAATCCATTGTACGTACATCTTGATCTTCATGACTTCCGAAATAAATAGTAATTTTCATATGTATCGCTCCTTTATTCTAGGAATACCTAAAATAATTACTAGTAATGTTACTGCCTATTATATACCACTTTTTCCATTTCGACAATCTTATCCAGTTTATAATTTCATTTTGTAAATATTAAGAATTTTTGTTACGATACTCTTAATTAAATGTAAGGAGGAATTAGCATGTTAGAAACTTTAAAAACATTCTCAAATGAAGGAAGAGGAGTGAAAGGCATTTAAGCTAACTTAACACTCCTGCTTCCGCAAAGAATATAAAAATTGGAAAGTAGGAGAACGTTTGAATAAGTATACGCTGGCAAATCATAATATTTCTATTTTATTTTGGGTCCATTTTTTTGGAACAATTAGCTTTTTACAAGCCGTTATGACATTGTTTTATGTAGAAAGAGGATTAACTCCTTCAAATATTTTCATTATATTAATGTGCTGGAGTGGAGCGGTTCTAATTGGAGAAGTACCAGCAGGCGTTTTTGCAGATCGTTTCGGTTTAAAACTCTCTTTTATAACAGGTGCTTGCATAAAGATTATAAGTATTTCTATTTTGTTCTTTGCCGATAATATATGGCTATTTTGTTTATATAGCTTATTAAATGGTTTATCAGTCACTTTCTTCTCAGGTGCTGATGAAGCTTTAATATATGAATCTTTAAAAGAAACAAATGAAGAACATCTTATGGATAAAGCTATGGGCAAAATTCAATCAGCGAGCTTTATTTCAATGTTGATTGCCGTGATTTTTGGATCTTATTTTGCTAAAGATTTAAAGGAAGAGCAATTTCTAATTTTAATTACACTTGGATTGCTATTCCATTTCGTTGAATTGATTTTACTTCTATTCATAAAAAATCCGGCGGCGGGATTTGAATATAATGAGTCGTCGTATTCACAAGTGGTTGAAGGAATAAAAGTTATTCAAAAAGCACCACAATTACTCATCATGTTCTTAAATATATCACTTGTATTTATTCCAGCAAGTGCTGTTTTTGACAACTATGATCAACTACTTTTAAAAAATGCAGGAGTTCCCGTTTTTGCTATTGGTATATTGTATGCAGTTGCTGCAATAGGCGGATATTTTGCATCCATTTCTATAGGATGGTTAACCCAAAAATTCTCTCGTATATTTTTATTGAATTTTTCAGGCGCATTAGCTGTCGGAGGTTTACTATTAGCAGCGTGCTTTGGAAATACGTTATGGATCGTCTTAGGTGCATTTATTATATTACGATTTGTAAGAGCAATAAGATATCCGATTTATTCACAGCTGAGTAATGATATAATTCCATCACATGTACGCGCAACAACAATTTCATTGTTATCAGTACTTGATTCTGTGCTGGATTTAATTATTTTTGGTACGTTATCTTTACTTGCTGTATACGGATTACCTGTTATGTTTATTGGATGTGCTATAATTGCACTAATAGGTTTTTGCTTACCAATTAAAGGTATAAGGGAAGTACCTAAAAATATTGAATTGTAAATCGTATTAAATAGACCATCCTTTAAGGTATATTCAAACCTTAAAGGATGGTTATTTTTTATCAAAACATTAGCTATGCAATTATCCATTATATAGACTGCATACTTTTGTTACAAAACCTTAATAACATATTTATACGCACTTAAATTTTACCGTGTAATATATATAAATAGAGTACAAAACTAGGAGTTAAAATATTACTATGAAAAAAGCATTTTTTACTACGACCATTTGCTTCTTGATAGGAATAAGCATCGCCATTCTACAGCAAATAAATGAAAAAAAGTATACAAAAGCTAAGAATCAATCAAGTAACGTAATAACTATTTCTCATAGAGGAGCATCCGCATATGCTCCAGAACATACAATACCAGCCTACAAATTAGGCCAACAATTAAAAGGGGATTATATAGAAATAGATCTTCAAATGACAAAAGATGGGCACTTAATTGCTATGCATGATGAAACATTAAATCGAACAACAAATGGATTAGGACTTGTTAAAGATCATACATTAGAAGAAATAAAAAGACTTGATGCTGGTAGCTTTTTTAATAAAAAATATCCTAATTTAGCAAAAGGAGAATTTAAGGACGTAAAAGTACCAACACTTGAAGAAGTTATTCAAACGTTTGGACATGATGCTCGTTATTATATCGAGACAAAATCACCAGAGGACTATCCCGGAATGGAAGAAAAACTGTTAGAAACACTTAATCGATACCAATTAAGTGATCCGACCATTGTAAAAGAAAAGGTAATTATACAGTCATTTAGTAAAGAAAGCTTAGAAAAAATTCATAGTCTAAATTCTAGTATTCCTCTGGTACAACTATTAACGTATAAAAAAGCAGCAGGACTGACAAATACAGAATTAGAAGATTATAAAAGTTACTGCATCGGTTTAGGAATGAATTATAAAGCACTTGATGCTGAAGTTATTCAAAAGATACATAATCAAGGGTTAAAAGTTCATCCATTTACAGTGGATAAAGAGGAAGATATGGAAAAATTAATTGGATGGGGTGTAAATGGCATGTTTACAAATTATCCGGATCGTTTACAGTATGTAATTTCAAGATTTTATAAAAAATATTAATAAAAATGCCATATTAAAATTATAATATGGCATTTTTATTTCAGTTTTGTTCCTCAATAATGGAATAGATTAACATAAATTCAAAAAATATATTATAATAAATAGTGGGCTAAAACCCCTTATTCATTTCTTATAAGGAGAGTGCTTATCATGATTATTAAGTTCATTCGTTTCCGTTAATTTAAGGTACATTACATTTATACTCATTCATTTTTTTAGTGAATTTTGGGTTGTTTGGGTGTACCTTTTTTAAAATGACCAAATTCGAATGAAATGAGGAATGAATCATGAATGAAAAGATAAATAAAATTAATGGAATTGATATATGCACAGAGAGTTTTGGAAACCCCAATCATCCAGCGATTTTACTGATTATGGGCGCAATGTGTTCAATGGTTTACTGGGATGAAGAATTCTGCCAAAGGTTAGCCGATAAAGGGTTATATGTTATTCGATACGATCATCGTGATGTTGGCCGTTCTGTTACCTACGAGCCAGGAAGTTCTCAGTATACTGTGGTAGACATGGCGGATGATGCTGTTGGAGTGCTCGATGCATACGATATTAATCAAGCACATATTGTTGGCATGTCTTTGGGAGGTATGATTTCTCAAATTATCGCAGTAAGGCACCCTCAAAGAGTTCTAACGATGACTTTGATTGCATCAAGTATTTATGGGTCTGATGAGAACAATCGAAATTTACCTCCAATGGATGAAAAAATTCTTGCTTATCATGCGAATGGAAGTAATTTGGATTGGACAGATAACGAATCTGTTGTGAATTATTTAGTTAGAGGATCAGCATTACTATGTGGGCTAAAGCATAAATTTGATGAACAAAGAGTTACGAACCAGGTAACAAAAGAAGTAAAACGAGCAAATAATCTACTCAGTATGTTTAATCATGCACTGCTTAAAGGTGATGATTACTATGAGGGGAAATTAAAAGAAATAAATATACCTGCGCTAGTTATTCATGGCACAGAAGATACGGTACTTCCGTATGAGCATGCTTTGGCTCTTGTTAATGAAATTCCTAATGCATCGTTACTACCACTAGAGGGAACCGGTCATGAAATTCATTTCGACGATTGGGCTAATATGATTAACGCTATATTGGAACACACTTCAAGAGTATAAGCATTATAAAATCAATACAGACAATCTAAGAAAGTTTGCTACTTTTTTAGATTGTCTATTCAAAACCAACACAAAATAAAAAAAGAACCCAGATAATATCTGGATTCTTTTTTACTTCACTTTACTCATCCATTTTTATTGAATAATCAATAGCGATTCTACTTTTTCAGAGATTAATAATGCTTTTTACTCGTTTGTATGTTTCTTATATTTTTTTACTACATTTATTATAAGTGGGGCACCGATCAATGTAGGTAAAAACCAAAACCATAGTTTAGGAAGTAAATTTAAAATCGGTATAGAATTCCCTATGTTCACTAGAAGAGCTGTTACAGCACCTATATATGAACCTAGCATACCTCTAATGTGATGGTGAATCCAATTTTTCCAGCGTGTCTTTCTCGCAAGGTAGCCATAAATAGCAAATGAGTAAGAAAAAAGTGCGACATAAAACAAATAAGCAATCTCATTCCAATGCAAAATAGATAATATAACTGCAGTAATGAATACTACAACATAAGATGCGTGGTAAATTTCACCCCATTCTGTATGAGTTCCTTTTCTCTTTTTTGCAGATATTGCGATCGCTCCTGAAATTAAACAAATTGTTCCAAATAAAATATGAATTATTAAAAGTATGTGAAAGATATCCAATAAATTTCCTCCTTTGTCATTTTAATATTTTTGATTTAAAATATAGCCTTGATTCGACTTAATATATTGAAATTAAGGTGTTTCTAGAACATCTTCTACCTATAATAATTTTCATCATATTTTGTTAGCTGATTTAATTTAAAATATACATTTAAAAGAACGAGGTATAAAAACAGAACCTGCTTTTGAAAAAGTTCTAGGGATTGATGGAGATCCGTATGAACAACTTATTTTATTAGAAAAAAATGAAATTACGGTAAGGAGGCAGACGATAATGGCTGAAAAAACAAGAATAATAGAAATTATGCCTTATAACCCTGAATGGAAAACGGATTATAAGAAAATTAAAAAGATGATTGAAGGTTATATCGGTGATTTAATTTTACGAATTGAACATGTAGGGAGCACTTCTATTGAAGGTTTAGCAGCGAAACCGATTATTGATATTGATGTAATTATAGATAGTTACGATATTTTACCAGTCATCATACAACGATTAGAAAAAGAAGGCTATCAACATCAAGGGAATCTAGGAGTTGAAGGACGTGAAGCTTTCCAAAGAACCTATAAAGATGATTTCATGAAGTATCACCTTTATGTTTGTCCAAAGGATGGGAAAGGTTATTTAGAACATATCGCGTTACGGGATTATTTATCAGCTAACGAGGCTGCACGAAAAGAATATGAAGAACTGAAATATCGATTGGTGGAAAATTATCGATATGATATTGATGGTTATTGTGAGGGGAAAACAGATTTTATAAGGAAAATTTTAAATAAAACACTTTACAGTGAATAAGGGGTACGGAAACGATTCGCAGATTGAGAATTCGGTTTGTTGACTTAGCAGGTACTAAAATTATAGAAAATAGAAAGCCAATTGATTCCTTAACTGAAACAGTTCAAGCTGGAAAGCATGTTAAAAGAAAAGATGCATTCAGTGTAACTGGAAATGCTCTATATGAAATTTATTATACTGATTTTACATCTGGAACAAAGGCAAAATTAGTATAATATATTACTGATATGATAGTTCATATTTATAAATCAAAAGTCCTCTTCCAATAAAGAAGAGGACTTTTCTATGATTCCATTAACTCTCGAATCATTTTACTTAATTGGTAGATTCCTTTTGTAAGATCTTCTATAGGTGCATAGCCATACGATAGTCGAATATGCTGATCGGATTCTTCTTCATAAATACGCCCTGGGTTAAGAAGTATTCCGTTAGATACTGCTTTTGAAAATAGTTTTCTCATTGGAATTTTAGGTTGTATCTTTAGCCATATAAAAAATCCTCCGCTAGGAATAACCCACGTTGCGATGTCTTTACAATACATATTTAATGCTTGAATCATCACGTTTCTTCGCTCTTTTAACTGCAATCTCACAGATTCTACATGCCGCTCATATAACCCACTAGATAACCATTCCGCAGCAACTCTTTGTGATAAAGAACTAGAACCATAATCCGTTTGCATTTTTATATCTGATAATCGTTCAATTACAGGTTCAGGACCAATAATCCATCCGATCCTTAAACCTGGACTTAGCGTCTTTGATAAACTACCTATATGTAATACATGTCCATGTTTATCCATTGCTTTTAATGGGAGAGGAGATGGTTCATCAATCCATAACTCACGGTAAATATCATCTTCAATTATAGGGAGTTGTTCTTTCTCACATACTTTGATAAGTTCTTTCCGCCGAACTTCTGTCATTACAGTTCCTGTTGGGTTATGAAAACTAGGAATAGAATATAAAATAGTTTTCTCTCCAGTGTATTTATTTCGTCTAGATAAATTATTTGGTATAATCCCTTGATGGTCCATTGATACCCCTGATAAATGCATTCCTGCTGACTGGAATACATGAAGCGAATAGAGGTAAGAAGGTTGTTCAAGTAAAACTGTGGATCCCTTCTGTAGAAGACCAACAGATATCAACTGTAAAGCTTGTAAGGCTCCAGAGACAATTAATATTGAAGATGAAGAAACATGAATTCCAAATGATTTTACATAATTACTAATAGCTTCACGTAAAGGTAGAAACCCCTTTGGTTCTTCGTATCCGAAAACAGTAAGCTTTTTAGATACTTCTTGTATGACTAACTGCATTGTTTCTAATGGGAAAATATCAGAAGCAAGTTCGCCTTTACTAAGATGAATGAATTGTTTATTTGATTCGGCCTCATTAATTTCTTGAACCATTAATTTACTAGGTTTATGTAAACCTGCTTTCACATACTCGTTCCAATTAGGCGGGGGATCAGTTGCTAATAATGACCATGTATTATTCGTTACAATTGTCCCCATGCCCATTTGCCCTCTAATTAAGCCGTCTGCCATTAGTTCTTCTAATGCTGTAATCACCGTACTTCGATTTACATGAAACAACTTTGCTAGTTTTCGTTGGCTTGGGATTTTACTTCCAATGGGCCATTCACCGTTTGCAATTTTTTCTTTCATATAATCAATAATCTGTTGGTATTTTGGAAGATGTTTATCCCATTTGTTATTGTCCATGCTAAAAAACTCCCCTTATTCATCATAAAAGTACAAAGTGGTTGGTTTTTTCCATAAATAACTGGTTGAAGACATTGTATCAACTATTGAATATGATGGAAAGAAATAATTGGTAAAAGAAAATTGGTTGGCTTTTAAGAGAGGGAGGAAAGAAATGCAGAACAAAAAATGGGATTTTCGTATTTTATCTGCACACGGTCTTACTATTATTCTTTGGGGAACAGCCTTTCCAGTGATTCGTTTTGGACTTGAGGCATTTTCACCAGAACATCTAACATTATTGCGTTTGCTAATAGCTTCTTTTGTGTTACTTATCTTTGCAGTTATAAATAAAATGCGTTTACCAGAATTAAAAGACATACCCGCAATTTTCATATTAGGTGGCCTAGGGTTTACTGTATATCATCTCGCATTAAATTGTGGAGAAAAAAGTGTTGCTGCTGGACCAGCGAGTCTGATTATATCAGTTACTCCTATATTTACTGCAATTCTTGCACTTATATTTTTTGGTGAAAAATTAAGATTAAGTGGATGGATTGGCGGTGTAATTAGCATGATTGGAGTAGCCTTTTTATCATTAGGTGGTGGAGATCTACTACAATTAAATAGCGGAGTACTATTTATACTATTAGCAGCATTTTCAGAAAGTCTATTTTTTGTTTTCCAGAAATCATATTTGAAAAAATACGGATTTTTGGCATTTACAACCTATACAATCTGGGCTGGAACTTTATTTATGCTTATCTTTTTACAAGGAATCCATCAAGAAATAATAAAAGCCCCTATAGAAGCGACTCTTAGCGCTGTGTATTTAGGTCTTTTTCCAACTGTATTACCCTATATAGCATTAGCTTACATTACATCTCATTCAGGTGCTTCCGAAGCAACAAGTTCTCTTTATTTAACACCAGTGATTGCAGGTTTTGTAGCTTGGATTTGGTTAGGAGAAATACCAACTTTCATGGCCATAATCGGAGGGGGTATTACCATGCTTGGAGTTTTAATTACTCATATAAAATCTATAAATAATCGTGAAGAAAGAACTGAAAAAATCCAATCACTTTAAACAGGTTCTTACATTTTTTAGTCTTAATTTAAAAAGGGAAATACCACAGTTCGCTGAATATAGAAAGAAGATTACAGATTGGAGGTTTTTTAGAATGTCAAATAATCTATTTTGCAAAAGGGATGTTATAAGATGAACATACAATTAAAAATTGTAACAAGAGAAAACTGGGAAAAAGCACTGAAATTACAAGTATCTAAGGAACAATGTCAGTTTGTACCAGCTGTAGCTGTATCAATTGCAAAAGTATATATCAAACCAGATGGTGACAATGTAGAATATATCCCATTTGCTATATACGATAACGATGTTATGGTTGGTTTTGTTATGCATGCCTTTGAACCAAACACATCGGACATGTATTGGATTAACGGATTTATGATCGATGAGAATTACCAAAGAAAAGGATATGGTAAAGCAGCCCTATCTGAAATGATTAGATGGATTACTAATCGTTTTTCTCAGTGCAAAGAAATTCGACTAACTGTTCATAAAGAGAACATTCCAGCAAAAATGTTATATGAAGGCTATGGTTTTGTAGATATTGGTCATGTTTATGATGGAGAACAAGTATATCGTTTATTTGTTTAACTTTAATTAAGAAAAGGCGTGAAACAAAGTATGAAATTTAACGAAGTAAAAATCGAAATATATATTCCAGAAGAATACATTGAAACTCTGCGAGATGAACTAAATAAAGTTCATGCTTGTAAGGTAGGAAATTATGATCATTGTCTATCTTACAGCACTGTTAAAGGATATTGGAGGCCGCTAGAAAACTCATTACGTTATAATGGAGAAGTTGGTCAAATATGCGAAGGCCAAGAATGTAAAGTAGAAATAAGGTGCAAACAAGAAATTGTAAAAGACGCACTTGCGGTTATTCATCGAATTCACCCTTACGAAACACCTATGATTTATATTATCCCACTATTAAATGAGTATTTTGAACAAGTGTAATTGGTTATAGAAGAACAAAAAATAATAATAAAGATTTAATAAAAATAAATGCTATAAAACAGTTACTACAAAAGGAGGGGAATCTTAATTGAAAACAAAATTTCATCATATTGTAAGAGGGATAATTATAAAGGATAAAAAGCTTTTAATAGCAAATTACAAAGGGTATCATTTTTTTCTACCAGGTGGTCATGTTGAATTAGGAGAACCTGCAGAATGTGCATTAATTCGAGAATTTAAAGAAGAAATAGGTATAGATTGTGAAGTTAAGCGCTTTTTAGGAGTGATTGAAAACCAGTGGCAAGATAGCGAGACACTTCATTATGAAATTAACCATGTTTTCGAAGTCGATAGTAACGACCTACATAGTGATATAGCACCGATTTCTAAAGAGTCTCACCTGGCTTTTCATTGGATCATTCCTAATAATAAAAATCTAATTACATATAAAATAATGCCCGAACCTTCTGTTCAAAGATTAATAGAAAAGGTACAAAAAGAAGATTTATCAAATTGTTGGATTAGCAATTTATAAAGTATTAAGGATGGATATTGGGTACTTAAGTGTTAATAAAAGTACTGCATAAGTACCCAGCTTATTCTTAATAACCACTAAAGAAAGCTATAATCACGATCAAGTAAAATAACTGATTCGCCTCGATTGTATGAAAGAAATAAACCTCAGCCCATGTTCCTACAAAGAATGTAAGATTACCTCCTATATTTACAAATGAAAAATTCATATGAATTTAAATACCATTGTCTAATTTCATATTTTTAAATTCTCTCTTATCATTTCGTTTATAAAAATGAATCCAACATACAAGCTATCTAAAAATAGGCACCCGAACAAGTTACACTACCCAGTAAAAACTCATATTTTGTTGTTGTACGTATTGAAATTAGTTTATTGTCCTATGTTACGCAGATTAAACATGCAAAAAATATAGAAAAGCATCGATGAATTTTGCTGGATAGAAGCTTAATTTATAAACGGAGGTCATAAAAATGAATGAGTTTCAACAAGAACTACAATCATTAAACCTAAATGATTATCAGTCTGGAAATGTTGTGTATTGGGATCAACAAAACCAATATCCATATTATTATGTTCAAGAAGGTGCTCGTCAATTCGGTGGTTGTGGACGTTGCGGTGGTTGCGGACGTTGTGGCGGATGTGGACGTTGTGGTGGATGTTTCAGATGTTTCGGCTGTTTTGGCTGTTTTGGTTGCTGGAGCTGGTGGTTCATTTAAGTTCAAAACATAGGTAACGTTTTATATGAAAGAAAAGTGCATATACATGATTGAATTGCAAAAGCACTTTTCTTTCACTTTGTAGAATAGACAAATTAAAGGATAGTTTCTGTTTCCAACGAATTTAATATTTGATATAGATTTCATATAGAGGTGAACAATACATTGGATACATATCAGAAATTAGTTTCATGGATAGAAGATATAAAAGAACGGAATTGTAGTTCTGCAGCAGCACTTTGTATTATGAAAGATAATAAAATAGTACTAGAATATTATAGTGGTAACCATTCAAACTCTCCAAATAGTCCAAAGGTAACCGTTTCTTCACAATTTAATGTCGCTTCCGCTAGAAAGAGTTACTTAGGTTTAGCAGTTGCTTATGCACTATATGAAGGAAAAATAAAGCATCTCGACGACTATGCAGCAGATTACTTTGAAGACTATAATAAAAATTTGCTTGGTAAGACAACCATAAGACATTTAGTAACCCATTCACATGGTTTAAATGAGAATAGAGACGGAACTATTTATCGAGAATTTGAGCCTGGACAAGGATGGGCATATAGAGATATTAACATACGTATGATGACACACCTTATTTATCAACTATATAATAAAAGCTTTCCTGAGTTATTAAAAGAACGAATTTTTATACCTGCAGGCTTTAAAGAGACTGGATGGAGAACAAAGTATCACGAAAATTTGGTAAAGATAATAGTAAATCCTCATGAAGAAGCAGTATGTAGTACTGGGATATTAGATGACGGAACAGAAAAGAATCTTTTTGTTTCTGCCAGAGAATTTGCCTATTGGGGGAATTTGCATTTAAATAAAGGGTATATTAATAGAAAACAAATTGTACCGAAAGAGGTCATTGAAATCGCAACAAGTGTCCAAAGTCCAACATATCAAAATAGAGATTTACCACAAAACGGATGCTTTTGGTACGTTCAAAACACACCAGCTTTACAAAGCGAACTTGGTGAAAGGGTCCCTAAAGGTTCCTATCAAATATTGGGCATTACAGGGCCCACCATTTTAGTTATTCCCGAGTATAATGTTGTCGTTGCTAAAATGTATAACAAAAGATATAACTATGGGGGAGACAAGTATCTGTATTATTTACGAGAATTTAGCAATTTAGTCGCTGATATATTTGCAAAATGATCTTTTACATACCAGTAAAAATATTTAAATTAGGGTATAACTACTTTTATACAGAAAAGGAGTGAACCCTTATGAAAAAACAAACTAATAGAAGTAAAAAACAAAACATCAAAGACACAAGCATTGAGCAAAACGCGATTTATAGTGATCCAAAAGACGCGTCAAATATGCAAACCGTCCCGCAACCAAAAGATTATGAGGAAATCGAATATTAATTTTTGCTTTTTATAAGACTTTTTTATGAAAGAAAAATACATCTTAAGCCTCATAAAAATAAAGACATCATCTGGTACTATATGTATATAAGCATTTGAAAATGTCTTATCTTAACACAGCTTTTCTACAATAAATCCGTATATAATCTAATTGACAAAAAGGCGCTTCTGAACGAAGTGTCTTTTTGTTTATTTTATATAATAACTCTAATTTAATTTCCAGTTTGAAATCTGTATCTTGCATATCATCATGGATATACTAAATTGTGATAAATCATGTCATGATAAGAGAGGGACAGTTCGCATGAAACAAGCATCTGTAAATCCATGGCTTATTGTCCTAGGCACAATTATTGTGCAAATTGGTCTTGGAACGATTTATACATGGAGTTTGTTTAATCAACCTTTAGTAAGTAAATTTGGCTGGGAACTTCATGCTGTGGCTATAACTTTCTCAATTACCAGCTTTTCTTTATCGTTTTCAACTTTATTTGCAGGTAAATTACAACAAAAGATGGGACTTCGTAAACTTATCGCAACCGCAGGAATTGTTCTTGGGATTGGATTAATACTTAGTTCACAAGTTTCTTCATTATCATTACTTTATTTACTAGCTGGTGTCGTGGTAGGTTATGCAGATGGTACAGCCTATATCACATCATTATCAAATTTAATTAAATGGTTTCCAAATCGTAAAGGTTTAATTTCTGGTATTTCAGTTTCAGCATACGGAATGGGAAGTTTAATTTTTAAATACGTAAATGGCAGGCTAATTGATACAGTTGGTGTATCGGAAGCTTTTTTATATTGGGGCATAATCGTTTTGATTATAGTACTTGCGGGATCTTTCTTCTTACGTGAAGCCGCTACGAATGAAACAGTATCATCTGAAACTGTAAGTAGTGATTATTCAACTAGAGAAATGTTACGTACAAAACAAGTGTATTTATTATTTTTCATGCTATTTACATCATGCATGAGTGGCTTATATTTAATCGGTATGGTAAAAGATATCGGAGTTCAACTCGTAGGCCTTAGTGCAGCAACCGCGGCTAATGCAGTTGCAATGATTGCGATTTTTAATACTGTGGGCCGAATTGTTCTTGGAACATTATCAGATAGAATAGGTCGATTGAAAATTGTTTCAGCAACTTTTATAATAATTGGCTTATCTGTTTTCACACTCAGTTTTATGAATGTAAACTACGCGATTTATTTTACTTGTGTTGCAAGTGTTGCATTCTGTTTCGGAGGCAATATTACCATATTTCCCGCAATTGTTGGTGATTTCTTCGGTTTAAAAAATCATAGTACAAATTATGGAATTGTATATCAAGGGTTTGGCTTTGGAGCACTTGCAGGTTCGTTTATTGGAGCGTTGTTAGGTGGATTTCAGCCAACTTTCATTACAATCGGTATACTATGTATTGTATCCTTTATTATCGCCATTTTAATTCGACCTCCGAGCAAAGAGAAAGAGACACAAAAATTATATCGAAAAGTAGCTTAATCCTTATAGAATTTGCCGTAATAAAGAGCCCTTCCTATTAGGGCTCTTTTTAGAGAGATTTAAATTTTTTATTCCCAGTTGCTTTATAAATAATATAATTCACACCATGGTACGTTACACCAAATAATAACAAAAACGATATAAATAAAATAAGAGTTATTAAACAACCTCCAATATCTCCATCAATATTTGCATCTGCATTTGAAAAATCCCAGTCCTTAACTTTGCTGATAATATGCCCTAGAATATAGGATAACACAAAGCAAATTATAAAAGCCAAAGCAAGGTACACTGTATATTCTCGATGCGATATTGAATCCACTATGTAACAACCAAATGCCACAAATGCAAATAAAAAACTTAAAATAAATAATACTTTAAAGCATTTTTTGATGTTAACCCAACATTGAATTGAAAATTCCCTAAACGTTCTCCGGTTATGTCGTTTCTTTTTACGTCTTTTCTTTTTATGGGGTTTCATTTCATCCATCCACAATCATTTTTTCTACTATTATATCTTTAAATAAGAACAATAGATATCCTTAATATTCCATATAATAAATTTTAAATTTACTAGCAAGGGAATACAACACTTTATATAGAACTGTATACTGGAAATCTACTAAGGAGGTTTATATGAAAAAAGTAACTGTAACTTACGTATTACTTTATGATGAGCTTCGAGAAAAAGTATTGATGGTGAAAAATACAGGAGCAAATGTTTCTTATTTTACTTTACCAGGCGGCGCAGTTGAGGTTGGTGAAACGTTAGAAGAAGCAGCAATTCGCGAAGTAAAAGAAGAAACAGGGTTAGATATAGAGGTAGAAGGAATTTTCTCAATAAGTGAAGCATTTTTTGAAGAAAAAGGGCACCATGCTATTTTTATTAACTTTGTTGGGAAAATTACAGGTGGAGAAATACATATATCAAGACCCGAAGAAATCGAGGAAATTACATGGATGGAGGTACAAACTGCAGAAACATATTTACCACTTCCTGAACATGTAAAAGATCTATTGCAAAGAAAAGAAACTGTACCATATATTTTTAATGGGACAATTAGTCACAAATAGTAAAGCTAATATAAGGGATTAGGAAGGAGAAATATGCAAGTATATAACGAAATATTTAAAAGCGAAAAACTTGAAGAACTTATCCTGAATGAAAGTGGAGAAATACTAGAAGATTTAAATAACAAAGAAATGTTTATTAGTAGTTTCATTGATTATTTTACAAAAGAGTATGGGAATGCAGAATGTGATTATGTGGAACTATTTGATGTTGACGGTCCAGAATATATGAAAATTGAATTACTAGATAATAAAGTGATTGTTACTGCTTCTTTGTTTGCGGGATTGTCTATATGGTTGGATAAAAAACCTTTAGGAAAGGTTACAGCTACTATAGAGGGGATTTATTCATTTGTATTGATTGATAAAAGGAGAAACATTATTATTGTAGACGAAAAATTCCATTTGCATGATAATGCTTTTACCATTACAAACTTTAAAGTAGAAAAACTACAAAGTATCGATCAATATTTTGATGACTATACGATTATATAAGTAATGGTTGCTTTACATTAAAATTAGAAACGTCTTATATATTTTCTTGTCGTTATTACAAAAAATAATACATAAAAACAAATGAAAAAAGGGGTAAAACCATGGATTATGACACACTTTCATTTCAAAGGAATCATAACATGGGAAGCAGATCATACATATTCAGGTGGCATGTATGCGTATGTAGTAGATGTGTCTAATAATTTTTACTACCAGACTCCTAAAAAGACAACCGAAGGAATTTTAGACTGGAAAAGCGTGTCATGGATACTTAGTGAGTATAATTATGGGGTAGGAGAGATGATACCTCATTTTCTACCTAAACTACTCAATAGTCCAGAAATATTTGAACACAAATGTGTTTTTACAAACCATATATTAGTAGAATATAAATACAAAGATCTTAAAGGGTTAGATGAAAAAATAGGACAGTGGTAGTTAAAGATTTGTTATACATACTTTTTTTCTTTGCAGTCACGAATCTTGGACAGGCTTATCTAGCCGAATTTGCAGATGTTGTTTGACGGAAACAAAATATTATTAGAATAAGAGAGGGAAATGCGTACTATGTTTTTAGGATTTCAATGGTTGCCGAAAAAATGGGGGAAAAGAAAAATTTCCGAAAGATTTTTTCAATCTAAATTTGAGTTAGAAGGCAAAGGAATTACAATAACTACTTATTCTGTAGATTTATATATTGTGTCTATTCCTTTAAGGGTAAAAAAATATAATACACTTTAATTATCTTATCCATAAAATAATAGGAGTAAAAAAATAAAGCAGACTTGCTAGATACTTTTAAACTTCATTTTCATCAAACTCTTACAAATTTGTAATATTTATGTCACCTTCTTGAATGGTACCCCAAAATACTTCTTTTATATACTTAAAATAAATTTACTAAAAGAGAGAGGAAAAAAAATGCACGAAGTAATTGGGGAAGTAGTTGTTGGTCTTTGTGAATTCGTTTTTGAGGTTTTTGCTTATGGAGATGCAGATGAAGAGGAAAAGGAGTAATTCCATCTGAATTGATTGATTCATAAGATTATTAGATATCTATATACAGCATCTTTTCTTGTTCATCTTCAGATAAAAAAGCGCACCATCTATTTTATTGGTGCGCTTTTTGCTTTATTTAATTCGCGAAGGACTAATATGCTCTAACCAGAGTATACCATCATAATGTTGATTAGGAATCATATATTCAGGCCATATTCCCCAATATTGTCCTATAATCTGTGAGTACATCCAGGACGTTTCAGGACGATTCTTCTCATCTTTTAAATTTACAAATACTTGCGGATGTTGAGCAGATCTCAAAATTTCTTCAATACTATTTGCCTGATGTTTATCAATTACATATTCAATCTTATCGTTCTGGTCATTTAAACTACTTCCACTATATGCATATAACCCTACGGAATACATTTGATCTTTCAAGTACTTCGGTAAAACATCGATCATATTAGGATATTTTTTGGTGTACGGAAAACCCATAATCATTTTAGAATTCTGTTTTCTTATGTGGTAATTATGCCCCCATACAATTATTTTTTTATTCTTAAACTGCATTTCACTTAACCATGCTAAATTTTGTCCCATTTTTTGATCACGAGAATAAAATGTATAATCCATACCAGGTTTTTCTTTCACCTCATATGAAATATGTGTTTTGAGTGTATCCATTCGAATATTAATTGTTTTTTCTAGAAGGTTTACATCATAGGATTCATTAGAAACTACTTGTTGTAATTCATTCTTATGTTGTTGGATAAATTCTTTTACTCTTTCATATTTACTTAAAAGAGGTTTCTGCATTGTTTGGAACTCTTCATAAGAAGAGACAGAACGATATTTCACAATTTCTTTTTCTGCTTCTACGAGTAGTTTCCCTATTTCAGGATCCAATTTACTAATCCATTCATTTGCAAATGTTGCAAAAGTAGCAGTTGAAGCATTCCACGGGATATTTATATCGAATCCCGTTAAAATAAGGGGCGTTCCTTTTTCTTTCTGTTCTTTTATATATTGAAATAATTCTTCTAGATCTTCTGTATGCCATACTCCATAAATAGCTTTCTTCATTGCTTGCTCAGCTGTTAAATCATCTATGTTTTGATATACAGCATTCGCTTCTGCAAAGCCTGATTCAAACGCAATCACATCATATCCCATTTCTTCATGTAAATATTTAATCATCCGGACTTTTGATTGATTCATTTCGGTTGAACCATGAGTAGATTCACCTAGTAAGACAATACGTTTGTCTTGTAAAGTTTGTTTTAAAAATGACAAATCCTCAGTAGTACTAGCAGTCGGTTCCTGTAATTTGACTGCATGTTCACCAACCCATTTCTGCCACTTTTGTTGATCTGCAGGCAGTTCTTCAGCAGATGCTACTGTCGAAAACGTTGTTAGTGCAAATAAAGTAGTTACTAATCCTTTTTTCCATTTCGAAAACACACATACCCCTCCTAAATTTTTATAAACCTTATCGCATAAATCTAATCATCTATGATTCATTTAAACAAAATAGGAACAATTAAATTTATATATTTATACTAACGGGTGGAGTTTATACAAATCAAGAAGAAAAGGGCGATGATTCTATTTAATTTAAAAATTCTATAAATTTAAAGGTGTAAAAAGAATCGTCGGAAGAGAACTCTAGGAAAAATGCTACATAGCTGCCACAAAACGATAGATAACAATAGACGGAACATTTGTTCTTTTATATGATATAAAGGAAGGGGCGCAGCACTTAATTTATATCTTTGAAAGGAGCGAATCAACATGAATGAAAGGAGTAAAAAGAAGTCTAAATGCACACTGGAAACAGCAGAAATGATTAAGCTTTATTTAGAAGGAGAGAGCACATCAAATATTGCGAAATTAGCTAATGTTACTCCAAGGTATATTCGTATGGTCTTAGCAGATAACAACGTTGAAAGAAGAGCGAGAGGGAGCTGGAAACGTAAATATAATTTGAATGAAGATTACTTTAAGTATTGGTCTAACAATATGGCGTATATTTTAGGATTTTTCATTGCTGATGGGGTCATAATGAAGGATAACCAAACCGTGAGCATTTCTCAAAAAGAATCCAGAATTTTAGAAGATATAAAAACAGAACTCAACTCAAATCAAACGTTATACCAAAACAAAAAAACTGGCGTTTACATGTTGAATTTGAATAGCAAAATAATGAAAAACGATCTAATGAACTTACACGGAATTATGCCTTGTAAATCATACGATGTACAATTCCCGTTTGTCCCACAAGAGCATCTGCATCATTTTATTAGAGGATATTTTGATGGAGATGGACATGTAAACCCTCGGAAAAATTTTGTTAGTTTTGTTGGTGGTTCATATAACTTTATGAATTCTTTAAAACAAATCCTTGAGGATCACAACTATCAACCGAAATTTGTTGATAAACAAAAACAGTATCGCATATATCTAAGTGGTGAAAATACTATTAAAAATTTCTCGGAATGGATTTACAAAGATAAGAAATTATTTTTGCAACGAAAATATAAAATCTTTCAACTAAAGAATCACCAGCTCTAAAATAGCAAATTCACTTCGTTTAATTAATAATTAATAAGCAATCAGTTCGAATGCTAAGCAATCCCACAAACACCAGAACTGATTGCATATTAAAAAATAAAAAACACAGCTAAACACAGAGTAGGGGTTCGATTAACATTAAATACAAGTTACTTATTTTTCACTAGTTGACATAATATATATTATAGGTAGTCATAGAAAAGAAGTGTTTCTCTGTCTCTAAATGCAAGTAAACTATACAAAATGAGATGAAACAGAAATTTTTATGAAATACGCTTTATATACTGTTCATTTAAATTTCTATAGTTTTTATAGTAAATTTACGACTAAACATTTTTCTACAGCAATTCAAGAATAAAAATTTCGCTGAGATTACAAAACATATTGATGAACAAAAAATTATAACGTAATTCGTTAAAGAATTTTTTGTTATCAAATTGCATTCATATACACATTTAGGTTTTTTATCGATTGATTATTGATTTCTTTATCATTTCTTTATCATTACATCTTATTTATTTAATATAGTTAAATTTTGTATTTATCAATGTAAATTGCTTATTTTGTATTTTTCAGTTTAGTTAACATAACCTACGCTATTCACAAAAAAAATCTCCCTGATTTTCCAGGAAAATTTTTAAATTAATTCATACTTAACTTTGTAAGTTATATTGACTCTTCGCACTAAAATTCTTGCTATAACCTTTAATAGATATAGAGAAATATTACACCCCCTCTTCCCTACTTCTTAATTTTTAATAGTTTTAATAGTTTTTATAGTATTTCTAGATTTAATAGCGATCCCAATTATAAAGTACATTGGAAAAGTCTAGCTTTAGTAGATCCTCTTTTCATATAAAGAAATTGGCACCACCACAATAACCCATATAATTTCTAATGAATCATCCGTATCAATTTGCAGCAATAAAATATTATGTTCTTGATAGGTTTCTTCCCATTCTCTTGGATCTGTTTGTGTATAAAATGGATAGCCGCCAATTTTCTGCCCTCGGCTCTCAAAATGTTTACTGTACAATCTATGAAATTTCATTTTTGTGCTATCATCATTGATTTCTTCTAAATGAATTGCATCTCTAAAAAACTCTTTAATGCTCTAATTTTACTCTCATTTTTTGCACAGATGGTGGACAAATTAAATTGTGTTCTAGAATCTTTTTATTAATCATTCGAACTAACTTAGCTGCTTCCTTTGAACTTATATTTTCTTCTAGTTTTTCTTTTAAATGATCAATTTCCCTTGAAAGCTCAATCCACCTAGGTAAAACATGATTATCTTTCAATGTTTTATAAAGTTGTTTTTCAGGATTATACGAAAGGCTTTTATCAATATTAAGTGGTTTGCCTTTGCCAGGTAGGTCATCAAAGTCTCCTGCTTTTTCTGCTCGCTTAACGATAGAACTAATATGATCTTCATACGTGAAATCCCAAACCTTCTCATCTTTTACTAAAATCTCCTGCTTTTTTAACTCTTTATCTAAATCTTTTTGATCCATATTTTCCCTCCTCATTTCTTTTTAAGATAGCGTTCTTGAATTATTTAATGCTAATAAACCCTCAGTAAGTTGTTCTCGCCACCAGATTTCGTCATGACCGCCTTGAAATTCACTATAGGTAATTTGATGTTCTTTTTCTTCAAGTGTCTTATATAAGCTTCTATTAGCTTTTAAAAGCGATTCATTCTCAAGTGTGCCAGCTGCCATATACATACGAAGTCGTAACGTATTATTCATTGATAAAAATTGTTTCTCAATCCAAGGAAGATTTTCTTCATACCCGCCTTTTTTCCAATGTACAGAACCTGACAATGACAGCACATTTCCAAAAATATGAGGATTCTGAAGTGCTGCATAAAACGCCGCTAGGCCACCGAGGCTTAAGCCAGCAATTGTTATATGCGACGGATCCTTGTGTACATGATATTTCGTTTGAATCCAGGGAAGTAGCTCTTCTGTTAAAAATGAGTTCATTTTGTAGTTGTAGGTAAGCTCATTCAATCGATCTACATGATCAATCCCAACAACAATACACGAAGGAATCTTTTGTGTATGAATGAAATAATCAAGTGTTGCTGGTGTTGAAAGATTTTGCATAAATGAGTCTCCATCGAATGTGATGATAAGATCTTGAAGGCTGGATGTAAGAGAATAATCATGAGGTGTGTAAATATATATCTTTCGTGTATTACCTAAAATAGAGCTGTAAAAAGAATATGTTTCAACTTCTCCCTGAGGATTATAATTTTTAGGGAATCTTTTATCGTACGACATTTCCATTCCTATCTCTAAAACAGCCGCTCTATCTGTTCCTTCTCCAAATATATTACTGTTAAATGGATCTAACTGATATTGTTCACTACGCGCTACCCAATTGTGTTCAAAATAATCATTAACTGAAAAGTGATAGGTAGAAATAAACTTTTCATTCGTTCGAAACGTCTTGTACCATAAATTCGTGTCTGAAAGTCGTTCTAGTTGATTAGAATTAATGTCCCAACCAGGATAACTACCAAATACATATACATTTTCAGTTCCTTTATCCCCAAGCCATATGTAAGTAATAAGATGATACTGACTATTCATTGGACAAGTTTCTATAACTGGCGTCCTAATTGTTTTGAGTTCATTTAAAAATGTGTGATAAGCTCGTTTATCTCCGTCGATCAATTGATCTGTAAGTTCTGCTATCTTAGGGCTTAGTATTGATTTCATTCCTCTTCCCTCCTCTATCGTATTACATTACTTCTTCTTTCTTAATAAATAAATTCCTATATAAATAAGGTACTAATGTTGTATATTTTATGAACAGAAAAAACACACAATCAATATAGTCTGTGTGTTTCCATTCTTATTCACCAAGATAATAAGGTAATAATTTACGTGTTCCTTCCTAGCATTAAATTTTCAATCCTATAGCTATCTCTCTATCCATTCTAATAACTGCTCATACTGGTTCTTGGCATCCTGATATCCAAGATTATATAAATTAACAAGCTTATCTTTATTTCTTTCAATCCCACTAACAGGAAGCTGCATACTTGGTTGAATTACAAAAAAGTTTTCTTTTTGTTCATTTGAAGACATATAAGAAACGGTTTCATTATAAAACCGATAATGCTCTACTAAAAGCTCAGCTACTTTCGGATATCGTCTATATAAATATTTTGCCATCGGTGAAAACTTATTACGTTTTTTCTCATATCCTTCTGGCTTTGTCATAATAACAATGTTCTTTTGAAATCCATCTTTTTGCGCTTTTCGAACAGGAATAGGATCAATGATTCCACCGTCTAAAAGTTTTTTACCATCATAGTCCACAGCCGGAGCAATAAATGGTACAGAACTTGATGCACGAATGATTTTTAATATATCATCCCCGTGCTCTTGCTTATTATAATAGACAGCTTGTCCTGTCTCGCAATCAGTTGTGCCAATTACAAACTGCTCATTTGTATTTAAAAAAGTTTGAAAATCAAACGGTACAATTTTATTAGGCACTTCATCAAAGAGAAAGTCCATACCAAACAATTCCCGTTTTCGTATTAAGTTTCGATAAGATATGTAACGATAATCAGACACTAATTCTGTATTTACTTTTTTATTTCTCCCTTTTTGGCGAGATAGGTACGTTGCGCCCATACATGCTCCAGCCGATACTCCAACTACATATGGAAAAAATAAATCATTCTCCATAAAGTATTCAAGTACTCCCGCCGAATATAACCCTTTCATGCCTCCGCCTTCTAATACTAAACCGATGTTTTTCATGTATACTCCCTCTGCACTTGTTTCTTGATTTTATTAATTATATTTTAGCATAAGATATTATGATGAAGTGTTAATAAATTCATTGCATTTGCTTTAAAAAGCTCTTACTGCATTGTAAGAATCTCTTAGTCTATAACGTGATACAATAAAAGAAACTCATTCCACAGATTATAAAGGAGGAATTTCATATGGGTTTATTCAGTGGTATTTTAGGAAATGCATCTGATACGAATACAGAAAATGTTGAGCGTGACTTACAAAGGATTATGCTTGATGATGAACAAGTTGAGTATGCATATAAATTGATTCGAGACTTAATTGTATTTACAAATCGACGAATGATTTTAGTAGATAAACAAGGTGTAACTGGTAAGAAAACAGAATATCATTCTATTCCATATAAAAGCATTACACAATTTAGCATCGAAACAGCAGGTCATTTTGATTTAGATGCAGAACTTAAAATTTGGGTATCTAGTATGCACGAACCAATTACAAAAGAATTTAAAGGTGATGATAGTATTTTAAGTGTCCAAAAAGCATTAGTAAAATATACAACAAAATAATAACTTGTATTTTTATGCAAAATCAAAAGTATTAACCCCGTATTTTTTGGAACAACATGCATTATTTTCTTTTAAAAATACAAAAACATTTTACTTTATTGTATTTTATAGGACCAAAATAAAGGGATAGATGATACAGATTTACTCTGTTTTATCTATCCCTTTAAAAACTATTTTTATAATGCCTTCTGATAATAAACAAGTGTTGTATTATCATTCAACTTCTTTTTTAACCCCGTCTTAATGTAACCTATTTTTTCACATAGATAACAATTACGTTCTTCTTCTAAAATTGTAGCCAATTCCCAACTAGTTGCTTGTGGAAACATCTTCTCTATTAAAACGAGTACTTTTTGAGCTATCCCTTTCCCTTGATAATTAGGCAGAATAAACATAGGACTTATCCAGAATTGCGTCGTCTTTTCTTTCCAAAATACACAAATAGCTCCCACGAGAATATTATCAACTAATATTTTATATAATCCACCGGTAGGATTGTTTATTCTTGCAATTACTTTCTCAATCGTTTCATTAGCAGGGTTCGTTTTATAGTCCTTATATTTTTCTAATAACGGCATAAATGCCTCTACTTGAATATTAAAAATAGATTCTGCATCAAAATCTATCGCTCTTTTTAGTGTTATTTCCATAACAATTTTACCACCCTAATCGTTCCCGCAAAGAAGTAATATGTGCAGTATGATGACGACCGTGCCACGCATATAATCCGATTGCCACCTTAAGTTTTGTTTCACCTGATTCTGGGTGATTAAAAGTTTTCTCAAGATCTGCCTGTTCTAAAGAGTTTAATAAATTTACCCATCTTTTATGTAGTGAGTCTAATAATACAAGGGAAACGTCTACAGGTAATTTTGAATCAGGGAGCTCTGCCCATTTCTCCTCCATATACGGTTTAATTGTCGGATTATTTTCTGTAAGTGCTAATTTAAAACGAATATAACTGTTCATATGACTATCAACAACATGATGAACAACTTGCCTTACTGTCCATCCGCCAGTTCGATATGGTGTATCTAACTGCTCTTTATCTAAATCTTTAATTGCCTTTGTTAGTTCTGTAGGGAGATTTTTAATTTCTTGAATCCACTTTTCTACCATTTCCTCCGTAACATTTCCTTCATGAGTAAACTTCCCAATTGGATAACGTAAGTCCTTCATTATAGTGTTCCCCTTTTGTTTTAAAATTTCTTGTATCATATTGTAGTATGTTTCCAAACGTAATGAATGGAATTAATCTTTTGACCATTTAGCTCTAAAACTGTTTTATCAATTGCGGCACCTGAAAAACCGCTTTTTTCTAATACGATTTGTGAAGCAATGTTATTATTGGTTGTCTTTGCATGAATTTCAGTAATTTGATTGTTTACTGCTTGATTTAGAAGTAATTGAACGGCCTTAGTTGCAATTCCTTTTCCAATAAAAGCTTCTCCTACACGATAACCAAGATATCCCAATTGTTTATCTTTCTCTATATCTACTAAGTTTATTCGACCAACAATGGTCTTTTCCATATTCCGTATGAGATAGAAGGAGGAAATGCCTTCTTTTTGTTCCTTTAACAATGTCTCGTGTTTGCACTGAAACGTCTCATACACATAGTAATCATCACCACGACTCGGTACCGTCTTTTCAAAAAAGGTTCTGTTATAACACTCAAAAGCAAACAACTCTTCCGCATCTTGTTCCTTTAATTTTTCTATGTATATTTCCATTCATGACTCATTCCTTTTTGATCAATTAACTATTATAAATTCGCCATTTAATAGTTAACTTCCTTCTGCTTGTAGTAGGATTAACCTCCTCTATTTCTGTCGAGCCGTAAGAATAGCAAACCATACCTTGGGATGAAAAAGATGTAGAGGACTACGAATAAGGTTCATTACCCGAACCAAACGAATATAAATGTCTGTATTACTTGCGGAAAGTTGATATATTTTTTTCGTATACCATTGTTGAAATGGTTGTATAAAAGTCTTTTTTCCTTTTATCTTGGGATGGCGAAATGCTTCTGTTGTTACCATTTCCCAAGGAGTTGCAATAATCTTAGAAATACGCTTATAAAATTCTCGAGTAAAACCATTATGTAGCGATGTTGTTTTCATTAAACTCATTTGTAGCGCTACAGCTTCCATAGCAGCGACAGAAATTCCTTGTCCAAAAACTGGATCAAAGCGACAGTGAGCATCTCCAATTACTAAAAATCCTTCTGGCATATTTTTCACTAAATCAAATCGCCGACGTACTTGATAAGGAATCTTATGTATTTTTATATCTGTAATCGGTTCTGCTTGTTCAAGAAAATGAATGACATCTGGTGCAGGTAACTTATGAGCAAATGCAAGGAATTCTTCATCTGTTTTTGGTGCATTCTCATTGGCGTATCCGCTAAAAGTCACGAAATATCGATTGTCTTCAATAGTTTGAATAAAGGCACCATAAGGATTTTCAGGAAAGCTAGGAGAAATAAGTAAATTGCACCAATCAGGGCGTTCATTCTGTTTTAGACGGAATACCCTAGTCGCGTAAAATAATTGAATCCATACTTTTTCTTCTTTTACTTCTATTCCATGTATTTCTAACCACTCTATATTTTTCGAACCAAATCCACTTGCATCCACAACTAGATCTGCTTGGAAATTTTCTTTGTTTCCTGTTTTCATGCACCGTACTTTTACTCCAGAGATTTTGTTATGCTGTCGATCTACTATTAATTGTTCAACCATTGTTTCATACTTTGTTGTAATATTAGTTACTTGACTCATTCTTTGTTGTATATGCCACTCAAGCATAGGACGACTTTGTTGAACCGCATTCAAATCCCCAATAAATGGTTGTTTCCATAAACCAAAATGATGCCATTTCAAATCTCCCGTAAAATTATTTACAATGCCACCATCTTCTTTTAATTGGGTCGTAATTGCAGGAAATAATTTCTCAATTGCTACTTCACCACCCTTTAATAACACATGCGGATGATGACTTTGAGGTACTCTTTTTCGAGGGCTTTTTTCACGCCATTCTTCGCCTGCTTCTAAAATAATTACTTCTTGAAAAAAATCAGATAAAGCTTTTGCTGCTAGTTTTCCAGCTATACTACCACCAATAACTATTGCTTTTTCTAACATTTTTTACCTCCCGAAAGATATTTTCGCTACTTTCATGATGCGAAAATATGATTTTTTATTTTCCTTTGTATTCTCCTGACATATTAATAGAATCATAAAATAAAAAATCCTGCTATAAAATTTCACAGCAGGATTTTTTTATCAACATTTATTCATCTTTCCCATTCATTACAAGTACTGCGTAAACAAATAACTAACATGTAATTATGTTTCACCAGCAAGCCCCATCATAAAATAAGTTTACTGCTTGACTGTGCTTCTTAAAATTTCTTCCTCCTTAAAATACGCCAGTGAACTGTAAAGTTAAAATTAAAGCACCTAGAGCCCATACATAATACGCGAAAACTTTAAGGGAATGCTGTTTTAAGTATTGGATCATCCAAGATACTGCAATATATCCGAAAAATGCCGCAGATAAAGTACCAACGATTAACGATGTAGTTGAAATGGTTTCAGCTTTCCCTTGGAATACGTCCACAGATTGTAAAACGATAGCTCCAACGATAGCAGGCGTTGATAATAAGAATGAAAAATATGCCGCTGTTTCACGATCTAATTTTCTCCAAAGTGCAGCGACAATTGTCATACCAGAACGAGAGATTGCTGGAAAAATAGCAAACGCTTGAAACGAACCAATAATGAAAGCATCTTGATATGTAATGTCATCCATTTTCTTACGTCCATTTTTTTGTTTCTCTGCCATATATAAAAACAAACCTGTCACTAAAAATTCCCACCCAATTGTTACACCTGTTTTTGAAATCTCTTCAAAGAAGTCTTTAAATAATAGACCGATAACGACCGCTGGAATTGTTCCAATAACAAGTAAGAAAGTAAGTTTTGAAAATGGATTTTTAATTAAATAGATAAACTCTTTTTTATAATAAATAAACACTGCTAGCAATGTACCAATATGAAGCATCGTGTCTAAGAAAAGACCAGCTTCATCTAAGTTAAATAAATGTCTTCCTAAATACAAGTGACCGGTACTGCTTATAGGTAAAAATTCCGTTAACCCCTGAATAATTCCTAATATAAAGGCTTCTAACCAGTTCATGGTGATCTCCTTTCTTGTTTGCTTGTACCAGTATATGTTTATTTTTACCTGTTATGAAAGAAAGGAAAAGGAATACGAGGTATAGGGATTTTTCAGACAAAAAAAGAGCGCATACACGCTCTTAATATACTGAAATTTGTTTTCCTTCTTTAAAACTTACTCCTATAGAATGGATTAAAAAACAGTTGAAACTAACGGCTCCTTGTTTATGCAGTAATATTACAACGATACCGCATTTTCCTTAATTTCGTATTTAAACTAACCTTCTCTGTTTGCTCAAAAAGAAAAAACCGAAATCTATCTGTGATTTCGGTTTTTTCTTTTTTATAAACGATTAAACCTTTTTCAAAACGGTAGGGCTTTTTTTATTTTGTTACTTTTTCGCTTCTATAATACGTTTCATCGCTTTCATTTGACCGATATGATCTGCTTCATGGTACAGCATCATACCGTAAAGCTCACCTACCGTCCCTAATCCTAAGAATGGCTCTGAAAGTTTCTTTTCAAATGATTCTTCCGGAATTCCATTAATGCGCTGTGCTTGTTCTTGCAATTGAGACATTAACACTTCTAAGGTTTGTTCTTGCGAAATTATACAAACCCATTAAAGTAAAACCAAGAAAAATAAGTGAAGCAATTATAAGTGCTACTGTTTTTTGTTTATCTTTATTCGCATGCATTTTATTCCTCCTAAAATTAGTATTTTATTTCAATCAATTGTGTATGAATAATAAAGTCGTTTAATTATATTCTTACAAATACAATAACCATCTATCTGTTTAACGAAAAAAAACATGACCTTAATATAGTACTAAGATCATGTTTTAAATTGCTCTTATTTTATTTATAAAATACCTTATCAACATTATACTTCGCTTGAAGCTCATTAATAATATATGTTTCGTAAATTTCTCTTTCCGTTGGATCTTCTACAATACATACATCAATGCGGTATACTTCATCACGATGTGCTTTAATTGGTGAAACATTGTCTTCAAAATGCTTTTTAATACGCTGTCTTATTTTACGTGCTTTCCCAACAAAGAGAAGTTCGTCATTAATATTATAAAACATAAAAATGCCGCCTTTATCTCTTGGGAACAAGTGGAAATCGATGAATCCATGAATTGGAGTAATTCTTGGCTCATCTCCTTTTATCACTTGTTTTCTTTCTGTTATAGAAACATCAACTGCAGGTATATCAATTTTAATCAAGTTACTTCACGTCCTCTTTTATTATAAAGGTAAATAATAGCACAAGTATGTAAGAAAAGCTATTCGTGTTGATTATAAATGCAATTTAATTAGATTTGTACAAACGATTTGCTAAAAAACAACTTTTACTATCTACTAAATATTATAGGTATATCTTTTATGCATTTTCTCCAAATCATATGATCATATGATTTACCCCAATAATCCTTTAGCAAAAAGTTAGGCTCTCCAAATTTTTTCTTCCATATTTTCTGTGCGTTAGTATATCCGCTATCCAAACAGAATTCTTTAATCCCTCTACCTAATAAGGTAAGGAGTACCACATTTAAAAGTAAATTTCCGATGCCGCGTCTTTGATAATTCGGAAGTACAAATAAAGTACCTAGTTCATACAAGTCTTTTAATGCGCCATCTGTGCAACTATTAATAAGTTTACTGGATGGACCAAATTCAATTGTGCCGATAATTTTATTACAACGTTTATCTACAGCTATCAAAAAATATCGATTTTTCCCATCGTTATCAAAGTCACATTTCAAGTACTGCTTTTTAGTTTCAAGTTCATTTTCTATGTCATCAGCCAACTCCGATAAACCTTCTCTAGCAAACGTATCCATAATGACTGTATGAAACAATTGATTTAACTCTTCATAATCACCGATGATTGGTCTTCTTATCTCAACATTATTCACCCAAGATAACTCCTTAATCTTCTAAAATTCTGATTTATAATTTTTATACTATCTATTTCAAAATTACAATCCATATAGCTTTTCTCCAACATACTCAAAATTCCCTCTGCACATATAAAATTTACTACGGACATTGTAGAAAGAAGCAACAAAAAAGATTAGGTAGTTATTCCTAATCTTTTTTGTTTCTAGATCTAATAACTATTCAATTGCACCAGCTACATCATAATGACTTAAATCTAATTCTATCGGTTGTCCTAAAGCAAGTTTCGCAAGTTCAGAACCTAAGTATGGACCCGCTGTTAATCCAGAAGCACCTAGACCATTCGCAACTAGTATACCTTTAAAATTAGGTAACGGACCAATGACTGGGAGAAATCCTGGTGTAAATGGTCTAAAACCAACTCTCGTTTCCAGCATCGTACTATTTTCTAACCCTGGTGCCACAGACAATGCCTTATCAAAGACTTCATGTAACCCACCCGCTGTAACACGATAATCAAGACCAGTATCATTTTCATGTGTTGCTCCCACAACTACACGGCCATCTTCAAAGGTTAAAATATACTGATCGTTTGGCGGCATAACAACTGGCCAGCTTTCAGTATTCATATTTGGCATATGTAAATGAACAATTTGTGCTTTTTGGAAAGTCACAAGAAAGTTAACCCCAAGTGGTTTTAGCAATTCATTTGCCCACGCTCCTGCTGTAACAATCACTTGATCTGCCGTTACTGTTTCACCATTTACAGTAACACCTTTGACATGATTATTTTCATGAACTAAAACAGCATCGCCTTTTATAAAAATAGCACCATGCTTTTTCGCAGCATTTACGAGAGACTGACGAAGCGCTCTTCCATTTACTCGAGCAGCACCACTTATATGTACTGCAGCATATTCTTCAGATAATGGCGGGAATAAACTTTTTGTTTCCTCTGGCGATAGACGAGTGACTTCACCGATTTCCGGAGCATCCTCACGTCGCTTATACGCTCGCTCCTCCATTTGATCTAACTTTTTATCATCTGTATGTAAGCTAATAGCACCTACCTGGTTATAACCTGTATCTGTTTCGCCATCATCTTCTAATTGCTGAATTAAAGAAGCATAATATCGCGCCCCGCCTTTAGCAATTTTATACCAAGCTTGATTACGACGCTGCGAAAGCCAAGGACATACAATTCCTGCCGCCGCATCCGTTGCTTGACCTAAATCCTGACGGTCAACTAATGTAATATGGGCTCCTGCCTTAGCAAGGTGATAAGCAGTAGACGCTCCTAAAATTCCAGCTCCAACTACAATATACGATTTCATTTCAAACACCTTTTCTTATTCATTCTTTTAAGTTTTATTTACTGTATAAAGGTCCTACACATTTTAGATGCTGTAAAAAAGCAACTCTCATAAATCCTGAACCATATTCAGTATACTTGAAGGAGAGGTTTTTTCAACTTTTTCATACTATTAATTGTGTCATCATTATGTATTTTAATATCGAAAATCGAATTTCATAAAAAAACATATCCTTGATTCCTTATTTATAACATGAAATCAAGGATATGTTTTACATCTTAAGATTAAACATACATATCTAATATTAATGGGGCATGGAGACCGCAATCTTTAAAAAGTTAGGTCATTTTGACATGCTCCAGTTCCACTACTGAAACTTCTTTATTTCTTCTTTCTGCGGAATAAATCAAGTGACTTATATCCTTGTGAAAGGATTTCAATCATTTGCTGCCCACGCTTTTCACGTGTCTGTTGCTGTTTCGCTGAGAATATGTGACGTGCCCAATCTTTTTGATATCCTGGTGTTAAACCTTGATAAAACAGAAGTTCATTTGGGTGATCAGCTAATAATGCTTCTACATCTTTAATATTCTCTACATAATCAGCAACACATTGACTAGCAGCAGATGTTTTCTTAATTTTCTTTTTTTCGCGTTTCAAACCAACGACAGTAAAGACATCATCCATACTTACCATTCGTGCGAACTTGATATCACTATTACCTACGTATCCATCTTCTCCAACGTTCATTGCTGGAAATATTTCATCTCTGTGAATAAAAGTTTCATAACGAGTGTTACCTTTTTTCGGATAAGCAAAAAATAAATAGCCTTTTTCAAGTAATAGTTGTTTATTAAGAATAAGTTGCGTGTGCTGAACCATCTCATCAATTGTTTCTACAAAAACGAAAATAGCATCATGATGGTTTGAAAGAGTAGTTGCTTGTTTAGTAAAGACATCGTAATCTTCTGGTTGGTTGACAACCACCACATTTGTATATTTGTTAAGATTTAATTTATCGATAATTGTCATTGCTGGCTCCTTCTTTCAATTCAAGTTTTCATTATATTTTATTATTGTTTTCATAGCACAATATTACTATAGGAAGTATCACCAGTAAATCGAAAAAAACTACGCTTTAAAAGAGTCATACCACCAACCTTAGCAACTCTCCCCGCAACATCGGTATCATTAATTACCTTTATTAACGCATTCTTTAATATCCCTTGAAGTTCTGACTCTTTTGAGAAACATCTCTACCAAACTATCTATAGCTAAAATTTTTGAGCGATAAATCATCCAAAGTAACAGCATATATCTTTTAGGTAAGTATTGATGTTTAATTCTTGTAACTAAACTGTAAAAAATACCGTACTAAAAATCGGAACAGTGTTAAAAATAGTTGTTTAATATCTTGAAACGTAATTGAAGAACCTAGCAAATATGTTTACCGCCAATTCCTATAGTTTTAGACTCCTAAAGTTCGAATCGATATTAAAGGTTTATTGCTTTGGTAATTTAGTAAAACTCTGGACGAAAAACTCCTGAAGCTTACGTTCCGCCACAGACATATAGCGCCCTTCAAGCCATGCAATTTGGTAAGTACGCTGACAATTAGGATTATCGATATGTACTAAATGAAATGACGTCTCTATTTTTTCTATTAAGGTTTCCGGCATAAAAGCAATACCAATTCCCATACGGATGAAATGACCTACTGCAGAATGTTCGTCAACTTCACATATAATATTCGGAGAAAATCCTGCTTTTTGACAAAATTCATCCGTCATTTCTCGGAATCGATTCCCTTGCTTTATACAAATAAAAGGATCATCAGCGACTTCTCTTAAGTCTATGTTGCTTCGATTAACAAATCGATGTGTATGGGGAACAGCTAGTAAGATTTTTTCAGTGAGAAAGGACAATCCCTCTATTCCTTTCTGCTCAATGGGAGGGAAAGTGATACAAAAATCGATTTCTCCATTTCGGAGCTGTTGCACCTTTTCTCTCTCTGAAGCTTGAGTAATTTGAAGTTTGACATCAGGGTGCAAGGAAATAAAAGAACCTATAACATCAGAAAAGCATTTATGTGTTGTTGTTGCTAAAGAAACACGTCCTCTTTCCATTCCCGCAAGATCTTCAACTTCTCTTCGGCCCTCTTCAAGCAACATGAGTGCCTTTTCCACTTTCTTTAGATACGCTTTTCCAAATGAGTTGAGTCGAATCTTCCTTCCTTGGCGATCAAATAATGGTACACCCAAACCCTCTTCCAACCTAGCGATGGTTTTGCTGAGAGCAGGCTGCGCGATGCGAAGCTCTTGCGCAGCCTGCGTCATATGCTCCAACTTGGCGACTTTTAGAAAATAATGCAGTTGCAGCAGTTCCATGTTCGTCACTCCTTCATTCATATACTCGAGTATATGAAGAGATATATTAAAATGTCTTTTTATTTATTAATAATCAATTATAGAATAAAACATGTAAGCAACAAAAGCTTTCAAAGATTTTAAAGGATTATACTGTTTTGATTATGAGTATTTTTTCTTAACTACTTCCCGTTTTGGAGGGCATTTTTAAAAAGTGAATATAGGGATGAAGGTATTATAACTATAGAGAGGAAGTGGAACCTTTGAAACTAAACCATATCAATCTAACGGTCACTGACGTTAACGCTGCTCGAAAGTTCTTGGAGAAATATTTCAACCTACAAACTAAGAGCACGCATGGCGATTCATTCGCTGTACTGTTAGACGAAGATGGATTATTGCTCGCTTTGATGAAAGGTACTCAGGTCAGTTACCCGAAGTCCTTTCATATAGGATTTTCGCAGGAGAGCGAAGAACGAGTGAACGAGATCTATCAACACTTGAAGAATGATGGATTTGATGTGAAACCGCCAAAAAGGGCTCATCGCTGGACATTCTATGTTAAATCCCCAGGTGGATTTAACATAGAGGTGTTTAGTTAAATGAAGATATTCAATGATCGTTCAATAGCAGAATATGTTAATTCGTAATCTTAGGATTACATTTTAAAATAATATGAATGGAAATCCCTCCTGACTCATGACATACTGATTATTCATTGGACTTCTTTGGTTTGCTATACAAAGATATCAAAATACAACTTAGATATTTGAATCAAAAAATCCAATTCTAACCTATATGTGGTTAGAATTGGATTTTTCATATCTATTTTACTTCACATGTTTTTTTCAAAATGTTGGCGGTATCCCATGCCAATCAAGCTAGTGAAAAGAAATACCCCATTGTCATCAATCTAACAGAACAGGTTGCCCCCAAAACGATAAAAATGAACAAAATTCTCATAGATAACTGTGGATAGATAATAATTTTGTTTTGTGAGCATTTCAAAATATTAGCAAGGTGGACGGGGTTATTCATTATTTAAGTTGATGGACAGGTGACGATACCCCAAAGAGAAGTTTCATTACCTTTTCCATCTATCAATTTAAGGATCTATACAAAAAAGAGGAAAAAGAAAATCTCAATCCCCCAGAATTCTTGTCCAATCACTCTTTTTATATAATTCATAAGTTAATAATAAAGGGAGGGGAATCTTATAGTGACTTTACTACAATTAATTAGACCATCCGCATTTAGAGCTGTAAAAGCATTTAACCAGAATGTAATTATTGAACGATTTCAACAGATTACGTATGAAACTAAACAATTTGATTTAAAAAATGAATATAATATATCCGATTCAACCTTTGTTCCTCAAAGAAAGGGAGTATATATTATTACTGCAGGTGCAGCATTTCTTGCTAAATTTCCTTTTGATACTTCTCGTACTACAACAATGTTAATACGTGTAAATGATATTGATATCGTCAAAGAAGATCACCATTTTGTGCCAGAATTAGCTGGACGACCTTATGCCGTAAGAATAAGTACTATTCTACAATTAAATAAAAGGGATAAAGTCCAAGTATGGACAATTATTAGCGGAGGAAATATGACTATTTTGAATAACGAAGGGACACATTTTGAAGCAGCTAGATTTTCATCTCCATAAAATTGCATCATTGTATCAGTATAATCACAATTAACTAAAAATAATTTTTTTCTTTTTAATTATAAAAAGAAAAAAGAGCTTTTTTCAAAGCTCTTTTTTCTATCTAATTATTCAATACGAAGTGCTAAAATATCTCTACAATCTAAAACAATCACAGTTCCTGGTTCTGTTACATTATCTACAAAAGTTGCACAAAAATTTTCCATATTGAAATTAACAAAAATAACGTCTTCGATTGTATTTCCACTTAAAAAAATATCTACTTCTGTACCTAATGGTAAAGTTACTAACTGTTCACATACGCATTTTTCATGACGATGAGACACTTAAAAACACCTCCTTCTAGAAATATTGAATTCATTATATTCTATGTTTAAATACAAGAATTACTTGTTTCATAGTCTATATTGAACTCATTATATTCTATGTTTAAATACAAGAATTGCTTGTTTCATAGTCTATATTTCAAAGAAGTGGTATTTCACTATCCTATACAAGATTTCATACAAAAAAAGAGAACAAAAAAATCGCAAAGATCTTTAGAATCCCCGCTATAACAACAATGTATAAAATCATGTATATAAATTGGACAAATACAAAGGAATAACGGTATTTTTTATACCATTATTCTTAGGTTTTTTACTTTTCATTAAAATATATGTCTCTCCTAACTGTTTTGTAAAGTTTTCGATGATTCTACAATATCAACTGTTTGTATCACTTTCGCAAAGGTCACTAATCGATGCATTCTGATAAACCAAGGTAAATCTTTTAAAATATATTCATCAATTCCTGTTAGTTCGTATAAGCAATGATTAATCTGCACAGATAATAATGTATAAGTTCTCTATGATTGTATTTTTCACTCTTTTCGGCCTTATCTATGTACATTTATTTATTTTTTAGTTATATTATGGTTATTGAATGATTACGAAATTTAATCTTTCGCTTATAAAAAGATCTGTATTTTTTATATCCATAACAACACTACAAAATGTATGAAAATCCATTTGTCGAATGAATTCTACACGGAAGGAGGATTGTTGGTTGTTCATCAGGATATAAAAATCAGTTTTCTTTCATTAAGAACGCTGATAAAAAATACAGGAGGCGACATGATGTTTCGTACGATTTCAAACTTTATGAGAGTAGCTGAGATAAGAAGGAAGATCCTTTTTACACTTGCGATGTTAATTGTTTTTCGAATTGGCACGTTTATACCAGTTCCTCATACTAACGCAGAGGTATTAAAAGTACAAGATCAAGCCAATGTTTTAGGTATGCTTAATGTATTTGGCGGAGGAGCTTTGCAAAACTTCTCAATCTTTGCTGTAGGTATCACGCCATACATTACAGCTTCCATCATTGTACAGCTGTTACAGATGGATGTTGTACCAAAATTTACAGAGTGGGCAAAGCAGGGTGAAATGGGCCGCAAAAAATCAGCTCAATTTACCCGATACTTTACAATCATTCTCGCATTCATTCAAGCCATCGGAATGTCTATTGGCTTTAACAATATAGCAGGTGGACAGTTAATTTCTAATCCAGGCTGGACTACATATTTATTTATCGCTACAGTGCTAACTGCTGGTACTGCATTTTTACTTTGGTTAGGTGAGCAAATTACTGCAAACGGCGTAGGTAACGGAATTTCAATGCTTATCTTTGCAGGACTTGTTGCGGCAATTCCCAATGTAGTAAATCAGATTTATTTACAGCAATTCCAAAATGCCGGAGATCAACTCTTTATGCATATTGTCAAAATCGTATTGATTGGATTAGTTATTTTAGCAATCGTTGTCGGTGTTATCTATATTCAACAGGCAATTCGAAAAATACCTATTCAATATGCAAAAGCTGTTTCAGGGAATAATCAATATCAAGGAGCAAAAAATACTCATTTACCTCTTAAGGTAAATAGTGCTGGTGTAATTCCAGTAATCTTTGCTTCTGCATTTCTCATGACACCGCGGACAATCGCACAGCTTTTCCCGGACTCTAATGTTTCCAAATGGTTAAGTACAAATCTAGATTTTGCACACCCATTTGGCATGACACTTTATGTTGGTCTCATTATTGCTTTCACATACTTCTATGCATTTATTCAAGTAAATCCTGAGCAAATGGCGGAGAACTTGAAAAAGCAAAATGGATATGTTCCAGGCATTCGTCCAGGTAAATCAACAGAACAATATGTAACAAAGATTTTATATCGTTTAACATTTATTGGTGCCATCTTCCTAGGCGCTATCTCAATTTTACCACTTGTATTCACGAAGGTTGCTACTTTACCACCTTCTGCTCAAATTGGTGGTACAAGTTTACTTATCATTGTAGGGGTAGCACTAGAAACAATGAAGACATTAGAAAGTCAGCTTGTAAAACGTCATTACAAAGGATTTATAAAGAAAGTAAACTAATGCTTTGTACATACAAACTCAATATAATGGTCCCCTCCCGTTTTATATACGAGAGGGGTTTTCATATTGCTTTAAAAAATAGTTTAATTATATTGTTGCTTTAAAATAAAGTTTGATCAAATTGATACTAATAACCTTGATAAACGAACCAAAAGAATAAGCGTGTTTTGAAAAAATTTTGATCAAAACACGCTTTTAATATATGCAATTCTATCATTCTTTTATAAAAAAGTTTGATCATTTCCTATCTATATTGCTTCACAATCGCGCCCGTTAGTTGAATAAAAAAACTTAAAACATAAAAATGATTATTCTATAACAAAAGATAAGAATTTCAATATAACATCTTTCTTACTGTAATGTATTCAACAATTACAATATTTCGATATACCCTTCTGTTCCATGCACGCGAATTCGTTGCCCGTCTCTTATCATTTTGGTAGCATTTTCCACCCCTACAACTGCTGGTAAGCCATATTCACGTGCGATAACTGCTCCATGGGTCATCAGTCCACCAACTTCGGTGACGAGACCTTTTATGGATACAAACAATGGTGTCCAGCTAGGGTCAGTAAAGGCTGTGACTAAGATATCTCCATCTTCTAGATTTGCATCTTCCATTTTTAAGATGACGCGTGCTCTGCCCTCTATAACTCCGGAAGAAACCGGTAGACCTACAATAGCTTCAGCTGGGAGATGTTCTCGTTTGTATTTACCTACAATGATTTCACCATCAGACGTGATAACACGTGGGGGAGTTAGTTTTTTATATAATTTGTACTCGTCTTTTCGTTTGCTGATGACCTGGTAATCCAGTTTATTTGTGCGTACGACTTCGCGAAGTTCTTCAAAATTGAGATAGTATATATCTTCTTTTTCATGAATAACGTTGGCTTGTACGAGTTGTTCGACTTCTTTCAGTAAAGCCTGCTTATAAACGAAGTAGCGATTAATCATGCTGTATTTTGGATACTCCCGATAACCGATGAAATTCCGGATTAGGTCGATCATTCGTTTTGTTTCTTTGGCTTTTTGTTCACCATCCGGTAATTGCTTCAATCGATCTAATAACTCTTGTTCTTTTTTCAAAGCTTCCTGTCGCCCTTGCTCAAATTTCCGATTGCTAACATTAGGCTCAAAGTTTTTGATATTACTAAGAATCATGGAGACAAGTGTAATTGGTTTTTCGCTCCAACGGGTTTTAGTAATATCGATTTCTCCGGTACATCGCATTCCGTATTTGCTGAGATAAGCATAGATAGCGTCTCGGATTTTTTGTCCACCTTCAAACTGAACCAGTTCATCCAAAAAGTTATCATCTTTTACATGTTGTAAATAATCAATTACTTCTGGATAAGGACGAATCACATCTGCGACATCCAATAATGCTAGACCCATTTCTGAAGTAATATTGTTTGGTACAGATAGAGAAAGCGTGTCAGCTACGTTCTTTTCACCTAACCACTTGTTCATTTTTTCATTGATCCATGTTGAAGCATCCATAGCAGCCATAATCACACCCAAACTTTGTGGGTCAAATAAAATCTTCTTTAATTTTTGGATATCTTCTAGAATAAAATCAAATAAATCCGATCCTGATTTCGTTTGGATGTTTTGTTTTAACTCTTCTATCGATGCTTGACTACTCTTGATCAAATCAGTAACGATTGTCGGATCGTTTTCGATTTGTGCTTGAAAACCCGCAGACGATATACCTTTATTGCTTTTACTTGAACTCTGTTCTTTTTTATCATTTGGGAACGATTTTATAAAATTTCCTCGCTCAATTATGGTCATAAGTGCATCTTTTATGAGCGGATCGGATTGTCCCAAGGTATCTATTATCGTTTTTCTGCTGACAGGCGAAGCCAGATTATGTGTGACATCAACAAATAACCTTCCACCGGCTTTAAACCTGGGTCCAAAAGATGTTAACTGGAATAAAGACAATCCCAATGGTTTCATGGGGTCGGTCATCATTTGCTGGTGACCGACAGATACATAGACGTGATTTTCTTGATCATTTGCTTTAGGGATGGGGTATAAAGTAGTGATTGGACGACTCTGGACAATATAAAATGTATCATCAACCAAACACCATTCGATATCTTGTGGGTAACCAAAATAAGCTTCGATCTGTCTTCCTATGCGTGCTAGTTGTAATATTTGTTGTTCAGTAAGTGTTTGAGTCTTTTGCTGATCAGGATCGATCTGCTGTGTCTCTGTTCCGCCTTCTTTTAGTGCATAGATAGCCAATTTTTTGGTTGCTATCATCTTATCGACGATTTCCTCTTCCTGTACTTTATAACAATCGGCAGATACTAAGCCGGAGACAAGTGCTTCTCCTAGTCCAAAGCTAGCATCGATGGATAGCAGCTTTCGATTGGAAGTAATCGGATCAGCAGTAAATAGTATTCCGGAAGCTTGCGGAAAAATCATCCTTTGAACGATAACAGATAAATAAACTTGGCTGTGGTCAAATCCGTTTTGCATTCGGTAGATTACCGCACGATCCGTAAATAGGGAAGCCCAACATTTGCTGATATGCTGCAAGATTGCTTCTTTTCCAATGATATTTAAATAGGTGTCTTGTTGACCAGCAAAAGAGGCATGTGGTAAATCTTCAGCAGTCGCACTAGAACGTACTGCATAAGCATGTTCTTCGCCAAACTGGGAGAGATAGTGAACAACTGCTTTCACAACATCGGAAGGAATTTCTACTTCCATAATGATTTGTCTAATCTTCCTACTGATTTCACCAATTTGATCTCGATTCTCTATTTTTAGCATTGTTAGTTGATCCAACAAAGCTTGAAACGTTTCGTTTTGTTCGATGGCTTTTTTATATCCTACTGTTGTAATACAAAATCCTTCTGGTACTTGTATTGCTTGAATTTTTAATAATTCCCCTAAATTTAACCCTTTTCCGCCAACGAGCAAAAGCTGTGTTTTTTCTATCTCCTGAAAACCGAGAACCAAAGAACTCATTCTACATCTCTCCTAACCATTAATGTTCTATTGATTTTAGCAGTAGTAAATGAGAATAAAAAGTCTATATTAATCATTTTTTAAATGCTATAATTAAATTAGGAAGAGTTCAAAAAATAGCTAAACCTTACCATACAGTAGTAAACTGATGCCTCGGTTCATCCACTCGAAAGTAGCTCATATGCCTTTTAGCCCACAATGAATATGGTTAAAATCAACTTTTTTCATTTAATCTGTTTATTTTCTCCAAAATATCTTAAATTAATATGAGATATCAAGTTCTTAATAAACTAACCTGCCCGTTGGCATAAGTACAGTTCTTCACAATCTCCATTTTCCGTATAAAGAGTTATTCCACAATCTGGCCCTTTAGTTGAATAACTTTATTGCTACTCAATAGTTCCTTAATTCACCTTTCAGTTCAGATCTTCTTTTCACTTTTCACTATAAAAACATCCCTTTAGATAAACAGATCCAAAGGGGCAAAACATCGCAACTTTTTTATAAACGTCGCGACTTTATTTTAAAACTGCATATATGAATGTTGAGTTATCAGAAAGACTTTGTTTTCTTTTTTAAAGAAAAATTAATGAAAACATTTCATCCTCTAATGTTACAGGTCACATATTTTAGAATAAAGGCCAATCAAAATTTTTTAAGATTTATAGATATGTTGAATTTCGATATCGTTACATAATGTAAAACTTACAAAAATAGAATACACATATAAAGTTCTCAACCACCCCCTCTCTCAAATGGGATGATTAGGAAAAAGAGAGGATAAAAATGGGTAAAAGAAGACTTTGGTGATCAAGAAAGGATTGGTGAAGAACCATGAATCAAGTAAGCGATAAAATCCAAACATACTTTGAAGAGTTCAATCGGGCGCATAATGCGTTTGAGCCAGGTCTTTTGGCCCCTCATGTTAGTGATCCTCTTGTGGGTGCCGATCCTAGTGGCGCTCTCCAGGTAGTCTCGAAAGAAGATTATCTGACTGGAACTGAAAAAAGTCAGGAATACTTACATTCCTTGGGTTTTCAATTCGTCAAAACGATCCCAGTTGAAGAGATTCCCCTCAATCCTTATTATACGATGGTGAAAACAAAGGGTAAGATGCGCCTAGAAAAAATCCCAGGTCAGCCAATAGATCTGATCCATGATACTATTTACATCTTGTACATTAAAGATGAGAAACCTAAAATGGTATTTACTCTTTCTCACGAGGATCCTATGAAAATGGCAGAAGAGCAGCACGGTATATCCTACAATGAGCAAAGTTCATGGGATGATATGCAGTAAATATAGTTAAATACCTTTGTTACTGTTTTACCCCTATAGATAATTTTATCCAAAGGGGTAAAACAGTACGTCTTTTATATAAATAGTTAAAATTCGTTTTAAACTTGCAATTAATTTATATAACTTTGAAAAACAGCAGTATACATATTGAAAACTATTTAATTACATGTCAATTCCATTGTCATAAATACACTATTGGGATCCTCTATATATTCCGAGAACGGTTTGCAATATTGAAATCCCATACTCGTATACAAATTTCTAGCTGGTTTGAACACATCCATAGATCCTGTTTCTAAACTTAACCTCTGGTAACCACGTCGCTTTGCTTCCTCAATTATATGTTGAAGAAGCCGCTTCGCAACACCCTTCCTTAAATGTAAAGAAGCAGTTTTCATTGATTTTATTTCTCCATGTTGGCTATTAAGTTCTTTAAGTGCACAGCATCCAACTAAATCATTTTCTTCCCACGCACTCCAAAATGTAATATCCGCTTTTCGCAATCCGTCTAAATCTAGAGCATGTCTGCTTTCTGGAGGAGAATGTAGTGCCATGCTTTGCAGATGATCCATCAATAATTTTTCTACTTCAGTACCGGTTAAATTATCTATTTTTATCTCCATAAGACTCCCCTTATTATCAAGATTTCCCTTACTTTTTATAAATTCATAAACAAACATACTAACTTTTTTAATTGATGCTTGTGCTCTAACTCCAAGAGGATCACTTGTCATTCTCTAGCGGTTCTTCTTTAATACCAGAAATCATAACATCTAGCATTTCCCCCCTTTTTTATTCAAGTTGTTTAATGGGATTGGCAAAGCCTCATGAATCCTCTCATAACTTATATAAATCAAGCGGCTGTATTTGTACAAAACGGTTATTCCATACAGATTCATGATGCTCTATAATTTGCTCTGCGCTGAGTTGGTTACTATTTAATGTACTATGCGCGCTTTTTACTAGTAAATTATGCTGATAGCCCTTACTATAGGCGATTCGTATTGTCGTATCTAAACAAAATTCAGTTTGAGCCCCCACGAAAATCAGCTGTTCGATACCTAATTGTTTTAATGTTTCCTCTAAAGTAGTTTGATAGAAGGAGTCCCATGTGATTTTCTCGATTACAATATCACTAGTTTCTCGGTACAGCCCTTTATGTAATTCCCAAGCGTACTTACCCTTTGCCATTTCATTTGATGGATTTTGGTCTGTATGTTGGATGAAAATAACCGGTACTGCCTTGGTTTTTGCCCAGTTAATGACCATATTTACATTCTCAAGCAACTGTTCATGCTGATATAAGTAATTTTTTTCTTCTGAAAAAAAGATTTCTTGCAAATCGATAACAATTAATGCTTGTTTCACATGTATCTCCCCTATCCGTTTGTTGAATTAAAATTTTTATTGCCCTTTAATATATATTATCTATCTTCTACTTCACAATTCAAAAAAGCCCTATCATATACAGGGCTCTTTTATTAAAATGATATATAATTATAACATATAAAAAGTTCTAACTCTATCTAATAGTTTGTTTTTTCTGTTATTTATAGGTGCGTTAAGTTTCTATAAAAGTATTATTCTTCAATTTCATAACTAAAATTCAATCATGTTACGTTTCTTTTTTCAATAATCCCCCCTGTTTAAAGTACACTTTAAGTGTAGAACGATTTGCTAAAAATACACCGATTAAGATTAAGCATGCTCCAATCCCCATTACTGGATTAATCGGTTCTCCTAAAAATACATATCCAGTAATAACAGCAATTAATGGAGATACATACAGCCAAGTTGATGGGAATACTGGATTGGTCTTTGACAAGAGCCAATAATATAGTCCATGCCCACCAATTGATCCTACAAATATAAGATATAAAATCGGCCACTGTACGCTCCAAGATGTTAATATAGCTAGATTGGGTTGTTCTATGAGAATAGAAGCGATCAGCAGAAAAATTCCGCCGTAAAACATTTGAATTCCATTTATGAGAAACGGTGATACTTTCGGGAAGTCTGAAAGTATTTCTTTTGAACGGATGGAGCCTATTCCGTAAAATAATTCACCGACTAATATGATAAGGCAAGCAATACTCCATATGAAAGTAAGTTGCTGATGCATTCCAGGTAAGGAGATACAGCTCACTCCTATAAGCGCTATGATTAAGGCAAAGAGCTGTTCCCTTTGTAGTTTTGTTTTATTTCTCCTCGATTGTAGTAATAAGATCATCATCGGCCCTGTTGCAGAAAGAACAGCTGCTAATCCTGAAGAAATATGCTGTTCTGCCCAATATAATGTTGCGAACGTCATAAAAGTTAAACAAAAACCAGCATACATAATCCGTTTAGATAACAAGTACGGCGTAACATCTTTTCGCTTTAACATAAATATGATAATGAGAATACTACCTGCTAAAAAGAAACGAATTCCCGCCGAGAATAATGGCGGGGCCCCCGCTTCAATCCCAATTTTTATCGTTAAAAATGTTGTCCCGAAAATGATACAAATCAAAATATAATTTAAAATGACCATTCTGTTTCCTCCTTTTCATTCTTGAAATGAGTATAGAAGAAACAGTGTATAACAGTACAGCAAGGTATATAACAGTTAAATGAATTTTCATTTGATTGTAGATATTATTTCGGTTTTAATAAAAGAAAAAGAAATCCAGGTGAAATCATGAAGATTGTACTGCATCAAAAATCTAATATACCAATCTACCAACAAATCTACATGCAAATTGTTCAGCGTATTCAAAATGGCATGTTAGCAGAAGGTGAGCCCCTCCCTTCTCTACGTAGCATGGCAGATGACTTGAAAATAAGTGTATTAACAGTTCGTAAAGCATATAAATGGCTCGAAACAAAAGGTTTTGTACATATTCAACAAGGGAAAGGTGTTTATATAAAAAGAAACGAAAATCATAATCCAAAGACGCCTGAACCATATAAATGGCAACATTTGAAAACAGTTAATGTCGCGAGATCTCAACATGTACTAAGTGGACATAGAAAGTATTATGATTTTTCACAAGCAATCCTTTATCCTCGCCTATTACCTAATCCATTTCTTTCAAATGAAATGCAAAAAATAATAAATAGAGATCAAATGATATTAGCCACTTACGGACCTGTCCAGGGAGATGAGGAACTACGCATAGAAATCACAAAATATTTAAAGGATTATCAAGATTTAACGATTAATCCAGCCCAAGTACTAATTACTAGTGGTGCCCAGCAAGGGATTGACTTAATTGCTCAAACGCTATTAAAGCCAGGAGATATAGTATTGGTAGAAAGCCCATGCTACGGTGCAGCGATTGATGTATTTGTAAATAAAGGCGTGCAAGTCATACCAATTGAACTTGATGAACAAGGGATTCGTTCTGATTTAATCGATGAAGTTTGTCAAAGCAAAAAACCAGTTTTATTATATGTAAATCCTACTATCCAAAACCCTACTGGAACTGTAATGAGTAAACATAGAAGGGCTGAACTTGTAGAACTAGCAGAGTTGTATCAGTTTTTTATAATTGAGGATGATTCTTTTGGAGAAATATATTTCGAAGAAGTTAAACTCCCAACTCCACTTAAACACTTAGATACAAATGGTCATGTCATTTACTTAAAGGGATTTAGTAAAACATTAGCACCAGGACTTCGCATTGCAGCATTAGTGACAGAAGGACCAATCTTTGACTGGCTATACGCAGTAAAAGCTTCAATGGATATAGGGAGTCCACTATTGACTCAAAAAGCCATTCTCCCTTTTTTACGAGCTGAGAGAATGAAAAACCATTTAGAAAAACTACGCACTGCCTTACAAGTTCGACGTGACACGGCAATAAAGATACTTTCTCCTTTAACAGATACAATTTATTTTCAAAAGCCGCAAGGTGGTTTTAATTTATGGATCAAACTCCCTGATTCAATAGATTCTTTTGCATTACTTGAAAAGGCAAATGAATCTAACGTTTCTTTTTTACCTGGAATTGCTTGTTATGTTCATGAATCACAACATAATCATTTACGTATCAGTTATTCAATGTTAAATGAACAAGATTTAATTGTTGGACTACAAAGACTTTATAAAATTATTTATGATTTTCAAAAATGAAAGAGGAGGGAATCTATCCCCCTCTTTTTATCTCATTGATTTTGTTAACGATGTATATGTATTTATTATCCAAGTGACAAAAGGCTTCAATGTATATGTATTCTTATCAACCACTATACTAATTAAACTGCCCATAAAAGCACTTCCAATAATATCAAATGGATAATGATGTCCTACCCAAATACGTGAAAAACCTGTCAAAATGGCTAATACCCACATAATAGAACCAACTAAGCGGTCTCGAAGTAAAACGGAAGTCGCTATAGTAAAAGCTAATGCCGTATGTTTACTTGGAAATGAAGAATTTTTCATTGCCGGGATAAGTAAACGAACATCACGTGAAATAAATGGGCGCGGCTTGAAGTAAAAGCGCTGAATGATCCGGTTTACAAATAAAGTGAGTCCTGCCGAAACACCAGCATACAATATAACTTTTTTGTATACATTACTTCTAAACCACATAAAAACTAGCATAAAAAGGTACACATATCGAGCTTTCTGAGAAATTAACACCATAATCGTATCCATTGCAGCATTACGTTTAGCAAGACGATTAATAACCTTAAATAGCATATAATTCATTACAAATGTTCTCCTTTATCTCTGAATCTGAAACGGTATATACATATCATTCCCTTTCCAAAGACAAACATGTAACTGTAAATCCAAGTTGTGGGCATATCTAGTCAGCGTATTGGACGCGGCCGCTCAATTTTTCGTACAACCGTCAAGTTTCTTCAACGGGAAATCGCTCACTTCTGCATATGGTGCTTAATTCTTTCGACTAATCTTTTGGAGATTACTGTTCTGACTATTTTTAGTGCCGTAAATCTTGTTGCTTCATATATTTATTAAGTCAACTGATGAATAAGAAGAGAAAAACGCTCTATGACTGAATTGCAGGAACGAAAGCGATTTCTAAATGGCAAGTCAATAAACATTTGTATGCATAAAAAGTCAAGATGGTCCCCACAAGCCATAAACCATCCCACCAACAAAGAATGCTAAAGCTAAAGCTATAGCAATAAAAAGAAGTATTACATTTTTATTATTTTCCATAAAATTGTCTCCTTACAATTTTTTATTCTTCTCAATGTTTCAAAGTAAAAAACCTTTAGTCATAATTATGGCTAAAGGTTACTGTCATCATACTTAACATAAAGAAAAAGGTCGACTCTAAAATTACAGATGATTACGAATAATACACTTGTTTGATTTGACCTCGTATTTCACCATTTGGATGGTTTTCTGTATGAACATTTACATAAGTATTTCTATCTTCCATTTCTCTTGCAAGATCTAATAAAGACATCCCTTGTAAAGGTCCGACAAGATCGCTTTCTGTAATTATCCCCGTTACCACCACTCTATCGACACTAATACCAGGTGTAACTGGCCCAAAAAGAAATGCGACAACATCGCCTTCTTCACCCCTCATTCCTAAATGAATATGAGCAACGGTTAGCTTGTCTATGTCATTAACAACCAATTTAAATCGAAGTCTCGTAAAGTCATTGTTAAATTTAAATTGCGCTATACCACAAGCATCTGTTATTACGGGAGGCACTTCCTCCCGCCCTGTTAATTTAGCAAAAAAACATTTAGACATAATATGGTCCACTTCCCTATTTATTTAATACTATATTTATATTCACTTAATGAAAAACGGCTTGTTCGTTTTCACTATAAAAAGGTATTTGACACATATGATACATTCCTCTCTGTTCAAACTATCTGTATACTAAGATGCACTTTTAAAAAGGCGAATCATATAGTGTTTTAAACAATCCTTAATAAAGTAGGTGAAGACTATGCCTTCTGTTGTCGGAAATCTTGTCGTTCAAAATAGTAACGGTTCTTTTAACTTAGGTGATTTTTATAACGTTTCTCCGAAAGAGAATACAAAAGCTTATAACGGTTCAGGATCATCAAATGTTGCTTTTATTACTAATACCTTTAACGGTGTGAGTGCAACAAATACATTTGATTCTGATGTTGCAGACCAAAATCAAGTTGGAACAGCATGATGATGTAGTAAAAACATTTACAAAACCGAAAAATGAAGGCTAAAACACCTTATATGTAAAGTGTTTTAGCCTTCATTTTATTTTAACATTTTACAAAAACGATATAATATCACCGTTCGCTTATAACGTTCTCTTCAAAATATTTACCCCAATCAGGTTGTCTCCCGTCAATATCTTTAAATCCATATTCTCTGGCAAGCTCCCATGAGCTAAGCGCTTTTCCTGTTTTATTATGAACATTCGAATCACTTGCTAAAGCAGCGATTGCCCTTCCAATAAAGAAAGGTGTTTCGGATGCGATAAAGTGGGGATCTTTCTTTGCACCTTCTTGCCAATTTTCCTCCGTTACACCAAACAAATCTAACATCGCTTCAGAACGGAGGAAGCCAGGACTTACCGCAACAGCAGTAATATGATGTTTCTCTAAATCTTCCGCCATCGCTTCCGCTAAATGAATTGTTGAGATTTTCGCTAAACTATAATATAGATTCCCGCGGTATTGATAATCTACACCATCTGTAATTTCAATGACAAGCCCTTTCTTATTTTTCATCATAAGCGGTACACCATAATAACTTGTCATCATATGCGAATGAACAGCACGTTGCTGCATCAGCAATCCATTATGCAAGTTATGCTCCCAAAAAGGTTTTCCCCATTCAGTAAGTGGATCTCCGCCCCAAACATCATTTACTAAAATATCAAGCTGCCCGTTTTGTTCTATTTGAATTCTTTCAAAGAGTTCTTTTATATCTTCTTCGACTGTATGATCAACACGGACAGCAAACCCTTTTCCTCCTTGTTTTGTAACTAGTTCTGCTGTTTCTTCAATCGTTTCTGTTCTTCCCATTGATGATAAATTACCTTTTGTACTTCTTCCTGTTACATATACAGTTGCTCCAGCTTCACCCAGCATCATTGCTATACCTCTTCCGGCACCGCGTGTTGCACCGGCTACGACTGCAATTTTTCCTTGTAATGGTTTCATATAAAATTCTCCTTAATGTTAATTTTTTAATTGAATCAATTTAGGTACATGCTCACGATCGTATTTTTTTGTATATTTCTCTCCATCTGGAGTAACAAATTGTAGCGTAATCTTACCACAAACACCAGTGTAAAATTTGAATCCGCCTTGTGAATTTGAAATAGCACGTTCCTTATTTGTAATCGAATCTTCATAAATTTTCACATCTGCAACAGGTAAGTTGTTATGATCTACAACAGTTGCTTTTATAAGCATAGCAACCGCTGTACATTGTTCTCTTTCTTTATTGTATATCACAATTGCTAACGCTCCGGTTCCTACGACAATACATATCAACAAGGCTATTATGTTTTTCTTCATAATAAACCTCCTATATGAAGGATTAGTCTTTCTTAAAATGGAAATCTACATCATTCACTTGTTTCATTTCTTCAATTATTTTATGGATACCTTCTTCAATTTTGTTTTCTTTCACATTTGATACATTTAATTTTAAAAGCTTTTCTTTATGGAAAGAAGCCAAATAATTTTTATCAACAGTCTCTATAAATACTTGATTCTGCCTTAATTTTTTAATAAGCATTTCCGTAATAATATTTTTTTGTAATGATAAACACGTATGTATTCCTATTTTGTTCCCTGTTTTATATGTAAATAGATGTTGATTTTCTTTATAAGCTTTTTCTAATGCTCTAAATAATGCCCTGGATCTATTAAAATAAGACAATCGAATTTTTTGTTTATGCCGTTCAAACATCCCGCTTTTTATGTAAATTTCCAATGCAGCTTGTGAGATCATTGAACTATCAATATCTAATATTTTTTTATATTTATGAAAAGCCTCTGCAATAGAAGGAGGAATGACTGCCACGCCTACTCGTAATCCTGGGAACATAACCTTTGAATAACTTTTTAGATAGATTACATGTGAAGAATCATCGTAACTATATAGTGGATCTGCCTTTGGATTTTGTTCTAAATCTGCTAAATAATCATCTTCTACTATAAATACATTATATTTCTTCGCGAGGGAAATAATCTTTTCTTTTTCTGTCTTAGAATATGAAGTGCCAAGTGGATGATGAAATCTTGGAATTGTATAAAAGAACTTAATTTTTCCCGTTTCGAATATTCTTTCTAACTCAATTAAATCAATACCTTCAGCAGTACGTTTTATACCCATTACAGGTATTCCATTTGTTTCCAGATATTCAATGTATAAATGATAACTAGGTTGTTCAATAAGCACTGCTTTATTTTGATTTGGAAATGGTATGGAAGTTAATATTGCTAGTGCTTGCTGGACTCCTGAGGTGATAAAGATGTTTTCTTCTTTTGTGAAAACTTGATAGTTTGTTAGTTGTTTTTGCACAACTGAAATTAAAGATGGTAACCCTTTAGGTGTACCGTATATAAACAAATCATTCTTATACGTATCAATCGCTTTATTAATACAATGCTGAAAATCTAAGTAAGGAAATACATCAGGATCCGGAGCTGACGAAACAAAATCAATATTTTCCGTTTCATCTACTTCATAATTCGCTATTTTCTTCACCACATAATATCCACTTTGAGGTACGGAATAAATAATATGACGCTTCTCTAATTCATGGAGCGCACGTATAACTGTTGCTTTATTGCACTGATATTGTGTCACAAGTGAACGTATTGACGGTAATTTCTTTCCTTCTTTGATCTTTCCTTTTTGAATCATGCTTTCTAAATCATTTAATACTTTTAAATATTTATACATGATTGTCCCCTATGTCTATTTTGTACCGGTACAGTTTATATTTGTTCACATTGTAGCACTGATTCAGAAAGATTACCATGTACATATACTGGCCAGTAACAAATTGACTATATGAGGTGAAATTATGAAAAATACAACGAAAGCATATTTAGCCGCATTACTATATGCATTTATTATTGGTTTTTCATTTATGTTTGTGAAATTAGCATTAACAGTTACAAGCGCTCTTGATACACTTGCTCATCGTTTTACGGTTGCTTTTTTAATAGCAACTATTCCTGTCATATTTGGTTTTGTAAAACTAAATATTTCATCCAAAACCATACTTGCAATTTTGCCAATAGCAATATTTTATCCAGCACTATTTTTCGCTTTTCAAGCTTTCGGTTTAGTATATACCAGCTCATCTGAAGCTGGAATTATACAAGCTGCTATACCTATATTTACAATGATTTTAGCTTCTTACTTTTTAAAAGAATATACAAATGCATGGCAAAAAATATCTGTACTCATTTCTGTAATGGGCATCATTTATATATTTGTAATGAATGGTATGGAGACGCATGAAACTAGCTTTATTGGAATTATCCTTATTCTGTTATCAGCATTATCCTCTGCTTGCTACAATGTATTAGCTAGGAAAATGACAAAAAAATTTAAGTTAATAGACTTAACATATATGATGACAACGATTGGTTTTCTTAGCTTCAATTTAATAGCTATCATTGAGCATATAAATAAAGGTACCGTAAATGTATACTTTAAACCATTTACAAACGGGACATTTCTTATATCCATTTTATATTTAGGATTACTATCTTCCTTGCTAACAGCATTCTTACTCAATTATTCATTGTCTTATATTGAAGCAGCTAAGATGAGTGTCTTTAGTAATCTATCTACTCTTATCACGATTATTGCAGGGGTATTATTCTTACACGAACAAATCGCATACTATCATATCGTTGGAGCTATGATGATCATCCTTGGTATAGTCGGCACCAACTTTTGGGGTAAAAAAGGAATTTATAAGAAAGAAAAGAATACCTCTATATAGTAAATAAAAAGTGAGGGATATTTCATGCAGCAGACCATACCTATCAATATTAGTAATATAGATGAATTAATAAACAAATTGGATGTACTATTAAATGTATCAATATCTTCTAGTCAAGAGCTTGAGAATTGGTTAATAAAACAATCACAGACTTTAAATTCTATCAATGAACAGCTTATGAAACATTATATCGCCTTTCAACGAAATACGAATGATATAGAGGCAAAAAACATTTTTGACTTTAATCAAAAACACGTACAGCCTGTATTAAAGCGTTATAAAAGTCTATTAGACCAAAAGTATTATGAATCACCCTATCGTTCGCAATTAAATCCTTCTCAGTTTGGGTTCTTAGATACAAAAATTCAAAACACTAGAGAACTCTTTAGCGAAGAAAATATTAGTTTAGAAATTACTGAAGATGAGTTAATAACAAGATATTTTGAAATCACTGGTAACCTCACTTCTATATGGAACGGTGAAGAAGTAAATCTTTCTGAATTAAGTGTCTATCTACAGGAATCAGATCGAAACGTTCGTCAAAAAGCAATGACTGCTATCTCTGAAAAATTTCTATCCGTAGAAAATGAAATTCAAGAAATCTTAAACCAGTTAATTATTCTTCGAACAAAAAAAGCTAGGAATGTTGGTTTAACGAATTATCGTGACTACATGTTTAAAAAATATGAGCGCTTTGATTACTCTGCCGAGCAATGTAATCAATTTGCCGAATCGATTCGTAAATACGTCGTGCCACTTCAAGAAAAAATGCATAAACAAATACAGGAAAATCTTCAAGTAGATACATTACGTCCGTGGGATATACAGGCTATATCTACAGATTACAAACCTTTACAGCCTGTAAAAAATGAAAATGAATTAATAGAAAAAAGTAAGCTACTTTTCTCAAGGATAGATACAGGTTTTACAACCCTTCTAGACAAAATGCATAACCATTTAGATTTAGAAATCAGAAAAGGAAAAGCACCTGGTGGATTTTGTGAGTATTTGCCCGCATCTAAATTATCATATATTTTTATGAACCTAACAAAAACACAAGCTGACGTAGTTGTTTTCTTACATGAGATGGGTCACTGTATCCATCATGATTTAATGAAAGATATTTCGATACATCAATATCAACATTTACCAATGGAGACTGCTGAATTAGCAAGTATGACAATGGAACTATTTACAATGGACAAATGGGATATTTTTTATCGTAATAAAGAAGATTTCAAACAAGCTAAGCAAGAACAATTAACACAAATTGTAGAGTATTTACCAATTACGCTTATCATCGATCAATTTCAACACTGGTTGTATAAGAATCCAAATCATACTACCGAAGAACGAAATGCTAAGTTTTTAGAGCTCTCTACAACATATAATTCAAGCGTAGTAAATACAAATGGGTATGAAAATTGGATAGTCGCACAATGGTTATCTGTCCTGCATATTTTTGAAGTACCTTTTTATTATATTGAGTATGCAATTGCACAAATTGGCGCTCTGCAAATGTATAAACAGTACAAAGAAAATCCACAACAAGCGCTAGAAAACTATAAAAAAGCTTTATCTTTAGGTAGTTCTAAATCTGTAAAAGAAGTATATGAAACAGCTGGAATTCGATTTGATTTTTCTGATGAAACAATAAAAGAATTAATGTGTTTTGTAGAAAAAGAGCTCGAGTTACTAGAACAAATATAAGTAAGTAACAATATGCTCTCTTATCCCCCTATCATTACTACTATTGTGGGATAATGATGTCGTTTAAAAAATATTAAATTTTAAAAATTGAAAAGCAAATGTATAAAATATAGCAAATATAGATTGAACATTCCATATTTCGAAAATGTAGTATCTTAATATATCTATTTTGTTTGCTAGTCTAGTAAGTTTACATAATAAAGTTATAGTAATTTATATTCGAGATTAATCATTCTCTTCTTTTTCACAAATAAATTCTAAATGTCCCCTCCCCCAACTACACATACTATCTAGGACATTACTCACCGTTTTTCCATGTTCAAATAAGCTATATTCCACTTTTGGAGGTATTTCTTGAAAAATTTCACGATTAATGAGTTGATCTTCCTCTAATTCTCGAAGCTGTTTTGCTAGCGTCCCTTGTGATATGTCTATAATTTATTGAAGAACATGTTTACATCTCTTTTCCGATCCAAATAAGAAATGCTGATGAAACGAAAAAAAGCACAATGCATGTGCTTTTTTTCGTTTCATTCTTCATTGTTTTTTTATCGGATAACAAACTTCTGTAACCCACTTATTAGGGTCTGCTTCTGTCGCTGGGCTGACATGATAAATATTGAACATCGCTCCTGCCAATTCATAGCCCTCAGATTCAATCCATTTTGCCGCAGCTTCATTCACCGCTGTCATTTGTTCATAACTTCCATTCACAGTAATGGAAGCAATTAAAGATGAATCTATATTTTTAAACGTAACGTTTTGTGTATTTTCATATTCACCTACTACATTTATTTGTATTTCTACATCTACATCTTTTTCCTTATACTCTTTGTCATGGAATATTGCTAGACTATAATTAGTATTAGCTACAGTTACATTTTTTAATGTTATTTCTTTCATTAGTAGATTCCATAGATTCCCTTCATCATTATAAGATTGAATTACTTTCCGTACACTCGCTACTTTTCTTTCAGGAATCTCTTTTATAGAAACATGGTAACTCATTTCAATAACATCCTCTCTCATTGTTTTTATTGAGTCTTCGAGAAGGCATAACTGTCTTTGGAGATCATTCATTTCTTCTTTTATTTGAGAACTACGAATCAAGAAATGTTCTTTTATAGATTCTAAGTTTTCATTACTATCTAATATTTCTTTAATAACCGCTAAGCTAAATCCCATTGCTTTTAAATTTTGAATTTGATTTACTTTCTTTAATTGCGCAGCTGAATAATACCGGTAGCCTGTTTCGGCATCAATTTTTCCTGGCTTCAGTAATTCTACTTTATCGTAATGTCTCAACATCCGAATGCTAATTGAAGAAAGTTTCGAAAAATCTCCTATTCTAAACATTGGTTCCTCCTATATATTATTGTTATTTCGAAGCTCAAATATAGTGTAAACAATGACATAATGTGAGAGTCAATTAATACTAAAAAAAACATTCCCTAGCGCAAATATTATTTGTATATTTATAACTTCTTCAAATTGGAACCGAGAATTAAAAAGAAAAACAGCACAGGTAAATGCTGTTTTTCTTTTTACATTACTCTTAATTTTCATTTAACTCTTTCAATATGCTCAGCTAATTGTTCAAACGTCCCAGCGAATCCTTTTTTCACGCCTTCATGTGCTTCTTGGAATGTTCTATGTTCTTCCTCAATTGCAGATACGGGAGTTCCTTCCATAATAAGTTTCGTTTTCCCTTCATGTTCAACAAATGTCAATGTATTTTGAATTTCAAGCGCCCAGTTGTGCTGAAAGGAGCACGAATTGTATTATCTTTCTCATTAGAAAAAGAATTAACAAATACAAGCTTTTCTGGTGCGCTTCCTTCATGATAAACAAACTTCCCTCGCATTTCTTGACCATCAGGAGTTTGCATACTGTAATGCAACATATCACCAGAGCGAAGTCCTGATTTTGCAATGTTCATTGTTAATTAACATACATACAATGATTTCTATTTCACAATAAAAACATTTTTATTGTATAATAATTGTATAATAAAAATGTTATTTCACGTCATTAATTTTGATTTTGTTAATAACCAACTTATATCTTTCATACCATTTTTCCCACTCATCTTTTGGAAACTCCATATCATGTCCATCTAATATGGAAGAAAAAATTTCTAAGCATATATGCCATCCAGATAAATCTTTTGGTGTGTGATCATTTATTTCATGAATGAACTCCTTTAATATCAATTGACAGCCATCTGGATTTTTATGTACTTCAAATCGAACTCGATCTTCTCCCCATGTAAATTCTAGTACAGAATTTATTTGACATTCCAAAATATCAATATCAATAAATTCTCCAGAACCATCCATCATATCAAACTTTATCATACCGCCCTTTCGCAAATCTTCTATACGAAGGTTTGGCATCCATTTTGCTAACTTATCATTCTCTGTTAATACAGCCCAAACTTGTTCTACTGAATAATGTAACGGACGATTAAATTGAGCTACATATTCATTATTTATTTTCTCTATTAGAGCTAACATTGTCATACCTCCATTTAAATTTACAGAAACGAACATACGTTCTTATTATTTTAATATCACACAAAACACATGAAAAAGCAAATAAAAGCTTACGGTGTCTATAAAAATAGAAATCCTTCAGTTTCTTTATTAGTATGCAGCTAAAGAATTCTTCTATTTCCCTCTAAACGTTACAATGTATAATACATTTCATACTGAGCTAACGAACTTTTCTCGAATCCATACTTTTTTACAAACCCTTCAAGTAAACCATTATTCGGGAATCCAATAGAAAGACTGGAAAGCTGTAATTCTTCGCTTACTGTTTGTAGTAGACATGTAGCCAGTCCAATTCCTCTATATTTTCTATCCACAAATAATAAACTAATTTTACCATTGTCACTAACACATATAGATCCTTTTAAATCATTGTTAATATATGCTCCATAATACGTATTACTTTCAGCTTTCTCTATATAATCGATATCATTTTGCCAATTTATATGAAAGTTTAACCATTTTTGTATTCCATTTTGAAATTCACCAAACGTAATTTGTTTTATTTCTATATTTTGTAGGCTCTTACTTGTCAAATTAGAAAGATCCTTCAAATTATAGTAAGACAAATCATATACTTTTTCATATCCTAACACCATCTCGAAAAGCTTCGTATACGAAGTCTGTATTTACTTCGCTACATTTTTTATAATGAATCATAATAAGACTTTCATCTACCTTTCCTACTAATTTGAAATAAAGGGACATTTCTTACTATACATTTCATCATGAATTTGTTTTATAACAAACGGCGCAATATCTCCATTTTGAATTTTAATTCCTGGTAAATCTCTGAGACTCTCTTTTATTTTACCGGTCCCTTCCCCGTCTACAACAAAAGGTAATCGTACAATAGTCCAATTCACATTACTATCTCGTATCAGTTTTAACTCCTTATACTTATCTTTCATCATATCTGAAAGTAACAAACGAAATAACATTGCCCCTATTTTATTTAATACACTCTTAGCATCTCCTTTTACATCCATTGATCCTCCAGTAATAAGAACATATCGCTTGATCCTGTATTCTCCCATTACTTCTAAAATATGATTTGTAACCGTGCTAAATATATATGACTCTTTTTTAGGCTGACCTACTGCATTAATAACAGCATCGCAAGCTTGTAGTAATTGACGTATTGCAGAAATATCGCGAGCATCTCCTTTTACAACTTCCAAATGTTTATGCGAGATTTTAAACTTTTGTGGGTTTCGTGTAAGAATACGAACAAAGTAGCCTTCTTGCAGTGCTTGATTTACAAGATATTTACCAGCCTTTCCGTTTGCGCCGATAATTGCTATTTTATTTATTATTTTCATGACTAAAATTAGGCTCCTTCTAAAAAATAATGATTTATTGACGAACTGTAGTTACTTCATATACACGTAAAAACGCAAGTAAATATTCACACGCTCTCTCACAAGCGAACATTTTAAAAATCTTTTGTTCTTCTACCGTTCTATCATTTGCTTGATCTGAAGCTGCTTTCAAACAGAGAAAAGGCTTTTCATTCACATGACATACGTATGCAAAAGCTGCCACTTCTTGATCGACAGCTATTGCACCATATACAGTATGTAATAAACATCTCATTTCCGTACTACGAATACGTTGATCTCCTGATATAAAAGTTCCAAAATGGACTTGATCATAAGATTGCATTTTTTTCATTTGCCTCACAAGATATTTCGTTGTTTCAATAGGAGCTGTTCTACCGGTATATAAATCGAAACTATCCGTTCCTGTTCCCGCAGCTGTTACATCATGCTGTAGTGTGTTAAGTGCAACAACAATATGACCATTCTTTACTTTCTCAGATAAACTTCCACAAATACCTGTCATAAATAACTGTTCAGGCTTAAATTCACTTATTAGTAACTGTACACAGCTGGCACAGTTCACTTTTCCCACACCGGTAATTACAGATATTATTTCTAATTTATTTATAGAATGAAAATGAAATTCCCAAGCAGCTCGCTTTTCTACACGATGACTTGGATAATGCTGCTGCAAGTATGTAAGCTCTGGTTCCCATGCGGATACAATTGCAATACGTTTCATTACACTTTTCACTTCCCCCTATTTTCATTTGAATAATCTCTCAATACTTTTTCGTTCATAACATGGAATCCACTCTTTATATTTTTTATATAAATCTCGTATCATTTCTTTATTCTTCGCAATTACCTCACATCCTCTTCTACATCCTTTCTAATCTACTATTTCTTTTAAACAATTCAAATTCCACTTATTTTTTATTTTAATTCCCAAGTGGTTGTATTCTAAAAAAATGTTTTATGTCACTTTCCCAATCCCCACTTGCCTCAAATGTATATAGGTTTTTATGTAACATGTTACTCTCTCCTCGATAAAATGTTGATTCAACACATCATTAGTATCAAATCATCCTCTTATTTTTTATTCGTGATGTATTTTTTAAATCCTTTTTAATACGTTACATGAAATTTTGTATATGATCTTAACTCCCAAACACCTAAATGTTTGTTATTATATTAATAATGAAGAAATGCAAAGAAAGGAATTAAGTATACGATGGAAAGAAACATTTTAATTATTGATGATGATAAAGACATTGTAGAATTACTAGCAGTTTATTTACGAAATGAAGGTTACAACATTTATAAAGCATATGATGGTGATGAAGCGTTACACATGCTCTCACTTCATCAGGTTGACCTTTTGATATTAGATATTATGATGCCAAAAAGAAATGGGTTGGAAGTCTGTCAGCAAGTTAGAGAAGAAAATACAGTACCTATTCTTATGTTAAGTGCAAAAGCAGAAGATATGGATAAAATTCTAGGTCTTATGACGGGTGCCGATGATTATATGATTAAGCCCTTTAATCCATTAGAGCTAATTGCTAGGGTTAAAGCATTATTACGTAGGTCTTCATTTCAGTATGCTGCATCACAAATAAAAGAAGACGGGATCATTCGGATTCGTTCCGCGGAAATACATAAGCATAATCATACCGTGACAGTAAATGGAGAATTTATTAAACTTACATCCATTGAATTTGATATCTTATATTTGCTTGCTAGTAATACTGGTAGAGTATTTAGTTCAGAAGAAATATTTGAACGTGTCTGGAATGAAGATGGTTACGGTTCTAATAAAACTGTAATGGTTCATATTAGTAACTTAAGGGATAAGCTTGAAACAGGAACAAATGGTGAAAAACTCATTCATACTGTTTGGGGAGTGGGTTATAAAATTGAAAAATGAAACGTTTGATATATTGAAAGTAATCCCCAAATGGAAAATCGCATTTTGGCTTTTAGTATCTATTTTGCTTACACCAATTACCGAGGTTGTCATATCCCGTCTTGTTACGAGTGTAATTGACAGTTCACTTACATTAACGGCATTAAGTGGAGAATTTGTCAGAATTGTCGGCTACGAAAAGTATAGAGGTTTAAAAGAGTCTCTTTGGACAATGATGGGATCCTATTTATTTTTATTCTCAATTTTTTCATTCTATGTTTATATTTTTTATCGTCACGAAAAAAAACTATATTATGAAGTATGCATAAAGCAAATGATTGACGAAATTCGTTATATTGCAGATGGTAATTTCAATCATAAAGTATCTATTTTACACCATCATTATTTAGAAGACTTAGCAACTGGTGTCAATCATATTGTAGAGCAGTTAAAAGTTTCAATTGAAGAAGAGCGTCAAACTGAACAAGCGAAAAGTGAACTCATCACAAATGTATCACATGACTTACGAACACCGTTAACATCCATAGTTGGCTATGTTAATCTCATTCACCATGATAATTACAGAGATGAAGTAGAATTACGTTATTATATTCAAGTTATTTATGATAAAGTAAACCGCTTAAATATGTTGATGAATGATTTATTTGAATATACACGTGTCCAAAATAAAGAACTAAGTCTAAATTGTGTCCCTATTGATATGATTGAATTACTAGGACAACTAACTGTTCAATTTCGTATGCAACTTCAGGAAGCTAATATTGAGTGTAGGCCTACTTTCCCATCCAAAAAGTTAATGGTACTTGCTGATGGGGATAAATTAGTACGTGTATTTGAAAATTTAATTATAAACGCCATCACCTATGGAAACGATGGAAAATATATTGATATTACCGCATACGAAGACAACAACATGATTGTAATTGATATTACAAATTATGGACAACCTATCCCAAGCACGGATTTACCTCATATTTTTGAACGCTTCTATCGTGTTGAAAAATCTCGCTCTACACACACAGGTGGATCAGGACTTGGATTAGCAATTTCCAAAAGTATCGTGGAACTCCATAATGGAACCATTGAAGTATATAGTAATGATGAAAAAACAACATTTACTGTAAAACTGCTTCCATATAATCACTAAAAGATATTTCGTCTCAATAATTATATAAATTATCTACTAAAACAATAAAAGTATTGTATTTTAACAACAAAATAATGATACTATCTCAAAAAGAATCATTTCATTTCGAGATAGTATCATGATAACTGGCATTTTTATACTCTGAGTTATCTAATATATATCGTTTCACGATTTCAAGGAAATACTCTATACCTTCCCCTCTATCATCACTTCAATATTTGTCGGTTCGTCAAAAACTAGCACATTGAATCTTACCAAAACAGTTGCTAGAATACTAGCTGGATTACTTTTCCACTACTTAAATTACGGACATTCTTTCTTAAATCATCTCCTCTGACAGCTTTTGTAGAAATGATAATCTCTTCTCCTTGCTCTAAAGTATGGATATGTATGGTTATTGCCCCTTAACCATTATTTACTGTAATCGCAATGGTATTACCTAATGGGCATTCTTTACACAGATATCAAATTTTTAATATGGACTTATATAAATTAACAAAGTTTTGAGCGATACTTGATAATTCATGATGTTTTAACCAAATTAAACCTGTAGAGGCAGACAAATTTGTATCGGCAATTTTAAAAGCTTGGATAGGATAGCCTTTATGTCGTTGAATTACGGTTTCTGGAACAATGGACGCTCCAAAGTTAGACGCAACTAAATCTAATAAAATAGAAATATCAGAACACTCAGCAACGATATTTGGGCATAACTGATATTTGGAAAATACATCTAGAATCATATTATATACGCCTAATCCCTCCGTGCTAGGCAAGATTAATGGGAATTTTTTCATCTCCTCCAAGGTAATCTTACGATTAGCTAATTGCTGTTTTTTTGAAGTAATTAAATAAAACGGTTCTGTATGAAGATGGATCACAGAAAAATCATCCAATTTTAGCGGTAATCGAATTATTGCCAATTCTACTACTCTATCTCTCACTAACTGACAAAGCTGAGCTGACTCATTTTGTTGAATTTTATACGAGACTCTAGGATATTTTTCATGAAATTGTTGCAGCAATTGAGGTAACCCGACTACTGATAAAGTATTGACACCAAGTGTTAGCCTACCTGTTATCCCATTCCCCACTTCTTTTACTTCCATTTTTGCTTCTTCTAATAATTGCGTCATTTTTAATGCGTATTTATATAAAGCTTGACCTGCTTGCGTTACTTCTAAAAATTTCCCGGATCTCTCAACCAATTTTGTTCCTAGTTCCTGTTCCATCGCTTTCAAGTGTTGACTGAGCGGAGGTTGTGAAATATGAAGTCTATGAGCAGCAGCCGAAATTTGTCTTTCCTCGACAATCGCAATAAAATAACGCAGTTGTCTTATATCCATAAATAGAAAACACTCCCTTTTGTATATGAAAAACTTAAGTAAAATTAATTTTTTTTATATTTTTCATATATCCTTCTTTAGTTTATCATAATCTTATGAATCTTTTTACGTTTCCCTTGTAATATTTCCTGACTTATTAAAATTTCACAAGGGAAAAAGACCATTTTAATCATTTATAAAAGAAAGGTCGGGATACTCTATGAGCACCGCTTTTTGGTTAATCAATGCCAAATTAGAAAACGGTCACTACGTTGAAAATGGAGCCGTTACAGGAACGAAGACAGGCTCTTACCATCTTCTTATTGACAATGAAAAAATCGCAAAAATTGTTACGAATGACGAACCTTTCCAAGATCACTTGCCGAAAGTAGATGTGAAACAACTACTAATTCTTCCATCGTTTATTGAAAAGCACTGTCATTTGGATAAAACGATAATGGGTGACCGTTGGAGAGCAGTAACACCTGTTAACAGTATTTTTGAACGACTTGAAATGGAAAAAGAGGTTCTTCCCTCTTTGTCTACCACTACCCAAGAACGGGCGGAAAATTTACTAGAGACTTTCTTAAAAGCTGGAGCTACTCATATTCGTACACATGTAGATATTTATCCAGAAATCGGTTTACAAAATTTAGAGGACATTCAAAAAGTATTGCAAACATTTGACGGCAAGTTATCTTATGAAATTGTCGCTTTTCCACAGCACGGTTTATTGCGCACTCAATCAGGGAATTTAGTAAGAGAAGCAATTCGCCAAGGAGCATCTCTTGTTGGCGGTGTTGATCCGGCTACTGTTGATGGAAACATCGAAGCATCATTACAAGAAATGATTGAGATTGCTGTGGAAGGAAAGGCAGGTATCGATTTACATTTACACGATGCCGATCACCTTGGTATTTTTACGATGAAAAGGCTAGCTGCCCTTACAAAAGAAGCCGGGCTACAAGGAAAGGTCGCCATTAGCCACGCATTTGGCCTAGGAGATATTCCGCTACATCAAGCAAGTGAAATGGCAGAACTGTTGGCGGATGCAGGAATTTCAATTATCACGAGCGTTCCAATTGACAGAAGTTTCCCCCCTGTTGGGTTATTACATAACAAAGGAGTGGACGTTGCCTTGGGATGTGACAATATTTTTGATGTTTGGTCGCCATTTGGCAACGGAGACATTCTCGAACGCGCCGGTCGTTTAGCGGAGTTTTCAAGATGGATAGATGAACAGTCATTGGCTCAAACTCTAGGATTTATTACGGGTGGCAAGACACCGCTCAATCATGAAGGAAAACAAGTTTGGCCTCAAGTCGGGGACGATGCAAATATCGTGTTTGTCAAAGCATCTTGCTCCGCTGAAGCCATTGCAAGAAGAGCTGAGCGAGCAGCCACTATGTATAAAGGGAAAATCGTTGCAGGTTCGCTTTAATCTAGTGAAGAAGCAAGATCTTAATCATTTTTAAATTAAGATAAAGGGTAAGTGAAATGCGGATATCGGGTTATAAAGTGCATGCTTTAGGCTCCATGCAAAGATTATAAGAGGAGGATATTCCAGATGGATCAAGAAAACAAAGGTTTTTCTCGCAGAAAGTTTCTAGGTAACGTCTGCAAAATTGGAGGGGCTACAGCTGTTCTCGGCGTCACGGACGCAATGGGATTATTTGTCCCTGAAAATGTAAGCGCGGACGAAAAAGAAAAAAAAGATGATAACAACATCAAAAAACCGGAAAAAAATAGCTCCTACATGTTGTTGAATGTGCGATTGGAAAGCGGATATAAATATGAAAATGGCCAGGTTGTCGCAACGGACACCATACTCTGTAATCTTCAAATCGATAAAGGTATTATTACAAAAATATTAGATACAAAAGTTCCTTATAAAAAGAATATCGATCGCTATGATGCGAAAGGCATGCTGCTGCTTCCTTCCTTTAAAGATATGCATATTCATTTGGATAAAACATTTTATGGTGGTCCTTGGAGAGCTGCATCGCAAAGAAAAAACATTTTTGACATGATTGAAGTTGAACAGACGCTGCTACTTGAGTTGCTGCCAACTGCCCAAGAGCGTGCGGAAAAATTAATTGAATTGATTCTCAGCTACGGATCAACATTTGCCAGAAGTCACTGCAACATTGATCCTGTCGTCGGCCTCAAAAATCTCGAGAGTTTAAAGCGCGCCTTAGCGAACTATTCAGATAAACTATCGCACGAAATTGTCGCCTTCCCTCAACACGGCTTACTTCGTTCCAATGCAGAGGGACTGCTGCGTGAAGCTATGCAGCTCGGAGCAACACATGTTGGTGGACTAGATCCCACTTTGGTTGATGCAGATATGGAAAAATCACTACAAACTATGGTACAAATTGCGGTGGACTACAAAGCAGGAATTGATATCCATCTTCATGAAGGCGGTGAAACAGGTTTGAAAGCAATTCATCGATTGGCAGATTTGACTGAAGAAGCCGGTCTGCAGGGCAAAGTGACAATCAGCCATGCTTTCTCACTAGCATCGCTGACAGCCGGCGCCGACATCGAAATGGCAAACCGACTTGCTTCGCTGGGCATCTCGATTGCATCAACTGTTCCAATTGGCAAAAATACGATGCCAATTCCGCTTCTTCAAAAGCAAAAGGTGAATGTCATGCTTGGCAATGACAGTATTATGGATCACTGGTCCCCGCTTGGGATTGGTGACACGCTGCAAAAAGCTCATCTTGCTGCAGAGCTGTATGGATGGTCCTACGAATACAACTTGTCCCGCGCACTTTCTCTTGCTACCGGCGGCATTACGCCATTAGATGAGTCCGGTAAGCAAGTATGGCCAAAGGTTGGCGATGCTGCTACCGCCATACTTGTTCCTGCCAACTGCTCGGCCGAAGCGGTAGCGCGGCTGCCAAAGCGTGCTTCCGTGCTACATAAAGGTACTCTAGCTGCCGGTTCTCTTGATAAAGCCAAAAACTAACCGCTGTGAATACGAATAAAATTGATAAAATTTGTTTGGTATACAACTGAATGGAAGGCAGAAAAATTTCACAAAAACTTTGTTCTAAAGATTCCTTTTTCAAAAACGATTTCAAATATTGCTATAAGTATGTAAAAGAAATTACAAGACTCGATACTAAGGAGGAACTTATGTTTCAGAATATTGGAATCCCCGGATTAATACTTGTTTTAATGCTCGCCCTGATTATTTTTGGCCCTTCTAAGTTACCGGAACTAGGAAGAGCATTCGGCTCAACATTAAGAGAATTTAAAAAATCTACTAGAGATCTTATCGCGGATGACACAGATGATTTACAAAAAAATCCAAATAAGAAAGAAAAACTAGACAAATAGATGAATAGGAGATGTAAGACATCTCCTATTTCATGGGGTGATTAATGTTGGAAGATAAAAATATGAAAACCATTCAGCACCTTGAAGAGTTACGTAAACGCATTATTATCACTTTAGTTGTTTTTTTGCTGTTTTTTATACTGACATTTATATATGTACAAGATATTTATCATACACTGGTCAAAGATTTACCATTTAAGCTAGCTCTGTTAGGACCGAGTGATATCTTACTCGTTTATTTAACAATTGCTGCCATCGCTGCCGGTACAATTACTATACCAGTTGCTGCACATCAAGCTTGGTTGTTTGTACGTCCAGCGTTAACACCAAAAGAACAAAAGGTTGCGATCGCTTACATTCCAGCACTATTGATTCTATTCCTTTTGGGGATTAGTTTTGGTTATTATATTTTACTTCCTCTTGTATTACATTTTTTAATGTCACTATCAAACGATATGTTTACTACTTTCTTTACAGCGGAGAAATATTTCCGATTTTTGCTTCATATGACATTGCCGTTTGGATTTCTATTTGAACTACCCGTTGTTATTATGTTTTTAACAAGTTTGGGAATTATCAATCCATACCGTCTGCAAAAAATTAGGAAATACGCCTATTTTTTATTAATAGTCGCTGCAGTTTTAATTACGCCGCCAGATTTTCTATCGGATTTCCTTGTGGCCATACCGTTACTGCTCTTATACGAGGGAAGTGTCAGCTTATCTAAATTTGTATACAAACGGCAGCTCAGAGCTAATGAAAGGAACAAAAAAGCATACGAATATGTTTAATTTTTCAACTTGATGAAGCCCATGGAATTTTCCCATGGGCTTTTATGTCCGGTATAACGAGTTTTCAATATCAAAGTGAAAAACAAAAATTTAGAATGTAAGTAGTTTACATATTTTCAATATTTTCCACCAACGTATAGTATCCACCCTCTACTCCTTCAATTAGATATTCAATCTTGTTTAAGTGTTTGGAGAAGTCATTTTTTTCTAACCAATCTTTATGATATTCAATACTTTCAAAAGTAGTCATCATAATTGCCTTGTTATTATCAACAGAACGATGCCAACGACTACTAATCCAACCAGGAATACCTTTCCTCTTAAAGTTAAGTAGTTCTTCAGCTTGGATAGCAACCAATTCATCTAGTTTACCTGGTTTGGCAGTAAATACATTAATCCACACTATCGCTTCACTAGAGTTCATCTAAATAACCTCCTTGAAATAAAATTATCTTTTCTACTTAGAACACCATGGATATCCGGAAAATTGATACTGAAATCTAGGATGTTCATAAATGCCCCACCTGTACTTCTAGATTAGTTTTGCTTTCATTTCAAGGGTATTTCAAGACCTTAACTTAATGGCGATAACATATACCTATGCAAGCTAATATACAAACAACATCAATACGCTTGTGACAATTCCGACCCAAATACAGAGAATGAAGCAATACCCCATGATATCTTTGATTTTTAAACCTAGTACCCCTAAAAGAGGTAATGCCCAGAACGGCTGAATCAGATTGGTCCATGCGTCTCCCCAACCTACCGCCATGGCGATAGTAGCTGGATCTACACCTAACTTCAAGCCTGCCGGGACCTGCAGTGGTCCTTGCAAAGCCCATTGTCCCCCGCCAGACGGCGCCAATAAGTTCACTAATCCCGCTGACCAATATGTAAATATATCAAATGTATCCTTTGACGCAATGGATGCCATCCATTCGATGATAGAGCTTCCCAATCCTGAACTTCCTAAAACAGCAATAATTCCTGCATAAAACGGAAACTGTAGGATAATTGGAGAAATGGATTGCGCGGATTCTTTGAATCCTTGTGCAAAGTTTCCAAGAGAACCATGCAGTAGCAAACCGAGTGACAAGAAAAACAGATTAATAATATTTAAATCTAAGCTGTGACCGTTCATGAATTCATATATACAATACAACGTACCAATTACACCTAATAATATTCCCAGAACCGGCGTCCATTCCAATTTTTCCGCGGCGGTTAAATCTTTTTGAAGAGGTTTTACAAAAGAAGTTGTATCCGTTTCGGGTGCTTTATATCCGATAATCCCGCTTTTTGGAGCCATAAGTACAATAATAATAGGCATCGTGATGAACAGAGCGAAAAAAATAATTAGAGTAGAGTAACTAAAAATTGTTTGCGAAGTAGGAATAATTCCAATCATATCTGCAAGAAAATGATCCTTTGTGGCAATAGTCAAGCCAATAGAACTGGACAGACCGGCACTGTATAAGGCTGTCGGAGCATAGGCAGCTGCTACAAGCAATGGAAAATGTGCATTTGGATTCTTTTTCGCCACTTCCTTCGCAATGATCGCCCCCACAACTACTGCCAGTCCCCAATTGATGTAGTACGCCATTGCACTAATCAAAAATGTCATCGTATAAGCCTTTTGAGGTGTGTCGGCTAACTTAGCAACAGACTGCAAACCTCTATTAACGAACGGGACGGAAGCTAACGTCATCCCTGTAACCATTAGCAATATCATTTGCATTGTAAAAGTCAAATAAGTCCAAAACCCATCTCCCCAAGATTTTATGATTGCGTACGGCTTAGAGGGATTCATCAACAAGGCCACAATGAAAGTGAATAAGGTGAGCAGCACAGCAATAACAAAGGCATCCGGGACATACTTCTGGGACCATCTCGAAAATACATTTGCACACCTTGTAAGCAATGATTCTTTCTTTCCTGGATCTACACCTGTGTTTTTCTCCAATAGGGAATGCTTCATAAATATTCTCCTTTCCAAATTTTAATAAGGTGAATGTAAATATCATTCCACAAAAGAAAATAAAATCCTTTTGCACATGCGGATTCTTTCCCCACTGGACTTAAAGAGATTTTCATCTCTAGCTGCTATTTCCATTTCATAATTTACTTCTATATTAATAAAACTGGAATAATTTATTCTTTAAACATTCTTAATGCATTCCTGTCCTCTAATGTGAAATCTTCTTTATATATAAATGTGAATGAAAGTACATTTTCACTGCCTCATCATGACCATAATTATCCAAACTTAATGTTTTCCTTATAATTCTTTAGAAATTCTTTAACTTTTCTTTCCTCCTAGTTAAATATTAATTTTTACACTAGTAATATCGATGTACAAGGAGGATCGCTTATGCAATATGTTAAGAAATTGATGCTTCTTATCTTATCTTTTCTTATTATTACAATTCTTGTTTTTTATTTTTATTTCTATGTAAATGGACCTTCAATTAAAGCAAAATCGGCTATATTAATAGATGCAACATCAGAAAAAATTGTTTATAAAAAAAATGAAGATACTCCTTTCCCTTCAGCAAGTTTATCAAAAATGATGACTGAGTATATTGTGTTAGAACAAATACATAAAGGAAGAATACAGTGGGATGATCATGTAAAAACAAGTAATCCTTCCATTCAAACGGAAGGAGATAATATCGATATAACGGCTAAAGATCAAATAACAGTTCGTGATTTGTTTCATGCAATGGTTCTTGCATCTGATAATAGTGCGGCCGTATCTTTAGCAGAACATATTTCAAAAAACGAACAAGAATTTACGAATTTAATGAATGAAAAAGCGACACAATTGGGGTTATCTCATAAAACTTATTTTGCAAATGCAACCGGCATAATGAATAAGCAAAAAGAATCTAAAATAACCGTCTTAGATGCCTCGAAACTAGCCCAGCATTTAATAACAGATTATCCTATAATATTAAAAATCGCCCAATTAACCTCTTATCAATTTACCTTCAAAGATATACATGTTTTCAATACAAATAAAATGTTGTATTCACTTGATAGCAATGTAAAATTTAAAGGAGTAGATGGTTTACAAACTAGCTTTTCAAATACTGCTGGATATAGTTTTGCCAGTACAGCAAAACAAGGAAACAAAAGGTTGATTTCGATTGTAATAGAGGCAAATGGAGAAAATAGTACGTTTATCGAAACCCAAAAACTATTTACTTACGGTTTCGAACCAACTCACCTTCCATCTCTGCAATCTGTTAAGGATTATTTGATATCGTGGATATCTCTGCTTCAGTTTAAAAATCTATTTTTGCAAGCAATAATAATTTTTCTTGTTATCGCCATTTCTCTATTAGTACATATACGAAAAAAAGATTCAGAGGATTTTTAATTTCAAAGCCTCTTTTACATAAAAAACCGACTTGCATTTTCAAAACAAGTCGGTTTATCTTTAGTTTTCTTTTTCTGTTTCTGTTTCTGTTTCTTTTTCATAATATAACTCATTTGCATATTTTCTATTTGTCCCCTTTAAATATGCAAAAATAATTTGAGGTCTCTTTATCAATGCCCAATCACCGTGTTCATCAAATTTTCTACATGAAGTTGTCATATACGCTTTCTTTATCGTAGTGAATTTTTTTTTACACGTCTTACCATGTTTTTTTAAACGCATCGCAAATTCTGCATCCTCAGCCATTAACAAACTTTCATTAAAACCACCAATTGCATTAAAGTCTTTCCTATAACACCAAAACATCCCAACTGATATGAACCCATATTTAAATATAAGAGGAATAATTAAAAATAAACCTGATACTATGATTCCTAGTGAAATACGTTCAAACTTTCCTTTAACGCCCCCACCTATATATTTTCCGGTCATTAAATGCCTTTCTATTTCAATCAACATATTCTCACTCATCGAGCTATCTGCATCTATTGTAACAATGATTTCTCCCCTAGCTATTTTTGCACCAGCATTTCTAATTTTAGAAAGGTTTTTATTTTCATCTTGCACTGTTATGCAATGATATGACTGTGCAATTTCTTCTGTTCGATCACTACAGCGATTTAGCACAACAATAACTTCGACCTGATTTTTATAAATGTTTGATGCGGCCACAATAGAATCCAGACATCTACCAATATACTTTTCTTCATTGTGTGCAGGGACTATAATAGAAAATTTAATGTCTTGTTCATTATCTCCCCCTACAAAACAACTACACCTACCCATATCGCATCTCTCCCAATACAATTTTTATATTTAGGCATTGCTTTTACTATAGAACAGATTTCTGTATTCGCATTGAATTATATTCATTCATGAATACAACCCTCCTACTTTTTCATACAAAAAACACCGGAATTTAGAATTTATGCCTAACGACTCGGTGTTTTTTGTCTTATGACAACCCCCACTGATTAAAGTGACACTTTAATCAGTGGAGATCTTACTGCCCATTAATGCTGGATAAAATAGTTCAATACAAAATTAGTATCCCTATATGAATTTTATTAGGTATAATACTTTTCAAGACAACCACCACTTTATAGATTTTCACAAAAAAACTTTCCCTGTTTCTTACATTAAACCTCTTCTAATCAAGTTAGCTGACACAGGTTGAAGACCTAACTCCCTTGCCCAAATAGATAATTGACCAATATGATGGATCTCGTGTGCAATCACATGCCGTACAACTTCGCCATATTTGTACGTCTCTTCAGTCCATGAGGCTGTTAATATTTTATTCTCTAAATTACTTGACCATGTTTGCAAAAAAGAATCCATTTCATTTTTAAAAGAATCTGAAAGTTCCTTCACTTTTTCAAGTGATTGATAGTCTTGAAATTGCAGATTCAAATCTTCTTCTCCCTGAAGAGCACGTATCCAGCTATATTCTACATCTACAATATGAAACAAAGTCTTCAAAATACTCCCTACTCCTCCAACACGTTTACAGAGTAAATCTTCTTCCGAAAGCTGCTTACACCATTCAAACCATTGCTCTCTAACTTGCCAATTATATAGAAATAAAGTTTTCAATCAACTTCTCTCCTTTTACATATGAGTTAATACCCATTTAACGGCTTCTATCACATATTCAGGCTCATCTCTTTGAATATAATGACCGCTATTGGGTGCAAGAATCAATTCGTTGTTATTTGATAATTGTAATAATTCTTTTTGCATTTGTAGCCATTTTACTTGAGCTTCAGGAGAATAAAACGCTTTTTTTCCAGCAGCAACTATAACAAGTGGAATCTTCCTTATTGATTTACAATGAAGACCAGCCTCAGCCAAGCTACTCATAAACTCTTCATACGTACTTTCATATATAAATTGTTTATAATATGCTTCTTGAAATTCAGGAGGCATTATGGATAGAAAATCTTCTCTATAGTTTTCTGACGTTGAATCTACTAATATTAACCCTGCTGTTTCTTCTGGATAAAAAGAATAGCAATTATGTATCAATATTATCTGTCATAATTAATTTTTCAGAAGTATATTGTCTTATTTGTTCATAAGCAAGTTCGATTACGTGTTCTTTTGAATCTATCAAAGAGAGATTACGTGTTAGTGGATTCCAATATTCATAACCCTCGTCTTCTGTCCAACGAAAAACTTCAATTGTATACAAATTGTCGTTTCGCTTGATGATTTGTGCTTTGTACTCTTTGGTTTTTGTATATAATTCTAAAATGACAAGCCCCCTCAGATTATAACCACCTCTCGTATATATTAATCTACAAATGAGAAAATTATACTTCTAGATAGATTCACATTCCGAAAGTTTATCATCATTTTCACACGAGTACATTCTCATATCTCTCACTTTACTATATTCTGGTCAGTTCATTCCATTCCACCTAGATGCATACTCTCTTCCATCTCTTGCCTGTTTGTTACATTCTATTAAACCATTCATGTTCTAAAATACTCATTTCCTACAAACTCCAATACTCATCTCCTATTTTCCTCGCATCTCTCAATAACTCTTTTTTTACAAATCCAACTTTTTCATAACATGCAATGGCAGATGTATTAAAATCAAATACTCCGAGAGAAACTCTATGCAATTTTAGTTGTCCAAATGCAACGTTGAGCACTGCTTCCATCATCTTTTTCCCAATAGATTTCCCTCTCATACTTGAGTCCCCAACTAAAACTTTTCCAATTCTTGCAGAGTTATTTATTCGGTCAATTTTCCCAAGCGAAATATGCCCTATAACCTTTCCAGTTTTTTGATCAATCACTTTATATACAAATACGTCTGCATTCTCATAATTTGCATTCTTTATATACTTCTCTAATTGTTTTTCCTGTAATGGGTAAGTAAATGCTGGTCCTCCCCATTGCAATAAAAATTCCTCTGAATGAATCCAACCCAGCAGCTGTTTGAAATCGCTTCTTTCAAAATATTCAAGTTTAATCATTACCTCTGGCCCCTTTTAAGATTTAAGCTCGATAATTCTTCCCTAACTCTTTTCCTATTGAAAAATAATGTCTAAAACTATAAAATAACGGATTCCATTTTTCTGGATTAATATGATTTTCCCCTTTAATTATTTCTTCATGGGCATATACATGAAGAACTTCCGTTTCAACAATTGCGAAGAAAGGACCATATTCTGGAATACGTATGTCTTTTACTTTTGCCTCAATTTGTAGTGGACATTCTTTTATTCGTTGTGGTTTTACAGATTTTGAATCAATTGGTGTAAAACCCGCTATTGTAAATTTATCTTTTTGATATGTATATCCCATTTCTTGTTTATAAACCGGAACTTTCTCTACCCCTGTATAAGGTGAAATTTTTTCTACTTGCTCCCACTGCGATGAAGGAGGTAAATTAATTACGCACTCTCTGTTTCTTTCAAGATTCTCAATTGCTTTTCCTCCAAGTCCAACACCTAAAATAATATAGTTACCTAAAGCCCATGAAGAAGACATTGGACTTATATTTGTTGTTCCATCTTCATTTAATGTTGATAATAAATAAATTGGCATTCCGTAATATAAAATTTTTGGCTTGATTTCTTTACAGGAACCTTGTTGAAATGTGAAATCCATAAAATCACTCCTATTCTTATTTCTTCATTTGTATTGTAAAACACAAATAATTCCATTATCATCGAAATATGGATGTAAAATAAGGAGTGATGCAAATGAATGTAAATGCAGCAAAAATAGCTTCTCTTATTAGCGATAGATCACGAGCAACAATTCTAGTTCAACTTTTGGATGGTCGTCCACATCCAGCTACCGAATTAGCACATGCAGCAAAAATCAAACCACAAACAGCCAGTTTTCATCTTCAAAAACTATATGAAGCACAGATTATAGATGTTGAAAAACATGGAAGACACCGTTATTACAAAATAGCCAACCATGAAATAGCAGAATCGCTGGAAAAAATACTATATTTGGCCTCTCCAGAACCAATTCGATCCTTTAAGCAATCAAAGGAGACTAAAGAAATTCAATATGCCCGAACTTGCTATGACCATTTAGCCGGAAAATTAGGTGTTGAAATTACAAATTCACTTTTAGACAATGAAATATTAATCAAAGATGGTTTACAATTTAAAGTAACGAAAAAGGGACAAGAATTTTTTGAGAGTTTTGGTATTGATTTAGATTCGTTATATAAAAAAAGAAGGTTTTTTTCAAAATGTTGCTTAGATTGGAGTGAAAGGCAACATCATATAGCGGGCTCTTTGGGGAACGCTATTTTGGAGCAACTGTTACATGAAAATTGGATTGCTAGAGCCGAACACTCAAGAGCAATTCACATTACTCCATTAGGAAAGAGAAAAATATATGAGACTTTTTCAATACAGATATAATATCTAGTACTCACTACAAAATAACAGGAGTGTTTATGACTACTTATCAAAAAAAGCTGCCCTAAACAGAGCAGCCTTTTATCAACTAAATCGCATTTGCTCTTGAGAAAAACTCAATTTCGCAAACCGAAACTGTTGTCCGTGTAGTGCCTGCAACAATATCAACAGTGTCACATGAGACAGCTGCAACAGTACCAGTCACTGTAGCACCACTTTTAGTAGTAATTGTTACAGCAACACCTGTACCTATGAAAGATCTTAGTCTCTTAACTAGACCTGTTGTGCAACAACAATCGCATTTTTCATTTCGATCTTTTTTGCACTTCTTAAATTCTCTCCAGCAGTCATCATCATGATCATCCCAGCATTTAGAATGCTTTTTGTGATCCCAACATTTAGAATGTTTCTTTTCAAACCAATCTTCACGACAACTCATTATTTCACCCCTTTATCCTTTTACTATAAATTATGTAGAAAGAAATAAAGTGATAGAGACAAACACATAGATACAAGAAAACAAACAATTGTCCTATACCGTGTTTAAAATAGAGATAATAAAAAATGAGCTCTTTATAAAGAACTCATTTTTTATTATTATATTTGTTTAGCTTTTAATTCCTGAATATATGAAACAACCTCTGGATTTACTAAAGAAGATAAATCACCCAATTCCTTTCCTAAATACGCCGCTTTAATTACTCGTCTCATCACTTTTGAATTGCGTGTCTTAGGCAAATCCTCTACAACATGAATATCTTTTGGACATAACGCCTTTCCAATATGTGAATTTACTAAATTCATCAACTCTTTTTTGAGTTCAATTGTAAATATTGTCCCTTCTCGTAAAACAACGAAACAGTGACAAACCTCGCCTTTCACTTCATCTGGTACACCTATTGCTGCTGCTTCTATTACATCATGATGCTTTACAAGGATTGATTCATATTCAGCTGGTCCGATACGCTTTCCAGCAATATTTAATGTATCATCAGAACGTCCTGTAATGATATATTGCTCTCCGTCATAGATTACCCAATCACCGTGTACCCACTTGTTTTCAAAACGTGACCAATACGTATTGATGTAGCGCTCGTCATCTCCCCAGAAGCTTTTCGTCATTCCAACCCATGGTTTTTCTAAACATAATTCGCCAACTTCATCACGAATTGGAATTCCTTGTTCATCTAATACCAAAGCTGCCATCCCAGGTAAAGATGCATTGAAACTAATCGGTGCAATTGGTTTAACTAAGACGTTTCCGAAGATTCCACCAGAAATTTCGGTTCCGCCTGAATAGTTACAAATTGGCACCTTTCCTTTTCCAACTGTTTCAAAGAGCCACATCCAAGGATCCGGATTCCAAGGCTCACCTGTTGAAGCAAATACCTCTAAACTTTCTAAAGAATGTTTCTGTACATTTTCATCACCTTTTGCCATCAGTGCTCGAATTAATGTTGGTGAAATTCCAAGGTGAGTAATTTGATATCGATCAACCGTTTCCCATAATCGATCTGCTTTAGGGTAGTCTGGAACACCTTCATACATTACCATTGTTGCCCCATTGATAAGAGAGCCAAATAATAAAAATGGTCCCATCATCCAGCCCATATCAGTCACCCATAACACACGGTCACCTTGCTTAATATTCATACCAAACCCTGCATCAAATGCTGATTTCAGTGGAAACCCAGCGTGCGTGTGTACCGTTCCTTTCGGCTTGCCAGTCGTCCCAGATGTATAAATGAGCATCAGTGGGTCATCACTTTTCATTTCTTCAGCATGTGAAAACGGCTTTTCTTTTTCAAGAATACTCCATGAAAGGTCATAGTTATGAGGTGTAAAATCATTTCCCGCATGACGTACAATTACAACTTTCTCAATAGATGGGCAATGTTCACACGCTTTATCTACTTCATCTTTTAAAGAGACAATTTTACCACGGCGTGAGAAACCATCAGCTGTAATAATCATTTTTGATCCTGCGGCTTGTACACGCGTCATGACTGCATCAGCTGCGAACCCAGAAAAAATTGGGGAAATAATCGCACCTATTTTCATTACTGCCAGCATGGCAACAACTGTTTCTGGTATCATCGGCATGTAAATAGTTACACGATCACCTTTTTCGATTCCAGAATGCTTTAATCCGTTTGCCACACGGCTTACCCATTCATCAATCTCTTCATATGTAAACGATTTTGTCGTTCCATTTTCTCCTTCATACATTAAGGCAGGCTGTGTTTTCGTTTCTTCATCTGCAAGCCATCGAGATAATGCAGATTCTACAACATTGCAAGTTCCCCCTGTATACCACTGTGCAAATGGCGTACCGTTTTCTAAATCTAGTACTTCTGTGTATGGTTTCATCCATTGATAGCCAACTGCACGTTCTGCTTCCCCCCAAAACCATGCGGTTTCTTCAATTGACTTGTTATAAAATGCTTCATAATCTTCATAGCCAAGCGATTTCATCCATCCATATAAGCGTGTTTTATCTTTATATTCTTCTGTTGGAAACCAAACAGCTTGTTTCAATGTTTTCCCCTCCTCATTTTTCGAACAAGAAAGCCCTTAATAGGGCTTTTATACTGGATAAACTGGATGTTTTCGATCTGTAAATACTTGATATTTACTCATGTACATTTCAAAGCGTTTTTTCAGTTCTTCACGTAAATCATTTGGATGAACAATACCATCAATTACCATTTCTGATGCTAGACGATAAATATCGATATCTTTTTTATATTCTTCACGTTTTTCAGCAATGAAGCTTGCACGCTCTTCTTCTGTTAATGCTGCGATTTTATTTGCATACACAGCATTAACAGCAGCTTCAGGTCCCATTACAGCAATGGAAGCCGTCGGCAATGCAAGGCAGCAATCCGGCTCGAAAGCTGGACCTGCCATTGCATATAGACCAGCACCATATGCTTTACGAACAACGATTGAAATTTTCGGTACTGTCGCTTCACTCATTGCAGAAATCATTTTCGCACCGTGACGAATAATGCCAGCTCTCTCAACTTTCGTTCCAATCATAAATCCAGGTACATCCGCAAGGAATAATAATGGAATATGATACGCATCACATAAATTAATAAACTTCGCTGCTTTATCGGCAGAATCGTGGAATAATACGCCGCCTTTCATGCGCGGTTGGTTTGCGACAATACCAATAGGTTTCCCATCGATTCGTCCTAACCCTGTAATAAGTTCTTGTGCAAATAATTTTTTCACTTCAAAGAAAGAACCTTCATCGATAATACGATTAATAAGATCTTTCATATTAAAAGGTGCATTTTGATTTTCTGGGATGATTTGTTCTAACGTTTTTTCGAACTGTTTTGGTTCTTGAGGCTTAGTCATAGGAGCATTTTCTTGATAGTTACTTGGAAAATATGAAATATATTGTCTTGCCTGAGCAATCGCATCTTCTTCTGTTTTACATAGTACATCTCCGCATCCTGATACGGAGCAATGCATACGAGCGCCGCCCATTTCCTCTAGTGTTACTTTTTCACCAATAACCATCTCAGCCATACGCGGAGAACCTAAATACATAGAGGCATTCCCTTCAACCATCATAACAACGTCACAGAATGCAGGAATATAAGCACCTCCAGCTGCAGAAGGGCCAAATAATAAACAAATTTGTGGCACCTTACCTGATAACTTCACTTGGTTATAAAAAATCCGACCCGCACCGCGGCGCCCTGGGAACATTTCAACTTGGTCAGTAATACGAGCACCTGCAGAATCAACAAGATAAAAAAGTGGTACACGTAACTTTTCAGCTGTTTCTTGTATGCGTAAGATTTTTTCAACAGTTCGAGAACCCCAAGACCCAGCTTTAACTGTTGAATCATTTGCCATAACGCATACAGTACGACCATGTATGTTACCAGTAGCAGTTACTACACCATCTGCTGGTAAGCCTGTTTGCTCACAATTAGCAAATAATGCGTCCTCTACATACTCACCATTATCAAATAGAAGAGCTAAGCGATCTCGAACAAAGATTTTTCCTTTTGTTTTATTTTGCTCATGATATTTTGGTGCCCCGCCTTGTTTAATTGTTTCAACACGTTCTTGAAATGAATTAGATTGTTGTTTTTGTTCTAGCACATTTACTCCCCCTTATACATCGGCTTACGTTTTTCCTGAAATGCTTGAAGTCCTTCCAAACGATCTTTCGTATGAATTACACCTTCATACGCTTGCTTCTCCATTTGTAATCCGGTATGCAAATCCACTTGTATTCCATTTGAAATTGCTTGTTTCGCTAATCGAACGGCAATTGGACCATTACTAGCAATCCTTCTAGCAAATTCAATTGCTTTTTCTTCTAATAAGTTAGCTGGTACCACAAACTCTACCATTCCATATTCCTTTGCTTCATGCGCTGAAATGCGTCTCGCTGTATAAATCAATTCTTTTGCTCGGCCAACACCAATTAGTCTTGGCAGGCGCTGCGTACCACCAGCTCCTGGGATAATAGCTAAAGATGTTTCAGTAAGTCCAAGGCTTGCTGTTTCTGCTGCAATTCTAAAATCACACGCTAAACTTAATTCGGTACCACCACCAAGTGCAATTCCATTTATTGCAGCAATAACAGGTTGTGATAATTGCTCAACCATATCCATTGTGGAGCGAATCATTCTAACTGCATGACGTACTTGCTCTTCATTCATATTGGCACGTTCTTTTAAATCAGCTCCGGCACAAAATGCTTTTTCACCATAGCCTGTTAAAATCACAACGCGAACATCAGCTTCTTCATTAATATGATTTAATGTAGATTGCAACTCTTCTAATAGTGTAAGAGACAATGAGTTTGCTTGCCGTTCACGATTTAATGTTATTTTTGCGATATGCGGTGTTACATAATTTACTGAAATGTTTTGTAATTGTAGCATCTTCTCACCTACTTATTGTTTTATGTTGCAACGCTTTATACACATGACTTGGCAATTGAATATCTAGCTTACTTTGAATAAATTGACTAGCCTTTAATAACTTTTCCTCATTTATATTTGTTTGTACGCCCATTTTATGGAGCATATGTACTAAATCATCAGTTGCAACATTACCTGATGCCCCTGGTGCATAAGGACAACCACCAAGACCACCACAAGAACTATCAAATGTCGTAACACCGTATTCTAATGACTGAACGACATTTGCAAGCGCCATTCCGTACGTATTGTGAAAATGCATTGCAAATTGAGAAGAATCATATTTTTTAAGTAAATGTTCTAATACACGCTCTACTTGTAATGGATTTGCTACACCAATCGTATCTCCAAGCGAGACTTCATAAATGCCATATGAGAAGAGTTGATTACATAACTCGTCTACAGCATCAATACTCACGTCTCCTTCATAAGGACAACCAAATACAGTAGAAACGTAACCTCTTACTCTTTTACCTGCAAATTCTGCTTGCTTTGAAATATCTTGTACGACAGATAATGCTTCTTTAATGGACTTATTAATGTTACTTTTATTATGCGACTCACTTGCTGATAGAAAAACATTCACCTCATCTATATTTTGCAAAAGAGCTCGTTCCAAACCATTTTGATTTGGAACAAGCGCAGCATAAGTAACATCTGTTTTCCTTTTTAGCTCTGTAAATACATCACTTGCATCAGCTAAAGCAGGAACCCATTTTGGGTGAACGAAAGAAGAAACTTCAATATATGATAATCCAGCTTCTGAAAGTAATTGAATCCATTTCACTTTATCTTCTGTGCCAACAATTTTCTTTTCATTTTGTAAACCATCACGTGGTCCCACTTCTTTAATGACAGCAAAAGTAGGTAGCTTCAATACATTTCACCCCTTTTTTCCACTATTCAATCTCTACCAATACATCTCCTTCATTAACAAAATCGCCCTCTTGCACATTTATTTTCATGACTGTGCCAGCTTCTTCTGAAACGATTGGAATTTCCATTTTCATAGATTCCAAAATGACGACATCCTGTTCTTCTTCTACTGTGTCTCCTACTCCCACAACAATCTTCCAAACATTACCTGCCATCGATGCATACACTTTTGTCATCATTTTTTCCCCCTTCAGTATTCATAAACCTTATTTTTTTACAAGTTGTTTTGTTACAAAACCTGTTGTATAAATGCCACTTTGGAATACTTCATCTTCTAGCACTTGCAGAAGCATTGAGGTATTTGTTTTAATACCTTCCACTTTCATTTCTTGAAGTGCATCCTGTAATTTTTCAATTGCTTCTTCACGCGTTTCTCCATGAGCAATCACTTTTGCAATCATCGGATCATAAAACGGTGTGATTGTCACATTTTTTTCCAAAAAGTGATCAATACGCACTGCATTTGGTAGAGTTAGCCCCGTAATCTTCCCAGGAGATGGGAAAAATGTCTTTGGATCTTCCGCATAAATACGCGCTTCAATGGCATGACCACTACGATTTATATCCTCCTGCGTAAAGGAAAGCTTTTCACCAGACGCAATAAGTAATTGTTGTTCAACTAAATCTAGACCGGTAATTTCTTCCGTAACAGGATGCTCCACTTGTAATCTTGTATTCATCTCTAAGAAATAGAAGTTTTTCTGATCATCTACAAGAAATTCAACAGTACCTGCATTTGTATAACCAAGAGCTTTTGCTGCTTGTACAGCAACCTCTCCCATCGCTTTACGCGTTTCTTCATCTAAAAATGGAGACGGTGCTTCTTCAATCACTTTTTGATTACGGCGTTGCACAGAGCATTCACGTTCCCATAAATACACAGTATTACCGTGTGTATCCGCAAGAAGTTGAATTTCGATATGATGTGCATCTGCAATATAACGCTCTAAGTACATTTCACCATTACCAAAAAAGTTTTGCGCGCGCGTTTTATTGCTCTCAAATGCCTTGGTGAGCGTTTGCTCAGTTTCCATCAACTGCATTCCAATGCCTCCGCCGCCCGCGGATGCCTTGAGCATTAATGGATAACCAATTTGTTTTGCAATTTCAATCGCTTCCTCAGCAGTCTCAATATTCGTTGTGATTCCTGGTACAACTGGAACATTTGCTTCTTGCATTGCCAGACGTGATTCGATTTTACTACCCATCTTTGCAATGATTTCTTCAGAAGGACCGATAAATACAATTCCTTCTTCTTTACAGCGAATCGCGAAGGAAGGATTTTCTGACAGTAATCCATACCCTGGGTGAATCGCCTCTACATTCGTTTTCTTTGCAATCTCGATGATTTTTTCAAGGTTTAAATAACTCTCTTGAACACGTGGACCACCTACCACATAAGCCTCATTTGCTAACTTTACATGAAGCGCATTTTCATCTGCCTCTGAATAAATAGCAACTGTACGAATTCCAAGTTTTTGACAAGTTTTAATAATACGAACTGCAATTTCTCCACGATTAGCAATTAATATTTTTTGAAACATAGTGAGTCCTCCTTTTATCTACACCCTAAATGTCTTGCAATTACGAGACGTTGAATTTCAGAAGTTCCTTCACCAATTTCTAAAAGTTTCGCATCACGAATATGACGCTCTACTTCATATTCACGCATATAACCATATCCACCGTGAATTTGCACTGCTTGATTCGCAATACGGCTTGCTGCTTCAGATGCAAATAATTTTGCCATAGCCGCTTCTTTACCGAAAGGTTTATCATGATCTTTTAACCAGGCTGCTTTATGTACTAAATTACGCGCCAATTCCACTTCAGTAGCCATATCTGCCAGTTTAAATTGAATCGCTTGGAAATTAGAAATCGTTTTTCCAAATTGCTGGCGCTCTTTTGCATATTGAAGTGCACGCTCAAAAGCAGACTGTGCAATCCCTACAGCTAATGCTGCGATTGAAATCCGGCCTCCATCAAGTGTATATAAGAATTGCTTAAATCCTTTATTTACATCACCAAGAATATTCTCTTTCGGTACACGAACGCTATCAAGTACGATTTCACAAGTATTAGAGGCACGAACACCCATCTTATCGTATGGACTTGAAATCGTTAATCCCTCACTTGTTGTTGGTACAATAAATGCAGAAATACGTTTTTTTCCATTTTCTTCGACACCGTTGACAGCGGTTACAATAATTGTATTTGCATACTCTGCATTTGTAATCCAACACTTCTCACCGCTAATCACATATTCATCGCCATCTAAAAACGCTTTTGTTTGTGTTCCACCTGCATCGGATCCAGCGTTCGGCTCTGTTAAACCAAATGCACCTAATGTTTTTCCAGATGCCATTGGAACTAAATACTTCTGCTTTTGTTCTTCTGTACCAAAGTAATAAATTGGCGAAGCACCTAATGAAATTGTTGCAGCATAACTTAAACCTGTACCGCCACAAGCACGGCCAATTTCTTCAACAGCTAACGCATACGATAGAGTATCGCCGCCAGAACCTCCATACTCTTCTGGGAATGGGATTCCTAATAGTCCTAGTTCGCCCATTTTTTGAAATGTTTCGTATGGAAATTCAGCTGTTTTGTCATAATACACAGCTTTTGGTGCAATTTCCTTTTCAGCAAAGTCACGTACCATTTCTTTAATCATTTGTTTTTCGCGAGTTAGAGTAAATTCCATTCCGCTACACACTCCTTATCGAATATTGAGTTTCGACAGCGTGCGAGTCTGTACTACAAACATTGCTTTTCAAAAGACAAGATTATTAGTTAGATAATTGTTATAATTCTGTCATAATTTAATTTTAAAACAGATTCTGTACTCATGCACAAAAAAATTCCTACATTGTTCTACAACAACGTAGGAATTTTCATGTCGAATTATGCGATTTTTCTTTAATAATCTCTTCCTTTACCTGAATCTGATATTTCTACTAATGCTTCAGGATATGGTTCAAAATATGTTTGTCTTAACAAATAGTGCTCTTCAAAACGAAAGACCCACGACTTTAAAACGACAAGTAAACTACTAAGAGGTATTTTCTTATCTGCATATTTTTGAAGCAACGTTAAAAAATACTCTTTTTCTTGCTTTTTTAACTTACTTTTAAAGTATCCAAAAATGTGCTGGCATACGTTTATATTTGATGTATAGCGAGGTGTTCGCTTCAATAATTCATATAAGGTTTCCTCATAATTGTCAAAGATATTTTCAATATTATCCTTTGTATGATTCGCAATAATTCGGCCTAATTCCTTCTGTTTCACCTGATTATATGCCATAAATAAATATTTGTGATCTGACTGAAATGATACTAATTCTTTCAAAGCTTTATTCTGTTTAATTGTTTTAAAGTGAGCGATTGTAAACAACCTCGTAAAGAAATGCTCACGAATAATAAAATTCGACAATCTACCTTCTTCTTCTATCGCAACATGCGAAAATTTTTTTAGTACGGCACTACCAAATAGACCTGCACCTTTCCCTTTTGCTGGTGATTTTTCATATCCCGTATAAATTTTCACATCTCTAGTTCCACAACTCGGAGAACGATTCTTTAAAATAAAACCATCAACTTCCGGTAAAGTACTTAAAAATTGATCAGAAAACCGTTGCATTTTCTCTGTCACATCTTCTCTTGTTGAAGGCTGTACAAGCTTAGGAACTCCACTATCTTCGACAATTCGAATGGTTTCGCGTGGAATTCCTAATCCAATTTCCACTTCAGGACATACGGGAATAAACGTAACAAACGGCTGTAAGTTTCGAATTGTAACATCAGGAATCATATCTCCATTATAACGACAAGCATCAAATTCTAGACATTTACTGACAACAACTGTCGGCTTAGCAAATTGTCGCATTTTATTACCTCCGAGGCGTTAATCCATACAAAATAAATTGAATTGTATTTTCGATTTCCACTTCATCATCCCATTTTTCTTCGGGTAGCAATAAAAATCGAGTTAAAATCAAGCCCATTATAACTGATAAAGTAAAACGTATAACTGAAGGTGTCGGCATTTCAATAATTTGCCCTTGTTGTTGAAAATACACAATTAATTTTTTAAAGCGGGAAAAAAGTTCCTCCTCTACTAATTGTTGTATTTCATTTTTTAATTCTGGTTGAAACGGTACTTCTTGCATTAAAATTTTTAACATTGGAAAATGTTTTTTAGCGAACTCAAACCGATTTCGAATCGCCACTCTTAAAAACTCTTCATAAGATTTGTACGTATTTTCAAGTACTTCTTTTGCAAAAGCTTGTACAAAAAATGGTGCAGCGAACTTTGTTAATGTAGGCATGACAACCGCTAATAGTAAATCTTTTTTCGTTTTATAGTAGCGGAAGATCGTTCCCTCCGCTACACCAGCACGCTTTGCAATCTCACTCGTTGAAGTGGATGCATATCCTTTCTCTCCAAACATATCAACCGCTGCTTCTAATATACGCATCTGCCGTTCATTACGCTTATCTGTATCCGTAGCAGCGATCAACTCCTCTAACCAATCTTTTTTCATTCAGAATGCCCCTTTTTTATAAACATTATATTCTGCGATGTTTCTTTAAAGCAAATACATTTCCTACCGCAAATAATAGCGCAAAAAGAAGTAACACACCAAGATCTCCTGCAATTTCAGTAAATCCTTGATTACGAATCATCACTTGTCTCATCGCATCAGCACCATATGTGAGCGGAAATAGCTTTCCAAGCATTTGTAGCCACTTATTCATTGATTCCATTGGAAACAAACCTGAAAAGAAAATTTGCGGTACGATGACTAGCGGAATAAACTGAATCATTTGGAATTCATTATTCGCATATGCTGATAAAAATGTTCCTAATGTTAATGCTGTTAATGAAAGCATACATGTAATCAGTAATGTAAGCCACGGAGATCCTGCTACATATAAATCAAGAATATAAACAGAGAAACTTACAATGATAACAGATTGTAAAAACGCAAAAATACCAAATCCGAGTATATAACCTACAACAATTTCCCATCTTCGCACTGGGGTGGATAAAAGTCTTTCCAACGTTCCACTTAACCGCTCACGTACAAAAGATACACCTGATAAAATAAAGACAAAGAAAAATGTAAAGAAACCAATTAATACAGGCCCAAGTCCATCAAACATTGTAAAGTCTGCAGATCCATGTAAAAAATCAATTTCTGGTTTCATACCAGGCATTTCATTTTTTTCGGTGCCCTTTTGTAATACTTGTAGCACGGCACGATTTTTCGAAGAGTCACTACCTTCTAATAATACGTTTACTTTTCCATTTTCTAAAGTTATAATCGCATCTATTTTTTGCTTTTCTAATTTAGAATGCGCATTGTCTTTACTATACTTATAAATTGTTGCATCTTGTTTTTTCATTGCCTCCACAACAGGTGTTGGAACATCTACTAGCGCAATATGAGGTGTATAATCCTTCTGAGTAAACACAAGCGATAATAACCAAAGGAGTAACATCGGAGCTCCAAACATCATCGCAAGTGATCGTTTATCTCGAAAAAACTGACGAATAATACGAATAACTACACCACCAATTCTCATGATTCAATCGCTCCTTCCAATAGAAAGACATCTTCAATCCGTCCTGATGAAGTTCGATCTTTTAAGTCATTTGGTGTTCCCGTCGCAATTAACTTACCATCTCTAATTAATCCAAGACGTTCACAAAATTCCGCTTCATCCATAATATGTGTTGTCACAATAATCGTTGTTCCTTGTTTTTTGAGCTCATAAAATTTCTCCCAAATAGATTTACGAAGAACTGGATCAATTCCAACAGTTGGTTCATCTAAAATCAATAACTTTGGCTCATGTAAAAGTGCTATTGCAAGTGATAAACGTTTCTTCATTCCACCTGAAAAATGTTGTACTTGTTTTTTGGCATGCTGTGATAATTGAACTAATGAAAATACTTCTTCTATTCTCTCTTTCTTATGCTTTCCCTTTAATCCGTACATCGTTGCAATAAAATCTGCATTCTCATAAGCTGATAACTCCTCATACAGCGCATCTGCTTGTGCCATGTAGCCAATATGCTTCATCTCATCTAAATTAGGCATTTTCGTTCCTAAAACTGTTACATCACCTAAAGTTGCTTCACTAATACCGGCAATCATCTTAATAAGTGTCGTTTTTCCAGATCCGGATGGACCCACAAGACCAAAAATCTCTGTGTCTGCTACAAATAATGAAATATTGTGCAGTACTTCTTTCTTCCCAAAATGCTTTGATACATCTTGTAAAATGACTGAAGATCGTTGCAATATAATCCCCCCTTAAAATGAGTGAGTACTCACTTTTATTTTACTCTTGAAGTATTATATGTCAAACTTTATTTAAAAGTCTTATTTCCTAACCTTTTAAAAACAAATACCTTTCGGGCTTTTGCGGGATAAAACAATGAAACAGAGTCGACGATAGAATGAATTTCTCATTGCCGACTCTGTTTCATTTTAAAACATTATTTTTTAGCTATGTCTCTAAATTTAAATACTTTCTAATCCTAGCAAGGTCAAAAGAATACTCAATTACTAATTGCTGTATAGGCAAAATAACTTTTTCAGGATACAAGTGCGCATATTTCAATGTTTCTGTATATTTTTCTAACCTTTTTTCTAAATACTTTACAATTTGTTCAGGGTGATTCACCAATAAACACTGACTATAATAATGAATTTGTTCTTCAATTGCTGTGTATTCCTCAATTTCAAATTCTTTATGCATGTGTACACTCCTTTATAAAAAGTTTTTTATATGCACAAACCATAAACATTCTAATTCAATTAAAAACTGAGTATTTTAATTATTTACACTATAACAAAGAAAGGCCGTCAAAATTTGTTAGTTTATGTAGTGTAGAACAAATTTAACAAAATTGTAATGGATACTTGTACTTTGTAGTACAACTTAATTCAACTGTACGACTGCAATTTCTGATCTATTGAAAATTCTTTGAACTGAGAAGGTATTTTACTAGATGTTATTACTATTTTACTTACACTTAATAAATTATTTTGTAAATATGAGAATGTACTCACTCCTATTGCTAACGCACTTATAATGAATAATCTTTTATATCCTTTTTTCATATTTTTTCCCTTATAAAAGTTCTATTACATATATTTTTAGCACTTCTTTTTAATCACATCATTAAGATTTTATCAAATAGTGTATTTTTTAAATTTTTCATTTCTTCTTTCAATACAGTACATGAAATTATCGTTCTCAAATTCCATCCACTTTAATTAAAATTACAAATATCCTCTTCATCTTATTGATTTTATCTGTATACAAATTTCTATGTGTTTGCCATCCTAATACAATAAAAAACTACCTAAGGAAATCTTAGGCAGTTCAATTAATTTATATATTTATGCTAATGTTTTCGTTTCTCTCATAACATCAACGAAATATCCCCAGTTATTCACAACTGAAGAAATACTAATATGCTCATCTGGTGTATGAACGTTGAAAATATCTGGTCCAAATGAGATCGCATCTAATTCAGGCATTTTTTGAACAAATACACTACATTCGATACCAGCGTGTACCGCAAATATTTCAGCATCTTTGTTATATTTTTCTTTATGCACTTTTTCAAACAAATCACGAATTGGTGAATTTGGATTGTATGGCCATTCTGGATACTCTGATTCCTTCTCAAACTTTGCTCCAACTAATTCTGCGATATACTTAATTTCATTCGTAATGTGCTGTTTTAAACTGCTTACAGAGCTCCTTACTTCATTTCTTAATTTAATTTCATTATGTAACGTTTCAATAACACCTAAGTTTGTTGAGCTTTCTACAAGTCCATTAATATCCATGCTCATGCTTTGAATGCCATTTGGAATCAAGAATAAAGAAGAAATAAGTTGTTTCTGTGTTTCTGCTGCAAATACTTTTTCTACTTTTTCTTCTAATTTTGTAAGAGAAACATGTACATCAGGATCTACAGCACGTAGCTCGTTTTGGAAAATGCGTGTCCATTCTGTCACTTTCTCTTCTACCTTTTGTACATTATTTACAGATAATAAAATTGTTGCTACACTTTCACGCGGAATTGCATTTGTTTTTAATCCACCATGAACTTCACTCATGTTAAATGAGATTTCCTTTGATAAATCATGAAGAACGCGACCTAAAACTTTATTGGCATTTCCTCGTTGTTTATTAATTTCCATACCAGAATGGCCACCTTTTAGGCCCCCAACATATAAACGATATACTTCTAGTTCAACAGGCACTTCTTCTCAAACAACAGGAATCGTTTCAACAGCTTTTGCTCCGCCTGCACTGCTCACTAATAATTTATGATCTTCTTCAGAATCAATATTAATAAATATTTTTCCATCAAAGTGCTTCGAATCAACAGCAAAAGCACCACCCATTGTTGTTTCTTCTTCTGTTGTAATAACAACTTCAAGAGCTGGATGCGGAATATCTGTTGAATCTAATAGTGCTAATGCATATGCAACCGCAATACCATTATCTGCACCTAAAGTCGTTTGGTTTGCATACAACATGTCTCCATCAATTCGTAACTCAATTGGATCCTTTTCAAAATCATGAACTGTTGCTTGGTTCTTCTCGCAAACCATGTCCATATGGCCTTGAATAATAATTGCAGGAACATTTTCATAGCCAGCAGTTGCTGACTTTTTAATAATTACGTTTAAAGCTTCATCCTGTATCACTTCTAGATTACGACCTTTTGCAAATTTCACTAAGAAATCACTAATTTCTTTTTCATTTCCAGATCCTCTTGGAATCTTTGAAATTTCTGCAAAATGATAAAATACAGGGTGCTTTGTTAATTGTTCTAAATTAGAATACATTTTTAAGCTCCTCTCTTACATATAATTCATTGAATAAAAGTTCATTTTAATTCATTCTTCTCCTTACTATTATACCACGCTTCATCGTTTCAATTTTTATTAATGTTTTGAACCTTCCCTGCTCTACTTATCAAAACTATTTTCTATTTAACTCTTAAAGTGTTCTTCGTGTAATTACTTTCGAAATGTTAGTATAAATTAACACATTAAATTTTCAATTTTAAGGAGAATGTATATGCATTTTACAGAGGAGCTCCCTTGTCCTGAGCATATTTTCGATTTGTATGATTCTGTCGGCTGGAATGATTACCTGAAGTTATCAAAAGAACAATTATTTAAAGCTACTGCTCAAAGCACTTTTGTAGTATCTGCCTATGACAAAAATCAATTAATAGGTACAGGGCGCGTCATTTCAGATGGAGCAATCAATGCTTATCTTTGTGGCTTAGTCGTCCATCCACTATACCAGAATCAAGGAATAGGTAGAAAAATAATTGAGAAGTTGGTAGTGAAGTGTCAACAAACGAATCTTCATTTACAATTACTTTGTACAGAGGAAAATGTTCCCTACTATGAGAAACTAGATTTTAAGGAATTTGCGACAGGAATGAAGAAGAAATAAAAAAAGAAAATGCTTTTATACATTTTCTTTCAATTTTTTCCCTTGTATATATTTTGATGCATCACCATTCATGAGCTTTTCTAGTCGATTAATATTTTCCGTTAATGCACCTTTCACAAGAGAGAAATCTGTATTCGGTGCTTCTTTTTTTTCCTTAAAAAAAGAAAGTTTTTGTTGTTTCATTTCTTGCATTTTTTCCTCCCCCTTTTTTAAAAAAGATACAATCTTTCTCACTTAATTATATCCCAAATATAAACCAGACGCACTTCTATCCTTTTCTTTTTAATTCTTCTTCTAAATCTTCTACTTGCCGCATTGTATCTCCTTTAATTAAAGAAAAATCTGTTGTATCCTCAGCTTCTTCTTTAAAGAATTCATTACTATACTCTTTTTCCACTACAATCACCTCTACGTGCTAGTGTAGGAATGATTGTCCGATTTTATTCAACTTTTGTCCGATTAACTCGGAATTTGTTCTAAATTATGTATTGGAGAAAAGGACAGAATTCATATTCTGTCCTTACTTCCTAAAATAACTATGATGAATCGTTAAATTATATACATTTTCAAAATCTCGATCTTGAAGATTGTTCTTTTGACCATCAATAACAATACAAACATCTTTTACTATTTTTGCAGGTATGATACCGACATTTTCAACTTGCACCGCTTTTTGTTCATTTAACTGCTCTATATGTTCTAAAGGTACTGTAATACTAAATTGAGAGCGGATACCACGGAAATTCGTATTCAATTCATCTGCTGTCACAAATACAACGATTTTCGCTCCAATTTTTTCAGCGTACGTATCAAGAAATGCATTTAAACTTTGTGCATACTCAGCCTCTGCCCGCCACTCCATCGTACCAAATGCTGCGGGATTTACATTTTGAATAATTGTAGTATAAATCTCTCCTCGTGCTTTCGAAGCAATTAGTGAGCGTTTAATGGATTGAACGGTCTTTCCGATATCACTAAATTTCGCACCCCATATTTCTGAAATGTTTGGAGTTAAAATAAATGCAATATCAACAAATATCACCATCGCAACGAACAGTAAAATATTTTTCCAGAGGGTCAAATCAATTCCTTTCATCATGAAATAAATTGTAACCGATGTAATAAACACACCATACCATGTTTTTCGAATAAGTTGCTTTTTCTCTTCGTACAGTTCTTCATTTTTCCAATAAAAGAAAATAAGAAATAAAAAAACTAGTACGAGAAAAAACAAACCAATTCGAATGTTAGAGACTGTCAATCACATCACCCTCCATTCAAAAACTTCTCACGATATCATTACATGCTCACTTCACTCTCATTATGACAAAAGACATGGACAACCTTCTAAAGTAAGCTACATTGCATATACTAAAAAGGAACCCACGTCTTTTATAATGAATCTACATTGTATATGTAGACAAGCATGCATTTCAAATTTCCACAAATATTTTTTTATAAAGATATATGTTTTGGAATTACGCCTTCAGGTACTTCTCCGTCCATACTTAAATAGTAATGACGAATAATAACGATTTAAATTTTACAATACGTACACATCATAAAGTATTTGGTAATGTTCATTTTTTATCTATGTATTCTATGATCCACTCATAGTTGCCAAAATACATGGATAAAATCAATTCTTTTTCAAACTCTAAAAACAGAAAAATTATTTACTTACTCATTTTGATCAACTGGCTCTTCACGCTTAGATAACCATGCATCAAAACCTAAGCGGCTATTTGCTAGTTCCGTCATAACTTGATGCCAATTTTCTTCGCATGTTTCACCAAATTTTGAAAAAATACTTCCCATTTGCTTTCTTTGCACATCGCTTAATTTTTTCTCTAGCTCTGCTCCTTCTTTGGTTAGGACAAGCTGTTTCACGCGACGATCATGTTCTGCTTCATTGCTTTCAATAAGCCCCTTTTCGAGAAGCTGACGAAGTGGTCCGTGAAGAGCTTGTTTACTTATTTCTAACAGAGATAACAATTCATTTATACTGAGCCCTGGAAAACGAGCAATAAAAAATAAAATTCGATGATGCACTCGCTGTATACCATATTTTTTTATAATCTCATCTGGTTTTTCTGTAAATGTTTTGTATGCAAAATAAAACAGTGCGAGCGCCTGATTCATTTGTTCTTCTTTGTGCTGTGTCATCTACTTTCCCCCTATATGTAAATTATACCACAATTTATTTCTGAAATATTAAATCAACCGTTTTGACTTAATAAAGGGGATTCCGCTTAAACTTATTAGTAGCACTATGAATAAAAAAACGTATTACTCATTAAATTGAGAATACGCTTTTATTTACTAATATATACCTAGTTTTCAGAAAGGTTTAACTGCCAAGAAACACCATACTTATCATTTAGCCAACCGAATTTCTTGCTGAATGGATAAGCTGTAAGTGGCATTAAAACTTCTCCTTCTTGCGCTAACTTATTAAAAACTTCAGCAATCTCTTCCTCTGTATCACAATTTACATATAACGACATCGAAGGAGTAAATGTAAACTCATGCTTCACATAACTATCGATACACATAAACTCTTGTCCATTTAATGTGAATGTAGCATGCATTACAGTTCCTTCTTTGCCTGGTCCATTTGCATCGTAACGAGAAATATTTATAATTTCCGACTGATCAAATAAAGAAGTATATAAATTCATTGCTTCCTCTGCATTGCCTTCAAACATTAAAAAAGTAGTAATTTTTTGTTTTAAATTCTTCACTTAGAAACAGCTCCTTTTATGTAGATACACATGAAATTGTTAGTCCCTCAGTAAACGGAACATACATTCTTATAATTGTATTTTCCTCAAAAGATACTAAGTTGTCAACTTATAATAACTTCTAAGTTTTGAGAGAATAACAAAATAAAAAAGTCGTTCCCTTCTTTAAAGGAAAACGACTTTTCACTATTAATACTTACTCTATATTAACGACTGCGTCTTTGCTGACCTTGCTTTGTATCACTTTTCTTTTTACTTGATTTATCAAATGATCGTTGTTTTTCATTTTTGGATCCTTCACGATTATCTCTTTGACGATATTGTCCCGTTTTCTTTGGTTTCCTTGTGTGTTCTTTTTTCTTTTGCTCATTTTTTACAGGTGCTTGATTTGCAGGCAACTCCAATTCTTGTCTTTGCAGCGTTGTACCAATGCCTTTTTCAATCTCTTTTAAATGCATTTCATCTTTCGGTGCAACGAATGTAATTGCAAGTCCTGATCCACCAGCACGTCCAGTTCGTCCAATTCGGTGTATATAGCTCTCTACATCTTCAGGTATATCGTAGTTAAATACATGCGTTACACCTTCTACATCTAATCCACGAGCAGCTACATCTGTTGCGATTAAGTATTGAATTTTTGCATCGCGGAAACTTTTCATCACTCGTTCACGTTTCCCTTGCGATAAATCACCATGAAGTTCATCGCAGTTATAACCATATCCTTTTAAATCATCATATAATTTACTTGCTCTACGCTTTGTACGACAAAAAATAACAGCTAAAAACGGCTGATCACGGTCCATCACATGGCGCAGCGCATCTTGCTTTGCACGGTCTGTCGTTTCAATTACACGTTGCTTAATATTATTCACCGTTACCTCTTCGCTTTGAATTTGAATCATCTCAGGTTCTTTCATATAGCGCTTCGCAAGCTTTTTAATATCTTTTGGCATCGTTGCCGAGAATAACATCGTTTGTTTACTCTCAGGTGTTTCTTCTAAAATGTCTTCTATATCGTATAAAAAGCCGAAATGAAGCATTTGATCCGCTTCATCTAACACAAGCATAGAAACATTTGATAATACAATCGTTTCACGACGTAAATGGTCTAATAAACGTCCTGGCGTTGCTACAACAATGTGTGTATTTCCTTTTAGTTTTCTCATTTGCTGCGCTACATCTTGACCACCATATATCGCAAGAACATTGATATCTTCTTTATAAACAAGCATCTTTTCAATTTCAGTTGTAATCTGCAGTGCTAATTCTCTAGTTGGTGCAACGATTAAAGCTTGTATATCACTTGATTCGGGATCAATTTTTTCTAAAATTGGTAAAACAAAAGCAAGAGTCTTTCCTGTTCCTGTTTTTGCCTGACCAATTATATCTTTTCCAGCCATAACAACTGGGATTGCTTTCTCTTGGATTGGCGTTGCTTCAGCAATCCCAGTTTCACGTAGTGTATGATTAAATGTTTCACTAATTCCTAATTCTAAAAAGTTTTTCAAACAGATCACTTCTTTTCCTTATTTTTCACATTAAGTTTATATTGTACCATTTGTTTCACTAAATATGAAAAATAAGATAATTCTTATCTCCTTTTTTCATACTCGCTATGAATGAATTGGATCAGTTCTTTCTGTTTCTCTATTGATTTTGGTTGCAATTTCATAATAGCAGGCGACAAAATAAATTTCTTGATTTTTCGATTGTTCCAAATCAAACTTGTATACCTTGAATCTTCATGTAATTTCCGAAACCATTCTTGTTCGCTTAGTTTCGCAATATGATGCTTTAACTTCACATCAGCCCTTGGATAAAACAATATAATATCTGCTATTACATCAAACAATCCCCACATGTTCCCCCTCCTATCCTCTTCCTTTTTTATTCTTATGAAAATTAACAACAAGAAATATATGGTAAAGAAGGTTATTTTATCGATTATTTGTCTATCCTTTTAAAAACTCTATCCTTTTAAATATTTTTTACATAATACTGAATATGCTTGTACAAAATTAACGAAAAAAAGACGAGATGAGGAGTGCTTGTATGGAGAAGCAGAAACTATGGAGAAAATTAAAGAACGGTGCAACAAAGTTAGGTAAGTCCGGTGTATATGAGAGTATTATTTTATATTACACCTTAAAAAAGAACGGGCTGCCTGCTAAAGCCAAGATGATTATATTAATTGCGCTATCTTATTACGTATGGTCAATAGATTTCATTCCGGATTTAGCGGCTATTATTGGAATTGGCCTGTTAGATGACGTTATAGCAATTGCCTGGGCACACAGATATATCATGGTACATACAGATGCCGAAATTCGAGAAAAAGGAAAAATGAAAATGGAATCCTTATTTGGCTCAGCACATGCATGATACACAAAATAATAAAGACGGTCTTCATATATTATTGAAAGCAAAAAATAAGCTATTATACCTTGGTTTGTAAAGGGATTAAATATAATGTTACACATTATATAGAGAAAAAAGAAAAGGATAAATAATACAGGTGACCTCATTTACTACTACAACATATGAAATTTACTGCAATGCATTTCTGGCTAACAATTCACTTGAATTAAACTAATATAAAACTGCTCAGTTGATTTTTTTAGCTCATCTATTTATTGAATTCATTAACTGGAAGAAGTATTCAGGTTTATGAGTCTTATTTAGGTTATACCATGAAT